>DASUAR010000288.1:0-7481 GCA_035763685.1 Actinocrinis sp. | reverse complement strand
GGACGATGGTGTCGATCTTGTCGGCGGGCACGGTGTGCTCTCTTGTCTGCTCTGTTCGCCATCACACCCGGCTGGTGTGCGGTCAACTAAGAGGGAAAGCGTACCGAGGGTGAGCGCCGGGTTTCCAACGCGTTCCACGCGGCGGGCGAATACCGGAGTGCCGGTGGAATAGCACGGTTACTGCGCCCGTTCGGCCGAGCGCGTGGAAAGGCGCGCGATGGCACAATGGCTCGGGCGCGCGCGGCCGCGTCAGGGGTAGTTTTGGGGGAGATTCACCCGTAGCAAGGAGTACCGGCGATGAGCGAGACCGAGAGCGGCGGGCTGCGCCCGTCGGTTCCCGCACCCGGCCGTTCGACCCGGCAACGGGCTGCGGTGACTGCACTGCTTGAGGAGACCGACGACTTCCAGTCTGCGCAGCAGCTGCATGATCGGCTAAAGCACCGCGGCGATTCGGTGGGCCTGACGACGGTGTACCGCACCCTCCAGTCGCTCGCCGACGCCGGCGCGGTAGACGTCGTACGCACCGACGACGGCGAGGCGGTGTACCGCCGATGCAGTTCGGGCAGCCACCATCACCATCTGGTGTGCCGCGGATGCGGTCGGACGGTCGAGGTGGAGGGTCCGGCGGTGGAGTCCTGGGCGGACCGGATCGCGGCTGAGCACGGATTCACGGACGTTGCGCACACGCTGGAGATCTTCGGCACGTGTGCGCACTGCGCCGATCGTTAGGGTGATCGCGGTCAGCCGGCCGGTGCGCCGGTGTTTTCGCGCTCCTTGATCCAGACCATGCCGCGGCCGATTTCAAAGGGTGCGCGCACGCCGTCCTCCTCGATCCGGTCGAGGCGGTAGCCGAGCCGCTGGGGAATGGCCGCGCTGCGCGTGTTGGCCTCGTCGCAGTGGATCTCCACCCGTTCGATCCCGTCGAGTTCGAGCAGGATCCGGGTCAGCTCACCGGCGGCGCGGGTCATGACCCCCTTGCCGGTGTGCGCGACATGGCACCAGTAACCGAGTTCCAGGCCGCCCGGGCCGACTCGGTCATGCACGCCGATCGCGCCGAGCACCGATCCGTCGGCGGCGTCGAAGATGCCGTAGGCGAAACTGTCCTCGCCGAGCCAGGCATCGCCGCGCAACTCGTCAAAGGCACGCTGCCCCTCCAGCGTGGGCGGTTCTTGAATCCATGCCATCCACGGCCGCAGGTGTTCATATGATGCGAGGAGAGCTTCGAAGCGCGCCTGGAGGTCGTCCGGCGTCCAGCGGCGCAGGACGATCCCCTCGACCTCGATGCGCTCAGGTGGCCCGATGTTTGGAGCGAGGGCCGGCGGTAGCGCCTCTTCTTCCGATTCCATGGCCCGAGCATCTCCGGGTTCTACTCGGGCCCGCAACGGAATATGGACCATCGGACTGTGGAACGGCGCCGACCCGGCCGTAATACAGCAGGTATTTCGGAGAATTTGAATTAGAGGGTGCGCGGTCAGGCGACCGCATTGGGAATCGCACCGCCGAAGCGGCGGTCCCGCTCGGCGTAGATCTCGATCGCGCGCCACAGGTCGCGCCGATCGAAGTCCGGCCAGAGCGTGTCGAGGAACACCATCTCGGCGTAGGCGGCCTGCCAGAGCATGAAGTTCGAGGTGCGCTGCTCGCCGGAGGAGCGCAGGAACAGGTCCACGTCCGGCAGGTCCGGTTCGTCGAGGTAGCGGGCCAGGGTGCGCTCGTCGATGCGGTTCGGGTTCAGCTTGCCGGCGACCGCGTCGCGGGCCATCGCCGCCGCGGCGTCCGCGAGTTCCGCCCGGCCGCCGTAGTTGACGCACATCGTCAACGTGAAGCGGTCGTTGTTCTTGGTGCGCTCCTCGGCCATCTCCAGCTCGTCGATGACCGACTTCCACAGCCGCGGCCTGCGGCCGGCCCACCGGATCCGGACCCCGAGCTCGTCCATCTCATCGATGCGGCGCCGGATGGTGAGCCGGTTGAAGCCCATCAGCCAGCGCACCTCGTCCGGCGAGCGCTTCCAATTCTCGGTGGAGAAGGCGTACGCGCTGATGTGCGTCACGCCGATCTGCACCGCGCCTTCGACCACGTCGAACAGCGACTTCTCGCCTTCCTCGTGGCCCTTGATACGCGGCAGATTCCGCGCCTTGGCCCAGCGCCCGTTGCCGTCCATGACGATCGCAACGTGCTTGGGCACCAGCTCGGCCGGGATCTTCGGCGGCTCCGCGCCGTCCTTGTGCGGCTTCGGGTCGCGGAACGTCCGCGGGCCGCGGGTTCCGGTCGAAAAGGCGGTCTGGATCTTGCGTCGCACTTCTTTTCCCTTACCGTTCCACCAGTCGCAGCGACCTTAGCCCACGCTCGACGTGCCACTGTAGGTAGGCCGCCACCAGTCCACTGCCCTCGCGCCGATGCCGTTCCTCGCTCGCGTCGGCGGTCTCCCACTCTCCCGCGAGCAACGCGCCGAGCAGGTCGAGCGTGGCTCGCTGCGGTACCGCAGAGGCGGGTGGCTTACACGAGGGGCACACCACTCCCCCAGCAGCCACGGCGAAGAAGCGCCATGGTGCGTTATCCGCCGGCTCGGCCCCGCACTGCGCGCAGTCGTAGAACGAGGGTGCGTAACCAGCCACGGCCATCGAGCGCAGTATGAACGCGTCGAGCACCAAGCCGGGCGCGTGTTCCGCCGCCGTGAGCGCGCGCAAGCCGCCAAGCAGCAGTAGGTACTGCTGAACGGCGGGCTCGCCCTCGGCGTCGGTAAGGCGTTCGGCCGTCTCGAGCATCGCGGTACCGGCGGTGTAGCGGCTGTAGTCGTTCACGATCCGCTCGCCGTACGGCGCGATGGTCTCGGCTTGGGTGATCATGTTGAGCGAGCGGTTGTGCTTGAAGAAGACCTGGAAGTCCACGTGCGCGAAGGGTTCGAGACGCGCGCCGAACTTCGAGGTGGTGCGCCGCACGCCCTTGGCCACCAGCCGAACCCGGCCCTGTTCGCGGGTCAGGATCGTGATGATCCGATCCGCCTCACCCAGCTTCTGGGTGCGCAGGACGATCCCGTCGGCGCGATGCAGGCTCACTCGCTCATTCTCGCATGTCGTACCCGGTCTGCGGCTCGCTGCGGGCCTTCTGCACGCAACCTCCACACAGAGCCGTCTGCGTTGCACAGCCGGCCGCCGCAGCCACACTCGGTGACGTCGACGGCCGGCTGTACGGCTCTCGATGCGTTACGCGCGCGCGGCCTGTTCAGCGAGCGCGATGACGCCTGCGGTGTGTGTCGCCGTCATGCTGAGCGCGGCGCCGGTCGAGACCAGCACCTGGCGTTCCAGATCGGTGAGCGGACCGTCGGCGAGTGCGACCCGAGCGGCCGCGCCGAGCAGCGACTCCTTGCCCGTGTCGGCCAACTGCGGACTGAGCGACGCGTAGAGCTGTGAGAGGTCGCCGGGAACGACGTCGAGGTCCGCGGTCAGGCTCTCGTCCGTGTACGCGGGCAGCCCGGCGCGGCTCACCTCGGTGACCGCGGCGGCGCGGGCGGCGGGCGACTCGGTCGAGCCGGTACGCAGCACGTGCACGATGGTCCCCCGCGCCGCGTCGATGAGCAGCGCGGACAGCTGGCTCGAGGTCGGCCGGCTGAGCACCGACTCGGTGAACGAGGTCTGACACACGCCACAGCGGATCTGCTCGCCGAGGGTCGCCGTCGGGAAGATCGGAATGTAGTACATGTGGAACCAGCGCTTGGCCTGCCGACGCTCATATGGGCGGTCGCCGCCGCAGCGCGGGCAGAAGAAGGTGCCGTGATCAAGCACCTTGAAGCGGACCTTGAACCCCCAGATGAGGAAGAACACGGATTTACCCCCTGAGCGCGAAGACAGGTTGGCGAACGCAGATCTCGGTTTGTCGGGCGCGGTCGCTGCGACCGCGCCCGACAAACCGAGATCTGTCGCGCCCGATGACGCGACCCGTCAGCGTATTGGTTCCGGCGACACTGTGGGAAGGATCGCCTCCGTATCGTGCCGCCTTCGTAACGCAGAGCACTGCGTGAAAGGTGGCGACGGCGCGCTCTGCGCAGCGGTGCGCCCCTCGTAGGGGCTGCTCCGTTTAGCGGGGCGACGTGTTACCGCACTGCACGGTTGACGGCGGAGACGACTGCCTTCAGCGAGGCTGTGACGATGTTCGCGTCGATGCCTACGCCCCACAGCACACGGTCGCCGATCGCGCACTCGACATACGCGGCCGCCTTCGCATCGCCGCCCGCCGACATCGCGTGCTCGGCGTAGTCGAGGAACCGCATCTCCACGCCGAACCCGGCCAGTGCGCTGACGAACGCGTCGATCGGTCCGTTACCGGCCGCCTCGACGGTCTGCTTCACGCCGTCGACCTCCAGGTCCACCGAGAGCGCGTCCTTGCCGTCGCTCGACGCTTCGTTGCGGTGTCCGGCCAGCCGGAACCGGCCCCAGGGCGCCTCGTCCACCGGCAGGTATTCGTCGGCGAAGGCCGCCCAAATCTGCGCCGGGCTCACCTCGCCGCCGTCGGCGTCGGTCTTGGCCTGGACCACCTGCGAGAACTCGATTTGCAGGCGGCGCGGCAGGTCGAGCTGGTGGTCGGTCTTCATGATGTAGGCGACCCCGCCCTTGCCGGACTGCGAATTCACCCGGATCACGGCCTCGTACGTGCGGCCGACATCCTTGGGGTCGATCGGCAGGTAAGGCACGGCCCACAGGATCTCGTCCGTGGTCTTGCCGGCCGCGGCCGCGTCCCGCTCCAGGTGCTCGAACCCCTTCTTGATCGCGTCCTGATGCGAGCCGGAGAAGGCCGTGTAGACCAGGTCGCCGCCGTAAGGGTGCCGGGGGTGGACCGGCAGCTGGTTGCAGTACTCGACGGTCCGGCGGATCTCGTCGATGTCGCTGAAGTCGATCTGCGGGTCAATGCCCTGTGAGAACAGGTTCAAGCCCAGGGTGACCAGGCATACGTTGCCCGTGCGCTCGCCGTTGCCGAACAGGCAGCCCTCGATGCGGTCGGCCCCGGCCTGGTAGCCCAGCTCCGCAGCCGCGACTGCGGTACCGCGGTCGTTGTGCGGGTGCAGCGACAGGACCACCGAGTCGCGGTACTTCAGGTGCCGGTTCATCCACTCGATCGAGTCGGCGTAGACGTTCGGCGTCGCCATCTCGACGGTCGCCGGCAGGTTGATGATCACCTTGCGGTCCGGGGTCGGCTGCCACACGTCGTTGACGGCGTCGCAGACCTCGACCGCGAAGTCCAGTTCGGTGCCCGTGTACGACTCGGGCGAGTACTCGAACAGCACGTCCGTCTCAGGCATCTGCTCGGCGTACTTGCGGCACAGCCGCGCGCCTTCCACCGCGATCTCCTTGATGCCCTCGCGGTCGAGCCCGAAGACGACCCGGCGCTGCAGGGTGGAGGTGGAGTTGTACAGGTGCACGATCGCCTGCTTGGCCCCGCGGATCGACTCGAAGGTGCGCTCGATCAGGTGCTCGCGGGCCTGGGTCAGGACCTGGATCACCACGTCGTCGGGGATCCGGTTCTCCTCGATGATCTGCCGGATGAAGTCGAAGTCGGTCTGGCTGGCCGCGGGAAAGCCGACCTCGATCTCCTTGTAGCCCATTCGGACCAGCAGATCGAACATCTCCAGCTTGCGCGCCGGGGACATCGGGTCGATCAGCGCCTGGTTGCCGTCACGCAGGTCTACCGCACACCAGCGCGGGGATTGCGTGATGACCTTGTCCGGCCACGTGCGATCCGCCAGCGCGACGGGCGTGAAGGGTACGTACTTGTGGATCGGCATCCCAGAGGGCTGCTGCGCAGTGTCGGGATAAGCACCGGGATAGTCGCTCGTGCTCGCTTGCTTGGTCATGTTGCTTGGTCTCCATCGCCTGTCGAGGGGAAGTGACCGGCGGAAAGACAAACGAAAGCAACGACCATCACCGCGGCGAGGGTGCCGGTCTGTGGTCTACAGACCCCCGCCGCGGCAGGTAAGAAGCAGCCGCTTGGCGTACATAGGAGACCCACGGTAGCCGACCGCGGCACGCTACGGCCACTCCGGCCCCGCCGACGTCCACGATCCGGACAGGCCGGGACGATCTTGGATCGCCGCTTCGGCCGGAATTTGCCGTCCCGGGACTGAAAAATCAGCGTTTCATGAGCGTTTCTCCTAGATCGACGGGCCGGCAGGCTGTGAGATGGAACCGTGCGCGGCCTCTTCGCTTCAACCTGCCCGCCTCGCCAGTGGCGGGTGACGGCGCTGGAGCTCGGGCCGGGCGGATTGCGCGCGGCCGAGCTCAGCTGGCTGCTGGCCTGCCAGAACGCCGCGGACCTCGCGGACCGTCCGGGCGAGCCGCCGGCCAGTCCGGCCGAACTGCGCGGGCTGCTGGTCCCGCCTTACCGAGGGCAGCGGATGCTGTTCGCGGCGACCGACGCGGCCGGGGGCGCGGCCGGGTGGGCCAGGCTCGGGCTGTATGAGGCGTTCCATCGGGAATTGGCGCACGCGGCGATCACCGTGCACCCCTCCGCGCGCCGCTGCGGCGTCGGCTCCGCACTGCTCGATGCGTTAACCGAGGCGGCACGCGCGTTACACCGGTCGCGCTTGGTACTCGATGCGCCGCGTACGCGCGCTAGCGAGGCGTTCGCGGCAAGGCACGGCCTGTTCATCGCGGGGCGTGACCTGCGCTCGCGGCTCGAGCTACGCGGCGTCGAGGTTCGCGGCGGTGACTTCGCGGGCAGTGAGTTCCGCGGCAACGCCTCCCACAAGCACGTGACCGCGATAGTGCAGGCCGTGGAGGGTCCAGGTCCCCAGCAGGCGCGAAGTCGGCACGCGCGTCCGGCGCCCGATGACGGTCTGCTGCCGCTGCATTGGAAGAGCCGCTGCCCGGACGACTTCCTCCCCGGCTACGTCAAGGCACTCGACTGCCTGCATGCCGCGCCGACGACGGCGATTCCGAAACCGGCCGGGGCAATGGCCGCATTGACATCAGGGCCCTCCCCCGCCCCCGCTCCGTTCTCGCCATTCACCTCCGCCGAGGTCCGCCACCGCGAAAACGCCGCGGTGCAGGCGGGGCTGCGCGAGTACACGGCTTGCTTGATCGACCGGACGACCGGGCGGATCGCGGCGCTCTCCAGTGCGCACACCGCCGACGGGTTGCGCGGTGAGCAGAACGAGACCGTCGTCGTGCCGGACTACCGCGGCCGCGGCCTCGCGGTGCGCGTCAAGGCACAGCTGATCAGAGAGCTGATGACCGCTGAGCCGTCACTGACGATGCTCGACACCTACAACGCGGTGGACAACCACCGGATGCTCGCCGTGAACCGTCGGCTCGGCTTCCAGCCGATCGACACGCACGCCGCCTGGACGCTCGCGCTCTAGGCGGTGTTGGGGAATGTATCAAGGCAACGATCCGGCCGCCGCTTTGTCGGGGATCGTGATGGCGAATCGCCACGCGCCGCCAGGCGCAGATGGTTCACTGCGCGACGAGCCTGGGCGTGCGGCCGGAGCGTCC
>DASUAR010000287.1:0-26449 GCA_035763685.1 Actinocrinis sp. | reverse complement strand
CACCCGATAGTCTTGCTCACCTGAAGGGTGCACCCTGTTCCCTGCTGGATATGACCTCGACAATCACATCCTTGCAGGCAGGGTGCGCCTTTCGCATATCAGTGGGCTAGCTCACCCAGGCCCAGCTGAATAGACCAGGCTTGTGAGTTCGTTGGCTGGTCGGCGCGTCGTCGGGGCCTGATGCCGGGCTGTACGATCTCGTGCTGTGAGCGATGACGCGGGTGGTGCGCAGGAGTCTGATAAGGGCTCGATCGGGCTGCTGGCACAGGTGTTCCCCCGCGGGGTCGTGGACACGGCGATTGGCCGTGCTGGTGTCAAGGAGCTGAAGACCAGGGCGCTGCCTGCCCGGCTGATGGTCTACTTCGTGATCGGGATGTGGCTGTGGTCGGGTGTCGGCTACGTCCGGGTCCTGCGGAAGGTCACTGCGGGCCTGCGCTGGGCGGCCGAGGAGAATGGCCGGGCGCCGCTGCCGTATGACGGATCGATCGCCAAGGCCCGGGCCCGGCTGGGCGAGGCGGTGATGGCCGACCTGTTCGCCGGCTGCGCCGGACCGGTCGGGCGGGCCGGTGAGGACGGGGTGTTCTTCGCCGGGCTGCGGGTGGCGTCGCTGGACGGCACGGTGTTCGACGTCAAGCCCACCCCGCAGAACCTGGCCGCGTTCGCCGTGCCCGCGGGCGGGGTCCTGCCGCAGGTGCGGCTGCTCGCTTTCGCCGAGTGCGGCACGATGGCGCTGCTGGGTGCAGTCTTCGACAGCATCGGCGTCGACGAGCGGACCCTGGTCACCCGGCTGCTGCCCCGGTTCGCCCCCGGCATGCTGGTCCTGGCCGATCGGGGATTCCCGTCGTTCGAGCTGTGGCGTGACGCGGCCGGCACCGGCGCGGATCTGGCCTGGCGGGTCTCCGCGTCGTTCACGCTGCCGATCCTCGAGGTCCTGCCCGACGGCACCTACCTCTCGCGGCTGCGGGGCCGGCGCAAGGGCGAACAGATCGTCGTGCGCGTCGTGGAGTATTCCGTGAGGGACGCCGACACCGGGATCAGCGAGGTCTTCGCGCTGATCACCACGCTGCTCGACCCGGCCGCCTACCCGGCCGAGGCCCTGGCGCAGCTCTACGCCTGTCGATGGCAGGTGGAGATCCTTTTCAAGATCTTGAAGGTGGAGATCCGCGGCTCGCACGCGGTCCTGCGATCGAAGAGCCCGGCGATGGTCCGCCAGGAGATGTGGGGGCTGCTGTGCTGCTACCAGGCGGTCCGCCTGGTCACCGCGCACGTCGCGCACCGCGCGGACACCAAGGTCACCCGGATCAAGTTCCCCGAACTGCTCGACGCCGTGCGCGACTGCGTCGCCACGGCGATTTCCCCCCTCTAGCCTGGCCAAAGCCGAGCGGGACCTGATCGCGGACCTTCCCAGGATGCTGATCCGCATCCGGCCGCCGCGCTCGACCCCGCGCGTCCTGCAACGCCCCGCACGCGACTGGCCCACCCGCAAAACCGACACCCCGCGCACCCGCACCGTCGAGCGGGAACTCATCATGCACCGCCTGCCCGCCCCGACGAAGACGACACCAGCGCCGCGGCCCACCCCGGACCGCCCAGTCGATCCCGCCCAGCGACCACCCCGCCGCACCGACCCGACCAGGCCACGACCAGCAGCAACAACCAGGACGAGGCGAGACGCCGCAGCCACCACACGATCCTGAACAACCGTCAGATCAGTAAGGAAGGGTCATTGCGTCAACCGGCGAGATCCCGAGTTTTACGTGGACGGCTTGGGTGATCAATCGAATTGGGGTCAGTAAATGAGCACTTGGGGCGTCGGCCCACTGATGAGCGACAGTGCGCAGGACTTCCTTGACCAGGTCAAGGGCTTGCCCGTCGAGGAGCGGGTGGCCAGAGTCGAAGCTGTCTTGACTCGGGTAGCGGACAATCCTGCAGTGATCATGAAGGAGTATGTGCCTGAAGAAGTCGTCGCGGCTGCGGCGATTGTCGCGGCCACTTTGCTTGAGCCTTCCGCTGCGGCGTTGGCAGACGATGAAACCTTGCTACAGGTGGTTTCCGGTATGCCCCCGCAGGGGTCGATGATTGAATCGGCGAGGACTGCGTTCGAGGCCGCTGTGAATTACGGGAATTCGTGGATAATCTCCAGTTGGAAGAGTGACGAGGACCGTCAGTCGGCAATTCAGCAGCTCAACGAGGTTAGGGCGGCACTCGCCACGAATTAGCAAGACTGGTGAGGCGGTCTGAAATAAGCGGAGGCCCCGCCGGGTGGTTTTCCGGCGGGGCCTGTGTGCGGTGTTGAGCGGGTTGACGGCTGGTTTGACGGCTACAGGTGACGGCTAGTTTCTGTCGTCTTGGCTGGTGGGGTCGGGGGTGTCGTCGGCGGGCTCGGGTCCGGGGTCCGGTCGGTTGTGGGCGGGGTAGTGGGTGCGCGGCGGGGTTTCGGATCGGGGTCGAGTCGGGCGTCGAGTTGGGTGAGGGCGTCGGCTTGGTGGGGGAGGCGGGTGTGGGTGTAGATGTTGGCGGTGATGGTGATGTTGGAGTGGCCGAGGAGTTCTTTCACGGTGATCAGGGGCACGCCGGTTTCGATGAGCAGGGTGGCGCAGGTATGCCTGAGATCATGAAACCGGATGCGGCGGATGCCTGCGCGGTCGCAGAGGGTTTTCACGTGGCCTGTGACGTGCTGGAGGTCGAGGGGTGTGCCGATGGAGGTGGTGAAGACGTAGCCGGTGTCCTGCCACAGCGCCCCGGCGCGTTCTTGCTCGGCCTGCTGGTAGCGCTGGTGGTCTTTGAGGGCCTTGATGCAGGGCGGGGACAGCGGGATGCGCTGGTCGGAGGAGTTGGTCTTGGTGGGCAGCACGACCAGCCCTTGGCCTCTGAGGCGTTGCAGAGTTCTGCGGATCGTGAGCGCTTCGGTGTCGTGGTCGATGTCGCTCCAGCGCAGGCCGACGAGTTCTCCGCGTGGCATGCCGAGGCGTAGGGCGAGTTCGTAGAGTTCGCCGTTGTGGAAGCGGCGGGTTTCGGCGAGGAAGGCGTGGGCTTCGGTGAGGGTGAGCGGCTCGTAGCGGCGCGGGGGTCCGGCAGGGGTCTGGACCTGTTTGGCGACGTTGCGCGGGATCAGGTCCTCGCGCACGGCGTGGGCGAGCGCGGAGGTGAGCACACCGTGCAGGTATTGCAGGCGGCGCGGGGCGGGCAGCTTGCGGCAGCACTGGCGAGCGGGGTCTGTGTCTGTTTTGGTGGGCGTTGGTCTACTTGGAGTATCGGTGAATCAGTGCCCAGACTTTAAGGTGTGTCGCCGGTTTTCACTCCGCCGGCCGAGTCGTGCTCGGGGTGCAGGCGCCCGTCGAAGGCCATCTCGAAGGCGTTGAGGACCGGCTTCCAGCGGTTCGACCAGCGCTGTGGTGCCTTGCCGGTCGGGTCGAGCGAGAGGATGGCCAGGTACAGGCGCTTGAGCGCGGCCTGCTCGGACTCCGCTGGCGAATTTGCCAGGGTTCGCCAACTTGCCGGTTTGATCAGGCTTGTCATGCTGATTATGGGGAGCGGTGAGCTGGAGGGCTGGTGGCGGTGATGTCCCTGTGGCCGCGGGAGGATCGCGGTGTCCCGATCGAGACGGTGCGGGTGGCGCGGGCGGCGTTTGCGCGGCCGACGTTCTGTATGCGTCTGCGGGACGTGTTCGGTCCGCTGTTCGCAGACGAGGACTTCGCCGATCTGTTCGCCAAGCGCGGGCGCCCGGCCGCCTCGCCGGGCAGACTGGCGATTGTCAGCGTTTTGCAGTTCGTCGAAGGCCTGACTGACCAGCAGGCCGCTGATTGCGTTCGGGGTCGGGTTGACTGGAAGTACCTGCTGGGCCTGGAGCTCACCGATCAGGGGTTTGACTCTTCTGTGCTCAGCGAGTTCCGTTCCCGGTTGGCCGAGACCGGTAGCGCGCAGTCGCTGCTGTTCAATGCGGTGCTCGACCGGCTCGCCGCCGCCGATCTGCTCGGTGCGGGCGGGCGGATGCGCACCGATTCCACCCATGTGCTGGGCGCGATCCGTGATCTCGAGCGGCTGGAGTTGGTCGGCGAAACGCTGCGCGCGGCGTTGGAGGCGATCGCCGCGAGCGAGCCGCACTGGCTGCGTTCCTTCGCGCCGGCCGACTGGTTCACCCGCTACGGTCCGCGCGTGGATGCCTACCGGTTGCCCAAGGCCGAGGATGAGCGCACCGAACTGGCGGTGCGGATCGGCGCCGATGGCCTGACCGTGCTGACGCACGCCCTGGGACCGCAACGCACCGGGGCATGTGCGCACCCTGCCGGCAGTCTCGATGCTGCGCCTGGGCTGGGTCCAGCAGTACTACCGCGACGAACACCGCCTGTTCTGGCGGGAGCGCGGTGTGCACTCCTTGCTGGTCTCGACCCCGAACACCTCGTTAAGGTGCGCGGCCACCTCGCCGGTGGTCAGACCCTTGCCCACCAACGAGATCACCATCTCGTCAATCCCCGAGGTGCGCCGGGAGGACTTGCGCACCACCGCCGGGTCGAAGGAACCGGCCCGATCCCGGGGCACTATCACCTGCACCGGCCCTGCCTCGGTGGCGATCTTCTTGCCGCGTCGGCCGTTGCGCTCGTTGCGTGCCGTACCGTTGTCCGGATCCTGACGCGCACCGGCCAGATGCTCGTCCAGTTCCGCCTCCAGCGCGGCCTCGATGATCTGCTTGGTCAGCGCCTGGAGCAGACCATCCGAGCCGAGCAGCTTCAAGCCGCCCTCGGCCGCCTGGCGCCGGGCCGCCGCCAGCGCCGCGACCGCCTGCTCGTCGAGCAGGTCCGCCAGATCTGTCGGCGTCTCGGCCTCCGTCGCGGTCGTGGTGGTCGCCTCGGCGCTCTCTACCACAATCGGACTTTCCATTTCAAAAACGTCGATAGTCATAGGAATCAGTCCTCTCCACTGATCCCCACCTTTTTCGGCACACTCCCCCAGCTTGGCCGGGCCGGGTCGGTCATTCCTCGTCCTCGCCGCCATGACCGCCCGGCCCATCCCGCCCGAAGTCGGCAGGACGGGGGCCGGGATGACCGTGAGCGTGGTTCCACTGAGCCGGGTCAGGGTCCGTCATCCAGGTCTGTCAGCGACCCGTGCGCGCTCCCGGTGATCGCGAGCGCGCGTGCCCGCATCAGGCCGGCAGCAGTTCCAGTCCGTCGCAGTGGCGCAGCTTGACCGCGTGGAAGTGGCGGTGGTCGATGCTGGCGATCTGTGTGATCTCCAGGCGTTCGGCGATGGCGAGCACGCTGGCGTCGACGGTGCCGAGCGGGAAGCCGGCGTACTGCTCGACCAGGTCGGCGGCCCGGTCGATGTCCGCGGGTTCGGGATGCACGAGCGTGAGGTGTCCGGCGCTGATCGAGCGCAGGAAGGCGGCCTCGGCTCTCGGGCCGACCCGTTCCTGCAGGAAGTAGCAGACTTCGACCAGTACCGGGGCGGGTACCAGCAGGGGGCGGCGGGTGGCGCGCATCAGGGCGACGGATGCCGCGTGGTGCCTGTCGCTGCGGTCGACGGTGGCCAGCAGCGGGCCGGTGTCCCAGAGGATCACGAGTCGGCGGCCCCGCCGAGCCGGGTGCGCAGGAACTCTTCCGAGGACTCGGAGAAGTCCGGGTCGCCGCTGGAGAACATGCCGACGAACTCGGGCAGTGGCCACTGCTCCTGGGACTCGGGTAGATCGACGCTGGCGTGATCGCGCACATAGGTCAGCAGCGGGACGACCTCCTCCTCGGGCAGGAGGTCGACGAGGCGGTGGAACTCGTCGCGCATGACGGTCATACCCCTAGGATAGCGAGCCGACCGGCCCGGTGGCCCGGCATTCCCGCGCGCCCGATCCTCCGGGGCGGTCCGGAACCGGTCAAGGCCGCTTCGCGCCGCCGCGCAGTGGCCTGCGGCCAGCCTGGACCGAACCCGGCCCGAAGGCCCCGGACCCGCGGACGCCGCGAGCCGGTGTTGATCGATTCGGAGCTGATGTACTACGCCTACCGGGACCGGATCATCGACCAGATCGAGGCGTGGATGCTTGATGTCCACCTCGCGGCGGAGCGCGAGGACCTGGAGGCCGAGGCCCTGGCGAAGCGGGCGTTCTTCGACAAGCTCGCCGGGATGGTCCCGGAGATCAACGATCTGGTGCGCTATGAGCGCGCCTATCCGGACCGCTAGGAGCTGGCCAAGCACGAGATCATCCGGCTGCGCGCGTATCCGGGCAACTACGCCCGGGACAAGCTCGAGGGCACGGTGAAGACGTCCGAGCAGATCGATGCCTACAACGCCGAGCTGGCCGCGGCTGCCAAGAACTCCAAGCCCGAGACCAGGCGCAAGACGCGCAGCTCGGAGCCGGACCGGGACTGAGCACCGGGTGCGCACCGGGTCTGGTTGAACTTTGCTCTACATGGTTCAAGGCACGCCCTGCGGGCGCGCGGGCGGGTCGGGGTGTGCCGGGCTTGTCATTCCTCGTCTTCGCCGCCATGACCGCCCGGCCCTTTACCCCGCCCCGAGGCTGACCGTAGGGAGGGCCTGAATCTGCGGAGGTTGTTCACGCCGACTCAGCCTCAGCGGTCTGTTACTCCGCTTCGGCGAGCGTTTGCTCCACGGTCTCAGTCATCGGGGACATCCGGGCCAGGCCGATGATCGGGTCAGCTTCCACGTCCGCCTCCACAGTCACCCTCGCGCTTGCTTGGGACGAATGGTAGTCTAGGACGAAAGTCGTCCAAGCGGAGGGTTGCGTCATGCAGACCAGGGAACGCGCGAACAAGACGATCCTGCGCAAGAAGAACATCATGACCATCCCGCGGGACATCGCCGACCGAATGCACCTGGCCGAAGGCGACGAGTTCATCGTGACCGAGGAGGAGGGCCGGATCGTGCTGACCCCGGCCCTGTCGATCCCGGCGGACCAAGCCTGGTTCTGGACCCCGACCTGGCAGGCGCGCATCGCCGAGGCCGAGGCGGACCGCATCGCGGGAAACACCACCGTGTACGGGTCGGAGGACGAGTTCCTCGCCTCTCTGGATGAGGGCTGATGCCGACCTACGAGGCGCTGGCCGCGTTCCAGCGGCAGTGGGGCAAGCTCGACGCCCAGCAGCGCGAGGCGTTCAAGAAGGCGTTGGCGGTGTTCATCGCCAACCTCAAGGCCGGCGGAGCGTTCAGCCCCGAACTGCGGGTGCATAAGCTGGTCAACACCGAGATCTGGTCGCTGACCTGGGCCAAGGACGGGCGGGCGTTGTTTCGTTACGGCGACGAGGTCGCCGAGGGCGAGAGGCACATCGTTTGGGAGGCCATCGGCACCCATGACGAGGTGTACAACTTAAAGAAGTAGCCGCCGCTGCTGCCCCCGTGTCCTGCCAACCTCCCGCGCACCCGATCCTCCGGGGCGGGCCGGAACCCGTCAAGGTCGCTGCGCGCCGCCGGCGGCGGTGGCCTTGCGACCAGCCTTGACTGAACCCGGCCCAGCGGCCCCGGCATAGTGAGAAGTCGTCTGGTTGGTCCGGGTTCGGGTGTATCGTCGGGGCCTGATTGTGAGGCAGGCACGGCCTTCGAAGATCATGGTGGTTGTCGAGGCCCCATGACCAGCGAAGAAGACCGTGCCTGCGCCTGTATCTTCCCCCATCCCGCCTGCGCTTGACCAACTGCGCGACGCTGCAACCGTCCGGGCCGCGCAGTGTCCGGGGTTGCTGGAGTGCCTGGCTACCGTTCCCGATCCGCGCTCCCCGCGCGGGGTGCGACACCGCCTGGTGTACGTCCTGGCCCTGGCCGCGGCGGCGGTACTGGCCGGCGCGACCTCGTTGCTCGCGGTCGGCGAGTGGGCCACCGACGCTGCGGCGGATGCGCTGGCCGCTCTCGGCGGGGTGCCGGAGCGGCTGACCGGACGCTGCCCGGTTCCCGGCGAGGCCACCATCCGCAGGGTTCTTTCGCGCGTCGACGGTGACGCGCTGGACCGGGCTGTGAGCCAGTGGCTCGCCACGCGCCGCCCCGAACCGCCCGCCCCGCGCGGAGCAGGCGCGAAGCGGCGACGCGCACTGCGCGCGCTCGCGGTGGACGGCAAGAGCCTACGGGGCGCCGCGCGCGCGAACGGCCGCAAGATCCACCTGCTCGCGGCCGTCGACCACGCCAGCGGCCTGGTGCTCGCGCAACTCGACGTCGGGGAGAAGACGGGCGAGGTCACTTGCTTCCGGCCGCTGCTGGACACCGTCGAGGATCTGAGCGGCGTCGTGGTCACCAGTGACGCCCTACACACCCAGCGCGGCCACGCTCACTACCCGCACGAGCACGGCGCCCACTACATCGCGATCGTGAAACGCAATCAGAAGAAGCTGCACCGGCAGCTCAAAGCCCTGCCGTGGCGGCAGGTCCCGCTGCACGGGCGCACCCGCAGCGACGGGCACGGACGCCGGGAAATCCGCCGAATCAAGGCCTGCACCGTCAGCGACCTGTTGTTCCCCGGAGCCCGCCAGGCGATCCAGATCAAACGCCGCCGCGTGGACCGCAAGAGCGGCAAGACCACGATCAAGACCGTCTGCGCGGTCACCAGCCTGACTGCAGATCAGGCCTCGCCCACCCAACTGGCCACCCTCATCCGCGGGCACTGGCAGGTCGAGGCCCTGCACCATGTCAGAGACGTGACCTTCGCCGAGGACGCCTCCCAGCTGCGCATCGGCAACGCCGCCCGCGCCATGGCCACCTGCCGCAACCTCGCCATCGGCGCCCTGCGCCTGTCCGGAGCCGCCAACATCGCCGCCGGACTGCGCCGCAACGCCCGCGACCCGAAACGTCCGCTGACCCTGCTCGAACTTACATGATCAGAAAACGGGCATCACGCGGCTTTGCCGAGGTCCTGGGGCTGTGCGGGTTGCGGGTGTTACTCGCTGTCATGTGTCCGGGCCGGTGTCGTCTTCCTCGGCCATGGCCTGCCGTGCCCTGTCCTTCCAATGGCGGGCCTTCTCGTGATCGCCTGTCCGCGCGGCGAAGTCGCCGAACAGGTCCATCAGCATGCTCTCGCCACTGCCCTGCGCGGCCCGCTCCAGCCAGCGACCAGCGCCCTGCTCGTCGCCCTGGGCAGTCAGGGCGCCGCAGAGGAGGAACATGGCGAGCGTGTCGCCGGCCTCGGCGCCCGGCGTGAGCCACTGCACGGCCTGCTGCGGGTCGTCTTCCGTCAGCAGCTGCAGGCCGAGGGCGGTCATCGCCACGAGGTCGCCGGCCTGCGCGCCGGCGCGCAGCCGCTGCGGATCCGGTACATCACCGAAGCGCTCGGTGATCGGAGCGAGCAGTCGCGCGTAGTCGAGCCCCGCGGACATGCGGCTCTGCGCCTGGTCCGCGCGG
The DNA here is from genome assembly GCA_035763685.1 of Actinocrinis sp. Taxonomy (GTDB): domain Bacteria; phylum Actinomycetota; class Actinomycetes; order Streptomycetales; family Catenulisporaceae; genus Actinocrinis. The sequence continues at coordinate 17,128 of DASUAR010000287.1, read as the reverse complement.
CGATTCCACTGCTGGGCCCCGGCCCGGTCCCCGCGCTCCTGCCGGATCTGCGCGAGCGCCCGCATGGCGACCCAGCTCAGGTCGCCATCCGGGTCGCCGTCCAGGAGACGTCGTGCCCACAGCTCGGCAGCCTCCCAGTCCTGCTTCATCCCATACGCCGCGGATAGAGCCACCATGGCTACCGCGTCGCCCGCTTCGGCCCCAGGCGTCCACCGGCGCACCAGGGCGTCGGGGTCGTGCCCCTGCGGTGTCGGCACAACGCTCACGACCCAAGCATGACGGGCCGTCAGGTTGCGCTCCACTCAACGCCCCAACCGGGTATCCGGGTCCATACATACGAGAGAGCAGGCCCTCGAGACGATGCTCCAGACCCACAGCCGCCAACCTGCGGCACAGCACCCGCAACCCCACCTAGCCACGCCCAACCAGAAAACGGACATCACTCGACTTTGCCCTGGGGGTGTGGGCGTGCGCCATGATTCGGCGACTGCTGTCTTCCGCTGGTTCGCCGCAGGGTTTTTCGAACAGCGGCGTTGCTAAGGTCCCGGCGTTCTCTGGTTCGTGGCGGGTGGGCTCGCAGCCCCGGGGTCGCTTGAGCGCGTTATGCCGGGACTTCCGGATGGACGGACGGAGCCCGGCGTCGTGGAAGCAGGGGTCGCCGCCGAAGGACTGGTGGTCGGCGTTGGAGGGGTGTTGGATCCGGCAGGTCGGGTGGCCGTGGACGATCGGGTCGCGAATTGCGGCGGTATTTCGGTGATTCCGGTTCCGGACTGGCGGATCGCGCCGCCCGCGAGCAGGCCGACGGTGATTGCGGCGCCGAACACCACGAGGAGTGCGGCCGCGAGGGCGCCAGCCTTGCGGTACCTGGACTGCTTGGGACCGGGGGGACCGGCCGGGGCGCGTGTGGTCGTCGGTTCCGGTGCGATCGTCGTGCTGGCCTGCACCGTGATCGCGGCCTTCCCTTTCGGTCCGGACAGCAGGAACGTGTTAGGACCGAGCCTCTTGACGATCTTCTTGCCGCCGGTGTGGAAAGCGTGGCCGTAGAAGGCCGAGCCGGTGGTGGCGACGATTGAGCCGATGGCGGCTCCGCTGATGGTGCCCGCGACGCCCAGGTATGAGGCGACGATCGCCGCGCACGAGGCGGCCAGCGCGGAGGCGGCCACCTGGCTGGTGGTCAGACCGATCCGGTGTCGGTGCGCTTCCGTGCGTTCTTCTTCACGGTTGCCTGCCACGCCTCTACCCGCCCTCAATTGTTTCGCCGACGCTTGCCGCAGAGACTCTGCCCACGCGGATGACGCGCCGGGGAGCCGAGTTTGTCGGCAGGCGGATCGGTTTGGGCGGATGCGGTCCCGTTTTCGGGCTCCTGCGCTGGAGCGGCCGTGACGAGTCTCGGCGCGGGCGGCCCGGCGGCGGGTGCCGATTCCTCCCCGCTCTGCTTGCGCCGAGTGGCGTTTCGCCGGCCGCGGGCCGACACTTCACGCCGCCAGGAACGCCGGCGAGGATTGGGACCAGCCCGAGGATGGTTACGCAGCCTACGACGATGCCCCAGAAGAAGGGTTGTCCGGCGCCACCGCGCGTGGTGTGGCCAACTGTGTCAAGGCCGCCGGGTATCCGGTGGCTGGCGCCTCGGTCGCTGAGAACGCCCGCGGTACCTGCGGTGCGTGCGATGGCTTCGAGGAATAGTCCAAAGACGAGCATGATGAATCGCCTTTCTGTATGGCACCCGAAAGGGCGTAGACGGGTGGGAATGGGCGGTGCGCGCGAGCTCAGCCGACTACACGAAACGTCAATACATTGCCAGCGGACGGCACTCGCGTTGGTATGGCCGAATATGGACCTGAAGGCGGCAGACCCGGTGGAATGCAGGCGTCTCGGCCGGGCCGCGCGGGCATTCAGTGCCGAGCGTCATCTGGCGGCGAAGCGGTTGCCGAGCTCGTCGCGGGCGATGCGCTCAACGAGCAGGGGGACGTAGTCGCGGATGCGTGCGGTGGTGAAGCGTCGCAGTGCGCGGTCCACAGTGCCTTGCACCTCTGCTGCACTGCGCTCGCGATAGACGATCTGGAGCCGTTGCCGCAGTCGGCCGATTGCCTGTTCCTCGCGCTGGTCGCGCTGGTCGTGCTGTGACGCGGTCACCGCGTCCCTTTCCTATCGCTGGTCGTCAACCTCGACCGGAGGCAGATCGCGCACCTGGTCCTTGCTGAGCGTGAGCCGCACACCGTTTTCGACGCTCGCCACCGCGCTGATCGGGATCGCGACCCGTTTGCGGCCGCAGAGGTGGCCCTCGTCAAGCAGGACGTGGGTCACGTGGTGGTCGCGGGGATCGATCACCAGCCCCCTAACCCGGCCGATCGTCCCATCCACCGCGTGCACGGGCTCGCCGCGGCGTACCTCCACCTCACCCAGCGGCACCCGGTCATGGATGACGGCTCGGGGAGTGGCGGCCATGGCCGTGCCTCCCCTGCCCATGTTCACGCCCCCGGTGCCCATACCCATACTCCCTCCGAGCCCGAGCCCGTAGTAAGGCCAGAAGAGCATCTGCCGCTGCCCATAGCCCCAATCTCCCGGCGCCGCCGGCCGGAACTGCGTCTCTTCGGCGTTCTCTAGCGTGTCGAACCGGGCGATGGTGCACCGCAGCCGGATTTGCCCGGAGTTCGAACCCGAATCCACCAGGTCCAGAGGCACGAGGCGGCCGGTGCCCCGCTGGGAGTCCGGTTCGACGACCAGATGAGTGAGCGTGCGGGCGACGGGGTCGACGACGACACGGGTCAACCGCCCGCAGAAACCGTCGCTGCAGAAGACTTCCGTTCCGATGGTGAACTGAGTGATCTCGTTCATGGCGTTGCCCGGTCTCGGTGAGAGCCGCAGCGACTAGGGATGCACAGATCCGGACAGACCCAGGCGCATGCGTAGTTCCAGCATCTCACGAGCGGGCACCCGAGGTGCCGCAGAAGCGCAAGGGTTGTCTGGTCGGCGGATGGCGCAGTGGCAGCGGACAGAGGTGCTGCGACTCGCGCCACGGGAGGCCGCGCCGGTGCCGCGCGTGTCAGGTGGCGCCGTCGCCGGCTGTGGGCCGCGTCGTTTCGAGGCCGCGCAGAATGGTGTCAAGGCCGGTGGCGAAGCGTTCGTCGCGGTTGTCGACCCACACGTGCTCGCCGAGCGCGACCAGCGTGGGGAAGCGGTCGGATGGCAGGGCTCGGATGAAGGCGTGCAGTTGGGCTCTGGTCGCGGCGTCGCACACGCGCTGTTCGTTGACGCTGCTGCGGCCCTCCACGGCGAACCCGAGGGTGTAGCCGTAGATCAGGGAGTAGGCGAGCCCGGCTTGCCGCGGCGGCAGGCCGGCTTCGTGCAGCGGCGCCAGGAACGCTTCGGCCAGCGCGAGGGAGTGCGGTCCCAGCGGGTCGCGGGTCTTGAGCAAGCCCGCGATGCCGGGATGTTCTTCCAGGACGGCACGCAGCCGGTGGGTGAGCACTCTGATCTGTTCGGTCCACGGCGCGAGTTTCTCGGTCCGGGCGTCGACCTCGGCCAGCACTCCATCAAGCACGAGGTCGTGAAGCTGCTCCTTGTTGCGCACGTGGCGGTACAGCGCCCCGGCAACCACACCCAGGCGCGTGGCCAGGGCGCGCATGCTCAGTGCGTCTACGCCGTTCTCCGCGATGATCGCCAGCGCCTCGGCGACGACGCGTTCCCGGGTCAGCACCCTGCGCTGGGTCTCCTGGCCGGCCGGCGGGATGAACCACAGCGGGTGTGACCCCGCGGCGGCCGCACCGTCCACGCCGTCCTGTCGCGGCTGCGCCATATTCGGCCCCTCATGTCCGGTTTGACCGTGAACGGCGTTCACTGTAGTGTGAACATTGTAGCTCGAAAGCGAATGCCGTTCACTTAGTCATTTTCTGTCGGGCCGCCGGACCAGCCGGCCCGGCCAGAGACAAAGGAGAACGGTATGACTGTTCTGACGGACCTGTTCGAAGACCTGCGCGACGCGCAGGAGGAAATGCTCCGCAAGACCCGCGGCCTTAGGTTCGGCCGCATGGACGAGAACGGCGCGGGTAACACCGCGTGGGTGCCCACCGTCGACATCGCGGAGCGCGAGGACGCGTACCTGGTGACCGTCGAACTTCCCGGCGTCGGGATCGAGGACCTGGAGATCACCTGCCAGTCCGGCGTGATGACGATCCAGGGCGAGCGCCACCACGCGGACGACGCCGCCGAGCAGACGATGCACCGCGCTGAGCGCCGTTTCGGGCCGTTCCTGCGCTCGATCACTCTGCCGGGCAACGTCATGGCGGACGCGATCGACGCCTCCTCGCAGGACGGCCTCCTGGAGATCACCGTGCCCAAGCCGAAGGAAGCGCACGCCAAGCGCATCCAGGTACACCCCGGCGTGACACACACCAACCGGGCGCCGAGCGCGCTGGACAGCTACGAGAGCCCGAAGAAGAACCAGAGCTGACCGCGACCCGCGGCAACTAGCCCTCGGGCATCTACCCGAGTTGCAGAACCGGCCCGCCACCGCCTTACCGACGGTGGCGGGCCGCGCGCTTGCCCTGACCGGCTCGCAGTCAGCCGACCGCGTGCCGGCGGCGGCTGTTCTGAGCGGTGATCAGGAGCGCGCCCGCCGACTGACTCCGGGTTCTGATTCCGTCGCGGCGAGCGGTCGGTGTTCCCGCGGCCTGCCACGGCCGAGAGTGTGTCCAGCCGCGGCAGATGACCGTCGAATCGTGTCCTATGGCACGGCGCTCCGGCTTTCCGTGCCGACGAAGCGGCAGTACATTGAAGGCGTCACCCCGGACCCCGGCGGCGCGCTCTCCCTGGCAATGCGAATCCTCCGCGATGGTTCGGGGTTCTCCACGCGTGCGTACCGATTCGGCTCCCACCGACATATCCGGAACGCGCTGGATCGCGAGAACACCGTCGCCTTCGCAGACACTTCATCACAGGCGGCGTCGTGTACGCGTTGATCTTGGTGCTTTTGGTCCCGTTTATTGCGCTCGGCATGGTCGTGGGCCTGTTCTGGTGGGAGGAGCGCATGCTGCCTTCCGCGGAGCGCAGCCTGACCGCGGCCCTGATGCAGTCGGTATCCGAATTCCCGTCAGCAGAGTTCTCGTCAGCAGAGCTCCCATCAGCGGAGTTCCCGTCCGCAGAGCGCGCAGAGCGCTTCGCGGCGGCGGACAACGGCGTATCAGCACTCTTACTTGCGGGTGCGGCGGAACCCGCGGAACGCTCTACGGCGACCGCGCCGAGTGCTGCCGACGCCCGCCTGATCTCCCATCCCGCGGTTTCCGGGCCGGCGCGGTTCGCCCATGGCTGGACAGGGGTCCGGCGCGTGCGCAGCAGCGAGCTGTCAAGTTCTCGTCGACGACTGTCGAGGCCACGTCACAATGGGCAGCGAGATCATCGTTGATCCGCGCAGCGCACAGCTAGGGGATCACATGCTCGTCAGCATCATCACCGCGGCCATCGCCGCGGTACTGCTTCTGAGCTTGGCGGCGCTCGGTTGGGTGGGCCACGGAAGGCGCAGCCTGCGCAAGTCCTTCGGCGCTGAATACGAGACGGTGGCGCAGGAGAAGGACACCAAACAGGAGGTCGACCGGGAACTGCTGCGCCGCAAACGCTTGCACGACACGTTGCGCCTGCGCGCGATCAGCGTGGTCGACCAGGAGTACTACACGACCTCATGGACGCGCCTTCAGCTTGGATTCCTCGATAACCCGGCGCTCGCGCTGAGCGCCGCCGGGCAGTTGGTCTCGCAGTTGCTCACCGCTAGGGGCTATCCCGGCGACGATGCGGGCGAGCGGCTCGCCCTGCTCTCCGTCAAGCACGCGGACACTCTGGCGGACTACCGCCGGGCGCAGCGCATCAGCGAGCACGTGCGGACGACGTCGGTGACCACGCCGATCGAGGAGATACGCCAGGCGCTGCTGAGCTTCCACACGCTTTTCACCGAGCTGATGGCGGTTCCGGGCGCAATGGCAGCCCGCTGACGGTCAGGCCGAGCCCGTTGCCGGCGCGTCGGCAGTCGTCTGCTGCGGGTGGCGGCGCAGTGCGTCGTCGTCGTCATCGAGCAGCGCGCTGGCGGTCTGCTTGTTGGCCACGTCGCTCGCCGCGGCCATCAGCTGCGCCGCCCGCGCGGGATCGGTCTCGGGCGGTACCACCAGCAGGTCCCACCGGCCAGGCGCAGAACCGTAGGAGATCAGGCACACGTCGTTGGGGTCCTGTTCGGCATCGAACCAGCCCACGCGCACGGTGTGCGCGCCAGTGCGCACCCGCTTGGGAACCTGCGGCCACATGCGCACATTGACCGTGACTCTGTTCATCTGGCCCCAGGCCTGGTCCAACACGGCGATCAATGCGGGCAGCTCGGCGGTCAGGTCGCGCGAACGCGGCCACCAGGCGCCGTTGACCATCCCAGGGTGCCGGCTGAAGGGCTTGAGCGAGACACGGGCCTCGGACGCCGGAATGTCAATGGGCTGTGGGTGGATGCTGACTGCGGTCACGATGCGGACCTGTCCCCGGGTGGTGATCACCCGGACTGATAAATCGCCGGAAGCGACGCCGCCATGGATGGCGGCCTTCGAAATGCCCTCGGTACTTCCCATACTACTCCCCGTGGGCTCACCCGGTCGGCCTCGAACGGGTGAGCAGGGCGGGCAAGCGAAGCTGGTCGCCGCAGGTACGGGTGGGTGCCGTGCCGCTCACATCCGGCCGGCATACGCTCCCGGCACGGTGTGGCACACGCAACCGCGATCCAGTCCTCCAGAGACGGTCGCGTCGCAGTACCGGGTGGAGATCGAGTCATGCTGGCTGCGGACATGACCACACGCGCACAGGACGTCCGTGGGCTCCTGGCTTGGAGAGTCGGCCTGGAAGTCGGTAAGGGTTACGACCTTGTAGTGGTTCGCTGAGACCGGCATGGTCCTCGCCGCCTTGAGATATATGCAGAGCGCGGCGAGGGAATGCCAAGTCCAGACAGATCCAGGCACGCTGAATGCTTCAAGTGTTTCACGCATGAAGGCGCGCGCCGACCGATACGGACCCGGCTGCCGCAGCCTGGCACGGCAGTGGTCCGATCCGCGCACGTGAGCGGTCTGATCAACTGCGAACACCGTCATCAACAATCTTCGTTTCCGCCTGCTCGCCCGAGGGCACGGAGCATGATCAGAATCGCATTAGCCCATGTAGGTGGCACGATCCAGGTTGCGTCGCGCACTGCTCATCAGGCGGGTGTGCGTTTGGCTACGGCGCCGCGACGTGTCTGGTTCAATGAGTACCAGGAGCCGGGACCCCGCTTCACATGAACCGGTCGATCACGACGAGCGTTCGACGGAAGCGGCAGCTATGAAGGTTCTTCGTGACCCGGCGGCTTCGACACCGGCGCCGAACGCAGTGGTCGATCCGCTCGCGACAGCGCCCTCCGGTGCGGCCGGATTGCCGCCGTCAGCGGCCCTGCGCCGGGCCGACCCGGCGGACCCCGGGGTCGGCGAGCCATTCGAGGAGCTGGCCCGGTCGGCGACGACCATCCTCGGCGTCGAGCTGGCGTTTCTCGCGGTCCTCGACCAACCGCTCCCGCCCAATGGCAGTGTCGGTGTCATGCACGCTCGCACCAGCCACCGCGTGGCACCGCGCGACTTCGCGCAGTACTCCTTCGGCCGACGGATCGTCGGCCTGGGCCAGGAACTGTTCATCGGCGACGCCGGGCTGGTCGCGGACCCCGGCGTGCGACGCCTCGTGGCGAGCGGGAACCTGTCGGCCTGGGCCGGATGCCCGGTGCGTGACGCGGCCGGCCGGGTCGTGGGCGCGTTGTGCGTGGCCGATCGTCTGCCGCGGCGCTGGAGCGCCCACGACGTCGATGTCCTGCGCGCGTTGGCCGCGGTCGCCTCGGGCGAGTTCGCGCTGCACGCGGCGCTGGATGTCTCGCGCCGCCACGCGACGCAGCGTGCCGAACTCGCGCAGACTCTGCAGGAAAGCCTGCTGCCGCCGTGGCTTCCGCAGATCCCGGGTCTGGAGGTGGCCGCTTGCTACATAGCGGGCGGCACCGGGGCGGAAGTGCTCGGGGACTTCTACGACGTGTTCCCCTCGTTGCCGGGCAGCTGGGGTGTCGTGGTCGGCGACGTGTGCGGCAAGGGTGCGGGCGCCGCCAAGAGCACCGCCATGGCCCCGCTACACGCTGCGCGCCGAGGCACATCGGCAGAGTCGGCCGAGTGAGGTGTTGGCCGCGCTGAACCGGGCGCTGCTGGACTGGCCGAGTGCCGACCCTCGCTTCCTGACCGCGATCTACGCCACAGTGGCACCGACCACGTCCGGGGCGTCGGTGCAGATCGCGGCGGCCGGACATCCCCTGGCCCTGATACACCGCGCGGACGGGCGGATACACGCGTTCGGCCGCACCGGAACCCCGCTCGGGCTCTTCCCCGACCCCGAGCTGAGCGACTCGCGCACGAGACTGCATCCCGGCGACAGCCTCATCCTGTTCACCGACGGAGTCACCGAAGCGCACCGCCTCGGCGACTACGAACTGTTCGGTGAGGAACGGCTGCGCGAGGTGATCGCCACTACAGCGGGCAAGGCCGCCGCGGAGGTCGCACGGTGCATCGCGCAGGCGGCCTTGGCGTTCGGCGGCGAGCCGCCCGCCGACGACACCGCGATCCTCGTGCTAAGACCGGCACCTTAGGGCAGCTCTATGAAGTGCGATTGATAGCAACGTGTGGACGCGGATATCGGTCCGGCGGCGCGCCCTCGGCCGTGCCACGGTGAGATAGCGACCGGCCCGCGCTCGGTGGACGAGCGTGGGCCGATCCATTCCTTGTGCACCTCAGAGAGTGCGGATGCTCGCGGGGCTGGTGTCACCCACCATCACTGCGGTGCCCGGGGCGTCCGATAAGTCACGGCGCTGTGCGGCTCGCTGACCTGACGTAGCTCGGGTGCGGCATAGACGTCGGTGGACGCTCGCGTCACCCTGATCTGCGGAGCGGCGTGCCGCGGATCGAGCCAGTCGCTCGTGTCCGAGTTCGGCCCGAGCGTGGTCGTCGGGCGGCGCTCATCCCGCCTGCGCAGTGCGCTCAAGGAACGCACCAGCAGGATCGCAAGGGCGGCTACCCCCGCCAACATGATGATCACGCCGGCGGTGTGGATGCTGATTCCGGATATCGTGAAGCTGACCGCGTACGTCAGCGTCGCGCCCACCGCGATGGCGACGAGGGCGCCGACCACACCTTGCGGCCTCATCGCTGCGCGCTCTTGCGCTCAGAGTTGCGGCGGTTTCGTCCGCCGCCCTGCGTCCGGGTCGCGGCGGGCCGCGGGGAGAGCGTCCGGCGCAGCTTCGCGCTCTGGCCGGCGAACCGGCGCGCCCACACACCGGTGAAGACCTGCCGGCGGGACAAGCCGGGCGGTGTGGTCGCGGACTGCTCCCCGGGTCCGGGGGACGCGTCGGCGATCGGCTGGGAAGGGTTCTGGTTCGGCATCATCAGACGCCTGTCTCCGGACCGCATGTGCATCCGGGTTCTTGCCTCGCTCACGGTGACGCCGGAGTGATGACCAGCGTTCGAAATGCCGTGAGTGCCCTTATCATACTCCTTTTCCCTGAGTTCCGTGCCGGCCCCGGACGTGTTCCAGGACGGTGCGAGACACGCGGCTTATGCGGTGTCGGGGATGTATCAAGGCAACGATTCGGCTGTCGCTTTGTCGGGAATCGTGATGGCGAAGTCGACCACCGGATTCGCCCCTTGAGACATTCCCCGACACGGCCTATGCCCCCAACTTGCCATTCGTGGCTCCGCCTTCCGCTGGTGTGCGCGCGGCATCGGACGGCGTAGCCGTGTCGGGTGCGAGGTCGGGAGTTTGCGCCTGCGCCGTGCGGGCGGCGAGGTCGTCGCGGTGGCGTCTGCGCACGATCCGGCGCAATTGGAGAATACGTGTGCTGCCGATCACCAGGGTGAGCACGCAGCCGGCCGCGGCGGCGGCCAGCAGGGCCACGGCGAGCGGGAAGCGGCCGTGCAGCGTGAAGAAGGAGATTCCGGTCGGTCCGGAGTTCTGCGCGATGAACACGATCAGGACGATCAGGACGATCGCGGCGATGCAGACCATCACCCAGGTGGATCCGGCCCTGGTGCGCGGGGGCGTGCGCGCGGGTGCGGTGGCGGGCGGTTCCGCTTGCGTGGCGGGCGGCGGGTTCGGTGTGATCGGCGGGTTGGGGGCGGGAGTTCGGGAAGAGCGGTGCAGGTTCAACATGGGATCCTCTGATTCTCCGGTTAGGGTCGCCGGGGGCGCCGGCGCTGGTCGATGCACCTGTCGTCGACGGGTGCGCGCGGCAGTGTTCACGGCCGCCGCCGGGCGGTTGTACGGGTTCTGAGTAGACGGCGGATCCACCGCACCGGATCTCGGTGCACGAGTGATGGCGGCGCGGATCCAGGTAGTGGAGTTGCTGGGACAGTTGCCGCACTGGCCGCCTGCGCGGTCATCCACACCGCGGCCGCGGCAGCCCGGTGGGCGAGAGGCTCGTGGGCGTGTTCCGTAGCCGCGCGAGTGAGCAGGTCGAGTTCCGCGTGCAGCTTCGGGCGGATGCGCAGCGCGGCGGATGAGGTCTTGCGCGCCGCTTCGACCGCCTCGCGCAGGTTGGCATAAGCGGCGCTCATCTCCCCGAGATCGCCGCCGCGCTGTGCCTCGGCCGCGAGCCGGCGGGCGGCCTGATGGTTGGCGCGCGCGGTCTGCACTGCGGATTCCATCCGCCGCGCCCGATCGAGCAGCACCGCCTCCCAGGCGCGCCGGACAATGCCCTCGGCGTCGCACACGGCGTCGCACGCCATGTGGCCGGGTGTGACGGTCACCGCGCGCGCCGCGCGTCCGGGCCTGCCGTATCTGAACACTATGACGCTCCGGTTCGGGCACCGAATGGCGTTCGTGTGCCGGCGGCCGGGCACCGGTTCTCGTCGAATCGGGCCGCGACAGGCCAGTGCACATCCCGCGCCCAGCCGAGCCGTTCGAACAGCCGGATCAGGGCCGCGGACAGGTCGATCTGGCCGCGGTCGACGCCGTGGCGCGCGCAGGTCGGATCGCTGTGGTGCGTGTTGTGCCAGCTCTCCCCGAGGGAGAGCAGGGCAAGCGGCCACAGGTTGGTGGCCCGATCGTGCCGCCGGGTCGTGTAGGGGCGGTTGCCCAGCAGGTGGCACAGGGAGTTCACGCTCCAGGTGACGTGCTGGAGCAGGAAGACGCGGACCAGCCCGGCCCACAGCAGTGCGCTCCATGCGGCGCCCAGGCTGCCTCCGATCGCCCAGCCGGCCAGAGCGGGCAGCGCGAGGGAGGCGACGCACAGCAGGGGGAAGGCACGGGTGACACGGCGCATGGCCGGGTCGGCGAGCAAGTCCGGCGCATAGCGCTCGGCGCTGATCGACTCGGTGCTGAACAGCCAGCCGACGTGTGCGTGGGCTGCGCCGCGCAACTGACCGAGCGGGCCGGTGCCGTAGCGGTACGGCGAATGCGGGTCGCCGGGACGGTCGGCGAATGCGTGGTGGCGCCGGTGGATGGCGACCCAGCCGATGACTTGGCCCTGAAAGCTCATCGAGCCGGCGATGGCCAGCGCGGCGCGCAGTGCGGGGCGCGCGGTGTAGCTGCGGTGCGTCAGACAGCGGTGAAACCCCGCGGTGACCCCGAATCCGGTCAGCAGATAGAAGAACGCCGCGAGCGCCAGGTCCGCGGTGCCGAGCCCGCGGCCCCACTGGGTCCAGATCGCTACGCCGAGTCCGATGAACGGACCGAGCACGATCAGGCCGGTCACCGAAATCCGCACGGCGCGCTGCGCGTCCATCGGGGCGGAGATGTCGGCGCCGGGAAAGGGATCTGCGCCGTTGTAGGGAGCCGTCGCCACGGATCCACCTCGCAAAAAACGGGAAAAGCAGCGAGGCGGGGATCGAGACCGGCGTGTGGTCTAGACCTGATCGAAACTCGGTCGACTGCGTGAAGTGAGTGCTGCACTACCAGTATGCGCTCGTTGCGGCGCGGCCGACAGGGTGCCGACACCGCATGTCGCGCCGGGCGGTGGCGCTGATCTCGCCTCCGTTGCGCGCACGCGCCGCCGGTACAGGTAATCCGGCGTAGTATCGATATCACCGAGGGTATTTCGCACGACGGCTTCCAAGCCGGCCTCGCCCCTGGCGAACGGCAACCGGCCCGAGACGGGCCCAGATCGGCGCACCGTGGCAACCCTCGAGTTCTCCGATTTCACGCGTGCCCGTCCGGCACGACCCGCGCCGAGAGCATCGGCGGGGTTGCGGCTGCGGCGACGGGATCCCTCGGTGGCTGACGGGTTCGTCGATGGCGGATGGTGGCCGCGCTCGCTCGATCTGAGCGTCGAACTGCCCCCGCTGCTGGCTGAGCTGAGCCGAGCCGGGCACGATGTCGCGCACGTCACCTACGACCCGGCCGCGTGGAATCCCGCGCCACACGTTCTGACCGGACCCGGCCGCCCGGTGACCCTCCAGGGCTCCGCGCAGCAGGCGGCGGCGTCCGTCAGCCTCGCCGACATCTCCGGCGCGAAGCGCACCGAACTTGTGGTCGTCCCCCCGCACACGGACCCGCGGCTCGCGCGGCGCGTCCTGGACCTCGCGCGACTGGGCGGTGACCTGCTTCGTGCCGTCGGCATGTTCGAGCGGGCGAACCCTGAGTCGCCGTCCGCGACGGCACGCATTCCGCTGCCGGACCCGCTGCCCGCAGCCGTTTGGGAGACCGACGGCGGGCGTGTCCTCGCGTCATGAGCGGCGTCCCGCCCTTCATCGACCCTTATCAGCCGAACCGCGCTCCTGGAGCATAACCATGGCCGTTTTGATCACCGTCATCGTCGTCTTCGTGCTGCTGTGCCTGCTGGCGGCCGCGCTTTCCGTGAAGATCATCAAGCAGTACGAGCAGGGCGTGGTCTTCCGGTTCGGGCGGGTGCTCGGTTCGCGGCCCCCGGGTTTCCGGCTGATCGTCCCGTTCGTCGACGTGCTGCACCGGGTCTCGTTGCGGATCGTCACGATGCCGATCCAATCCCAGGGCATCATCACCCGCGACAACGTCAGCGTAGACGTCTCGGCAGTCGCCTACTTCCGCGTCGTGGACGCGGTCAAGTCGGTTGTGGCCATCGAGAACGTGCACGCCGCGATCAACCAGATCGCCCAGACCACCCTGCGCAAGGTCGTCGGCCGCCACACCCTGGACGAGACCCTGTCCGAAACCGACCGCATCAACCTGGACATCCGCCAGATCCTCGACGTGACGACCTTGGACTGGGGAGTCGAGGTCACCCTGGTCGAACTCAAGGACATCCAGCTGCCCGAGAGCATGAAGCGCGCCATGGCCCGCCAGGCCGAGGCCGAGCGGGAGAAGAGAGCGAAGATCATCAACGCCGAGGGCGAGTCGCTGGCCGCCGCGGCCCTCGGCGACGCCTCGGACACCATGATGGCCCACCCCCTCGCCTTGCAGCTGCGCAACCTGCAGAGCCTGGTGGAGATCGGCGTGGACAAGAACACCACCGTGGTCTTCCCCGCGCCGCTGATGACCACCATCGCCGAACTCGGCGCGTTCCTGGCCCGCGAAAGCGCCGCCGCATCCCCGACACCCCCGCAGCCGGCGCCCAGCACGCCCCGAGCCCCGATGCGGATGGCGGCGGCCGTCGCCATGCCCGATCCGGATCGCGTCGGGCCGAGGAAGTAAGGGCGAGCCCTGATCCGCGACAGCGGACGGATCGGATGGTGACGCGGGCCTGAGTGGGCTGAGCGCGGTGCCGCGATCAGGCCCGTTCCAGCCCCCGGGCGTCGGCCTGCGCCGACTGTGGACCGGAGAGTAGGTCGGTGGCCGTGCTGGTGCCGTCGGCGACCTGCCGGGCGAGTTCGGATAGGTGCAGGTTGTGGTTGCGGGCGTAAGCGCGCAGCAAGGCGAAGGCCGCGTCGACGGAGATCTGGCGGCGTTCGGCCAGTACGCCCTTGGCCTGCTCGATGGTCACCCGGCTGTCGAGGGCCCGCTGCAACTGCGTGGTGAGCAGTTCGGACTGCTGCGCGTTGCGCTGGGCCAGGATGCCGATGGTGGCTACGTCGGCCAAGGCCTGCCCGGTGTGTATGTCGTCATCGCTGAGGGCGCCTTGGTGGGTGCGGAACAGGTTCAGGGCTCCGATGATCGTGGAGCGCAGCCGCAGCGGCAGGGCGTGCACCGAGGCGTACCCGGTGGCCCGGGCGGCCTCGGCGAAACGGGGCCAGCGTTCTTCGCTCGCCTCGAGGTCCGCGTTGACGACCTAGGCGCCGGTGCGGAACGCGTCCATGCACGGACCCGCGTCGGCTTGCAGCTCGAACAGCTCCAGCAGGCGCGCGTTCTCGCTGGATGCGGCGGTGGCGTGCAGGTGCCCGCGCCCGTCGGCCAGCATGATCCCGGCGGCGTCCACGTCGAGCAGCTGCACACAGCGCCCGGCCAGGGTGTGCAGGAACTCGATCACATCGAAGTCGTCGACGAGAGTGTCGGCGGCTTCTACGAACGCCCCGACCAGCTGTTCTTCACGGGTCACGGTCACCCTTTCACGATAGGCCCTCGGTGCGTCGCGGGAGGCGCGCACCGCTCACAGTTGTGTCACTGGTTGTCAAGGCGCAGCCGGCGCGCCACCACGTCCGACGCGACTTCGGCGATCGCCCGGCCGTCGGCGTAGGCGTGGGCGCGCAACCGCAGCAGCGCCTCGGCCAGGCTCACCCCGAGCTGCACGCTGATCATCCCCGTGGCCTGATGCACCTCGGCCCGGTAGGTTGCCGAGCCCGCTCGCGGCTGCTCGCCCGAGGGTCCGGCGCGCTCGTCGGTACCGGTCGACTGCTGGTGCAGCAGCAGCAACGTGACCGCCTCCGCCAGGGCGAACGCGTCCCCGAGGGCGCCGTCGGCCAGCGGTCCGGGATTGGCGCGATGGGCCGATAGCACCCCGACGTTGATCGCCCCGATCCGCAGCGGCAGCGCGAACAGGGCGCGCACCCCAAGCTCGGCGGCGGCGGGAACGAACATCGGCCAGCGCACGGCCGCCGCCGCCAGGTCCGCGACCAGCACCGGCGCTCCGTCCGCGGCGTCCAGAGCCGGGCCCTGCCCCAGGGTGAACTGCAGGTCCTCCAGCGCGACGCTCACCGGTTCCCAGCCCCAAGCCAGCACCAGACCGGAAGACCCCGCGCCCAGCCCCGCGCAGATGCCGTCGACCCCGAGGGCCGCGGCGGCCTGCGCGGCCACCGCCTGCGGTACGGTCGCGCCCGGTTTCCGGTCGCCGTCCAGCAGTGCGAGCACCGCGGCCATCCGATCACCGACCACGAAAGCGATACCGCCTCTCTTCTGCCACGATGCGTGCGCCGTTTGGGGCCCGACCGGCTTGCTTAGATCGTGACGCGCGCCCGGCGGGCTCGGGGGCGCCGGGTAGCGCTGTGTCGCGTCCCAGGTCGCTGCTCGGCGTCGGATTCGCTTTGCTCGATGTTGCGGCAGGCGTGCCGTGCGCGTCGCGGTGCTGCGCAAGCAGGTAGGTCGGCGCGATGCCAGGACCCGAACACCCCGGCCACCCGATCGGCCAGCCGCTCGCCGCGGGTGCGCCGATCGGGTCGGCGCTGATTGGCCGGATGCCGGTGACCGGTGATGTTCATCCCTTAAAAGGGTGCGCGGGTAGGACTGCCGCAGGCCGGTTCATCGACGCACGCTGCGCCGCCCGCCGCGCTGGCCTTCCACCAGGTGCACGGCGCCGAGCAGCAGGGTGGCTCCGGCCAGCGCGGTGATCCAGGTGGAGAGGTTGAAGAAGCCCTGCAGGCTGTGGACGTGGAACAGCTTGGTGGCCAGCCACCCGCCGAGCAGCGCGCCGGCGATGCCGATCAGGCAGGTGATGATGATGCCGTGCGACTCGCGGCGGCTGATGAGGTGTTCGGCGATGGCGCCGGCGATGATGCCTAGCACGATCCAGGCGATGACGCCCATGATGACTCCCGGGTAAGAGGGCAGTGCGCACGACAGCCGCCCGCCGGGCGGCTGTCCCTCGATGCCCACCGCGCCGACCCTGGACGCAACGCCCAGAGCCGAACCGGTCCACACGCGGGAGAACTCCGAACCGTTGGACGAGATCCGTGCGTTGCCGTGGATGTTCTCGTCGCCGAGGTCCAGAGTGACTCTCCCAGCGTACCGCTGCGAATCCGGCCAGAACCGGAAAAGCGTGCGCCCGCCGGACACGATCCGACTGTCAATCCCGCGTTGACCGGGCCAGGATCGGCGATGGACCGACCCGCGGCGCGCCGTGGCCGGTCCCATCCGGCTTCCGTTCCGAGTAATTTCGAGTATTGTCAAAATAGCCCCATGACGCTCCGGACCCCGGCGCCGCGATGCCCCGGCGCAGGATGCGTTGCAGTGAGCGGCCCATACAAGATCGGCCGCGCGCCACCACGCACTCGGTGCTCCGCACTTCCCGAGCGTGAGGCCGTGCATGGACGTATATTTCACCCGACGCGATGAGCGTGCACACATGATCAGCGTGCGCGGCGAGGTCGACTTGGCCACTGCCGGGGATCTGCTGCTGCGACTGCGGATGCTGGCCGGCACCGCGAGCGAGCCGATCCTGCTGGACCTCTCCCAGATCACCTTCATCGACTGCGCCGGACTGCGCACCCTACGCGCCTTCGACCACCACGTCGCGACGGTCGGCGGCAGCGTGCACGTGGCCGCCGTGTCCGTCGCGGTCGCCCGCCTCTTCGAGCTGGCCTCGTCATGCGGGCAGGCGCCGTGGACTCCGGCCCCAGCCGTGCCCGATACCGCGCCTCATCCTGCGCTCGATCCCGCCGCAGCCCACCAAAGGTCCGCGGTGGCCACGACCGTCAGCGTCTGACGAGTTCGCCCGCGTCGTCCACGAGCAGTTCGGAGCCGTCCCACACCAGCAGCAGCGCGCTGACAGTGTGCTTGACCGGCGAGTGGGCCAGATCGTAGTGGGCGGCGGCGGGCACCGAGGAGTGCGCGGCCCACAGGTCGTAGCCGGAGCGCGAAATTCCGGTAGCTCCGCAAGGCTGACCTGGCACACTGTCGGGGTGGATGATCAAGAACCCGGCCTCGACACCGGCGCTGTCCAGGATGTCGTGATGGCTGAGCGATCAACGATGACTGACACGATGCGCGCAGC
>DASUAR010000286.1:0-9776 GCA_035763685.1 Actinocrinis sp. | reverse complement strand
CCTGCTGCACATCTCGCAGCTGCGCAAGATCGCCGGCGGCAAGCGGATCGAGAACGTCGAGGACGTGGTCAAGGTCGGCGACAAGCTCCAGGTGGAGATCGGCGAGATCGACCAGCGCGGCAAGCTGTCCCTGGTGCCGGTCCTGCCGGACGCCGAGCAGTCCGAGGCGCCGGCCGAGGACGCCCCGGTCGCCGAGGCCTGACCCACCCCGCACCACTCGTTCCTACGTAGGCAGATCCTTGATACAGGTGGTTGATCTGACTCAGTCGCCGATCCCGGCCCCCGCGGCCGGGGCAGCGCCCTACTCGGACGCCGGGGAGCACCCGCTCCCCGGCACCGCCGAGGCCGCACCCGAGAACAGATTCCCGACGCAGTCGCTGTTCCCGGACGCCGCGGGCGCCAGCGAGATCCGCAGAACCGTGCTGCCCGGCGGCATTCGCGTCATCACCGAGGCGATGCCGACGGTGCGCTCGGTCACCCTCGGCATCTGGGTCGGTGTCGGCTCGCGCGACGAGGACGCCGAGTCGGCCGGAGCCAGCCACTACCTGGAGCACCTGCTGTTCAAGGGCACCGCGCGACGCTCGGCCCTGGACATCTCCGCCTCGATCGAGGCGGTCGGCGGGGAGATCAACGCCTTCACCACGAAGGAATACACCTGCTACTACGCCCGCGTGCTCGACGCGGATCTGCCGCTGGCCGGCGACGTCATCACCGATGTCGTCGCGGCCGCGCTGATAAAGGCCGAGGACGTGGAGTCCGAACGCGGCGTGATCCTCGAAGAGATCGCGATGACCGACGACGACCCGGGCGACATGGTGCACGACGAGTTCGCCCTCGCGCTGTTCGGCGACAGCCCGCTGGGCCGCCCGATCGCCGGAACGACGCAGTCGGTCAACACGATCACCAGAGACCAGATCGCCGCGCACTACCGCCGCTACTACACCGGGCCCAACCTGGTCGTCGCGGCGGCGGGCAACCTCGACCACGACCGCGTAGTCGAACTCGTATACGAGGGCTTCCAGCGCTCCGCCGGCGGCTCCCACCTCGTCCTCGACTCGGCTCTCGCCCCGTTCGGCCCACGCGATCTGGCCGCCGTCATCCCTTCCGGAAACGCGACGCGGCTGATCAACCGCAAGACCGAGCAGGCACACGTGGTCCTCGGCATGCCCGGCGTGCACCGGACCGACGACCGGCGCTGGGCGCTCGGCGTGCTCGCCGCGGTCCTCGGCGGCGGCATGTCCTCACGCCTGTTCCAAGAGGTGCGTGAGAAGCGCGGCCTGGCGTACTCGGTGTACAGCTACGCATCGCAATACGCCGACGCGGGCGCGTTCGGCGTGTACGCGGGCTGCCAGCCGAAGAAGCTGCGCGAGGTCATCGCGCTGTGCCGGGCCGAGATCGCGAACCTCGTCGACTCGGGCATCACCGAGCGGGAGCTGGCGCTCGGCATCGGTCAACTGCGCGGCGGCATGGTGCTCGGGCTAGAGGACACCGGCTCGCGGATGAGCCGGATCGGAAAGGGCGAGCTGGTCTACGGCGAGCACCTGTCGGTGGACACGGTGCTGGAGTTGATCTCCGGCGTGACCCTGGACGACGTGCGCGCGGTCGCGGCCGATCTGCTGACCGTGGATCCGGCGGTCGCCGTGATCGGCCCGTACAAGGACCCCTCGTCCTTCATCGCCTGACCGCCGTGACCCCCGCCCCGCCGAATACCGCCGGGTAGACTCCTCGCCGAATGGACACCCCCATGATCAACGTCGCCGTCTTCGGCGCGAACGGCCGGATGGGCCGCCAGGTCTGTGACGCGGTCGAGCAGGCCGACGACATGCAGGTGGTCGCGCGTATCGACGTGGACGACGACCCGAAGGCCGCGCTCGAGGCCGGCGCGACGGTGGCCGTGGACTTCACCAACCCCGACGTGGTGCTCGGCAACCTCGAGTTCTGCGTCAAGAACGGCATCCACGCGGTCGTCGGAACCAGCGGCTTCACCCCCGACCGCACGGCCCAGGTGCGGTCCTGGCTCGCCGAGCACCCGGCCACCGGCGTGCTCATCGCCCCGAACTTCTCGCTCGGCGCGGTGCTGATGATGAAGTTCGCGGCGCAGGCCGCCCCGCTGTTCGAATCGGTCGAGATCATCGAGCTGCACCATCCCGACAAGGCCGACGCGCCGAGCGGCACCGCGCAGCGCACCGCCGAGCTGATCGCGGATGCGCGGGCGAAGGCCGGCAGCAAGCCGTTCCCAGACGCCACGAGCCACGACGCGGACCACCACCGCGGCGGCACGGTCCAGGGCGTGCCGGTTCACTCGGTGCGCGTGCGGGGCCTGATCGCCCATCAGGAGGTTCTGCTCGGCGCACAGGGCGAGACCCTGACCATCCGCCACGACTCGCTGGACCGGGTGTCGTTCATGCCCGGCGTGGTCCTCGGCGTGCGGCGGGTCGCCCAGTACCCCGGCCTCACGGTCGGCCTCGAGCACTTCCTCGATTCGCAGGCCTAGGGGCGAAGCAAGCCGCCACAAGCTGAGGAACGCGACGAGCAGAACGGAACGGAGGCTTACGTGCGCGCCCGCACCGCCGCCTTCGTGCTCAGCGTGGTCCTCGTCTTCTACCTGGGCCTGTGCAGCTGGGAGGGAGCGCTCGCGCTCTACGACGGGTTCACCGGCGGCGGCGCGGCGCCCGGCCTGCTCGGCGGCGCGGTGCTCGTCTTCGGCTTCTTCGGCGGCTGGTTCCTGGTCCGTGAGATCCGCTTCGGCTTCGCCACGGAGCGGCTGGCCAAGCAGATCGACGACGAGGGCGCGTTGCGGCAGGAGGAGGTCGACGCGCTGCCGCGATCGCCGGGTGGCCGGGTCGACCGCGCCGCGGCAGACCGCCTCTTCGAGCGGCGCAAGGCGCAGGCCGAGGCGGACAAGCAGGACTGGCGGGCCTGGTACCGCCTCGCCGTCGCCTACTCGGCGGCCAGGGACAACTCGCGCGCCCGCGCTGCGATGCGCCACGCGATCCGCCTGCACGCCGGGGCCGCCTCGAACCGCGGCCACCGCACCGGCGACGCCTGATCGCGACTGCAACGCCTACGCCCTGCCCTCCCGCTCCCGTTCCGCTTCGCTCCACGGACTCTGCCTGAACGCTCGGAGCAGCAGAGTCCTCCTTGATATGGTGCGCCGGTGCCGACGATCAAGAGCTTCCAAGTCACCTTTGACTGCGCAGAACCTGAGCGCCTCGCTCGATTCTGGTGCGAGGTGTTGGGGTACGTCGTACCGCCGCCACCGCAGGGGTTTGCCACGTGGGACGATTTCAAGCTCGCGCAGCCCGCTGAGCAGCGCGATTCGTGGTTCGCCTGCACTGATCCCTCAGGTGTGGGACCGCGTCTGTACTTCCAGCGCGTCCCCGAAGGCAAGGCCGCCAAGAACCGGCTGCATCTTGATGTGCGGGTCGCCACCGGACTCGTGGGTGAGGAGCGTCTCGCCGCACTCGAGGCCGAATGTGCACGGCTAGTCCCGCTCGGCGCGGTACACGTGCGAACGCTGTACGCCGACGACTTCAACGAAGCGTGCATCCCGATGCTGGACATCGAGGGCAACGAGTTCTGTCTCGACTGAGCGTTCCCGCAGCATCCGAGGCCTGAGGTGATCTCGCGGTGCCTGGCGTTTCCGGTACCGGAAAACCGTCGGCGGCATCAGATCTCGACGACCACCGGGATGATCATCGGCCTGCGGCGGAAGGTGTCTGAGACCCACTTGCCGACCGTGCGCCGCACCAACTGCTGAAGCTGGTACGCGTCACCGACGCCGTCGGCCGCGGCGTGCGCCAGGGCCTCCTCGATCAGCGGGGTGACCGCGGCCAGCGCCGAGTCGTCGATGCCGGCGCCGCGGGACTGGACCTCGGGGCCGCCGGACACCTTGCCGGTGTCCGCGTTGACGACCACGAAGACCGAGATGAAGCCCTCGTCGCCGAGGATGCGCCGATCCTTGAGGCTGGCCTCGGTGACGTCGCCGACCGAGATGCCGTCCACGTACACGTAGCCGCACGGGACCTTGCCGGTGATCCGCGCGACGCCCTCGACCAGGTCCACCGTGACGCCGTCCTCGGCGATGACGATGCGGTCGGCCGGGACCCCGGTGAGCACGGCCAGTTCGCCGTTCGCGCGCAGATGCCGCCACTCGCCGTGCACCGGCATGACGTTGCGCGGCCGGGCCAGGTTGTAGAAGTACAGCAGCTCACCGGCCGACGCGTGCCCCGAGACGTGCACCTTCGCGTTGCCCTTGTGCACGACCTTGGCGCCCCAGCGCGTCAGGCCGTTGATCACTCGGTAGACCGCCGTCTCGTTGCCCGGGATCAGCGAGGAGGCGAGGATCACCGTGTCGTCCTCGACGATGCGGATCTGGTGGTCCCGGTTCGCCATCCGGGAGAGCGCCGCCATCGGCTCGCCCTGCGATCCGGTGCAGATCAGCACGACCTGTTCGGGCGCGAAGTCGTCCAGCGCCCGCGCGTCCACCACCAGGCCGTCCGGCACCTTCAGGTACCCCAGGTCGCGCGCCACGCCCATGTTGCGCACCATCGAGCGCCCGATGAAGGCGACCTTCCGGCGGTTCTTGGCCGCGATGTCGAGCACCTGCTGGATCCGGTGCACATGGCTGGCGAAGGAGGCCACGATGACGCGGCGGGTGGCCTGCGCGAAGGCCCGCTCGAGCGCCGGGGTGATCTCCCGCTCGCTCGGCACGAACCCGGGCACCTCGGCGTTCGTCGAGTCGGACAGGATCAGGTCGATGCCGCGCTCGCCGAGCTTCGCGATGCCGGTCAGGTCGGTCAGCCGGCCGTCGAGCGGCAGCTGGTCCATCTTGAAGTCGCCGGTGTGCAGCACGACCCCGGCGCCGGTCTCCACCACCACGGCCAGCGCGTCCGGGATCGAGTGGTTCACTGCGAGGAACGAGCAGTCGAACGGCCCGATCCGCTCGGTCTGCCCCTCCTTGACCTCGAGGGTGTACGGGCGGATGCGGTGCTCGGCCAGCTTGGCCTCGATGAGCGCGAGGGTGAGCTGCGAGCCGACCAGCGGAATGTCCGGGCGCTCTTTGAGCAGGTAAGGCACCGCGCCGATGTGGTCCTCGTGGCCGTGCGTGAGGACCACCGCGACCACGTCCGCGTAGCGGTCCCTGATCGAGGTGAAGTCCGGCAGGATCAGGTCTACGCCGGGCTGCTCCGGCTCCGGGAACAGCACGCCGCAGTCCACGATCAGGAGCTTGCCCCCGTATTCGTACACGGTCATGTTGCGGCCGATCTCGCCGAGCCCGCCGAGCGGGGTGACGCGCAGCGCGCCTTCCGGCAGCTCCGGCGGTAGCCCCAGTTCGGGATGCGGGTGGCTCATCAGGCGGCTCCAGTTCCGTCGTTCGCGTGGTGCGATGGCGCGGCGGCCATGGCGGCTCGTCGCGCGTGGTGTCCGTTGTGAAGTTGTGTTCGGCGCGTCCGGGTCCGGGCGCGTGTGGTGCGTACTGCGCGGTACTTCAAGCTTGTCGCAGCGTTCGGAGTCTCCGGCCGGAGTCCTGGCGCTGCTGAATGTGCACGCCTAGATGTGCACGCCTGCGGCGGCGAGATCCTGGCGCAGCACCTCCAGTTGCTCGTCGGTCAGGTCGACCAGCGGGAGCCGGACCGGGCCGGCCGGCCGGCCGAGCCGGTTGAGCGCCGCCTTGGTGGTGATTACCCCCTGGGTGCGAAATAGACCGGTGTACACGGGCAGCAGTGAGCGGTGGATGTCCCGCGCCTTGCCCACCTCGCCGGCCGCGTAGGCGTCGAACAGGGCTCGAATGTCGGCGGTGACCAGGTGGCCCGCCACGGACACGACGCCGACCGCGCCGATCGACAGTAGCGGCAGGTTCAGCATGTCGTCACCGCAGTAGTAGGCCAGATCGGTACGTGCCATCACCCAGCTGGACGCGCCGAGATCCCCCTTGGCGTCCTTGACCGCGACGATCCGCTCGTGCTCGGCGAGCCGTACCAGGGTATCGGTATCGATCGGCGTGCTCGTGCGCACCGGGATGTCATAGAGCATCAGCGGCAGTTCGGCGGCGTCGGCGATGGCCGTGAAATGCCGGTAGACGCCCTCGCGCGGCGGCCGCGAGTAGTAGGGCGTTACCGCCAGCAGCCCGTTCGCCCCGGCCCGCTCGGCCGCCTTCGCCTGCTCGACGCTGTGCCGGGTGTCGTTGGTGCCGACCCCGGCGATCACGAACGCGCGATCGCCCACCGCGGCGCGCACCGCCTTGACCAGTGCGGCTTTCTCCTCGTCCGTGGTGGTCGGCGACTCACCGGTGGTGCCGTTGAGCACCACGGCGTCGTTGCCGGCGTCGACCAGGTACGCGGCCAGCGCCTGCGCTCCGTCGAGGTCGAGCGCGCCGTCGGCGGTGAACGGCGTGACCATCGCGGTCGCGATCCGGCCGAACGGCGTACGGGGTGAGGAAACGGGAGAAGCCATGGGACAAAGCTACCGGGCGGCGAGCAGGCTCGTCAGGTCCGGATCCCCGGCCTGTGGATAACTTCCCGCCGATTCCCGGCGCAAGGCCTTCTCGGGCTGTGGAAGGACCCCGTCGCCGCCCGCTCGGGGGTCCGGGAGGCGACGGGGTCCACTATCACTATCGAGGCGCGCCCGGTCCGGGATACGGGCGTCGGGGTCACGTTCATCCGATTGGGTGTTTTGCAGAATACGATCTACCAGCCGTGAATCGGAGGCCGCGTCAGCCCGCGCTCCCCACGCGCGGCTCTCGTCACGCAGCGCTACTACCACCACTACGGCGCGACCCGGCCGTTGCGGTTGAAGGCGGCGTAAGTCAGTGGCATCGCCTTGGCGAAAATCGCCTCCATCCGCTCGGCCACCATCTCGATCTCCCGCTGCGGGAACGACGGGAACGCCGAGTCCTCCCGCTTGGTGCGCAGCGACAGGAAGTGCATCAGCGCTCTGGCATTGCAGGTGGCGTACATCGAGGAGTAGATCGACACCGGCAGCACCCCGCGCGCCACCTCGCGGGCGATCCCCGCCTCCAGCATCTCCAGATAGGCCTGATAGGCGCCGGTGCACACCGCGCGCGTCGCCTCGTCGACGAGTTTCTGCTGCTCGGCGGTGCCGTCCACGAACACGTACCGTCCCGGCTTGCCCTGCTGCACCAGCTTGCGGTCGGGGCCCGGCACGTAGAACACCGGCTCAAGCCTGCGGTACCTGCCGCTTTCCTCGTTGTACGAGTTGTGCACGACGATGCCGTTCGCCAGGAAGTTGTGCCAGGGCCCCTGAACTGACAGGTCGTAGGTCATCTCCACCCCGTCGTCCGCTACCAGCGCAAGCCGGTGCGGAACGGCCGCAGCGGCTTCGCCGTCGCGTTCGGCGAGAGCCTGCTCCGGATTCGGCACGCCCGCGAAGCCCGCACCGAACACGTAGTCCCCGGCGGCGAGTTCGCCCGCCTTGCGCCAGCCGTCCGGCGTGAAGATCGCGTGGTCCGTTGAGCAACGCACGACAAGTCCGGTCTCGGTTTCCAGGCGCAGGAGAGGCTTGGCACCGGACTCGATCACATCGAGGATCCGTGCACGCTGCGGTCGAAGCGTTTCCTCGTTAAAGCAGCGGACTTGGTCGCGTTGTACCGAAGCTTCGACTCCCACGTGCCAACGCCGGTAGAGGTCGGCGATGGTCGTGTACCGCGGACCGGAGTCGCTCTCCAGCGCGATGGCTGTGTCGCCGGCGAGGCAGAAACCGACGCGATGGCGCATGAATTCCCGGAACACGAAGATCGGTGCGGAGACGAAGAACGTGAAGGAGTTGTGCTCGAACGGCGACCCGTGCCGATCGCGCATCAGGTAGTTGATAAGGCCGGCCGAACGCTCGGCGTCCGAGCCGACCTCGGCCAGAGACTGCTCGCCCGCGGTGGAGACACGCGCGGCGAACAGCACGTCCGCGTCGGCGGCTGAGGACTTGACGAGTTCGGCCGTCACATCGGAGCGGAAGCGCACCTCCGCCAAGCCGGCGGGTGTTTCCTGGGGGTCGGTCACGGCCTTGCTCCCTGCTGTGGTCGATCGTCCTGGCGGGTTGAGCCCAGGTTAGCCGGGCGGACCGACAGGCACGCCGACGCGCAGCGGTGCGTCAGCCGTTGGAGCTCAGGTTGGTCAGCTTCCCGCTGTCCAGCAAGCCGTTGACCGTTCCCGCGTTGCTCATAAGGCGCAGCACGATGTCCAACTTGGCCGGCAGCACCACGGACGGGTACGTGCCCAGCTGCATCGCCGCGATCACCCGCGAGTCGATGCCGCCGGCGCTGCGCAGCGCGGTCTCCACCACGACGCGCTGGCCGCTGGAAGCCTGGAGCTTGGCCATGTCCGCCGCGAAGATCGCGGTCGTGTGCGGGTACTTCGTCACGAACGTCTTGGTCGCGAAGTAGCCGTCCACGGGCACCGCCGACGCGTTACCGGTCGCCAGGTCCTGGTCCAACTGCAGGCCGCCGCTGATCTGAGCCGCCGTCACGTACGGCTCCTGCAGGACCGTCGCGGTCACCTGGCCGGAAGCCACGGCGCCGATCGCCTGGGTCGGGTTCGGGTTGGCCACGATCGCGGGGCAGTTGGTCGGCAGCGGCGAGCCGAGCGACTGGAACCAGGCGGCCAGGGCCAGGTACTCGGTGCCCTGCTTGCTCGGCACGACAATTGAGACCGAACCGTTGCAATTGAACGCGTTGCCGGCCCCGGCACCCCAGTTCGGCAGGGTGAAGCCCCTGCGCTTCAGCAGCGCGATCGTCCCGGTGCTCGCGTCGTAGGCCTCGCTGACCACGCGGATGTTGCCGCTGGTGGCCAGCGTCGAGGCGCCGTTGAGGAACTGCGCGTACTCGCCGTACGCGATGTCGATCTTGTCGGAGGCGAGCGCCGCGAGCTCCTCCTGCTGGCTCTCGAACTTCTGCACGGTGATGGTCAGGCCCGAGTCCATGAACGCGTGGGTGCTGGTGGAGCTGCCGATCTGGAACGGGACCGCGCCGATCGAGTCGACCAGGCCGACCCGCAGGTTCGGCTGGTCCGGGCTGCCGAGCCCGCTCGAGCTGCCGCTGCACGCGCTCGCCCCGGCGGCGAGGACCGCTGCGGCCAGGCCGAGCGCGATTCCGGAGCGTGTGCGCGACCGGCGGGCTGGCTGGCTCGGTTGGAACATGGCTACCTCTCGGGACGTTCAGTGCTCGGCGGCGCCATGCTAATCCACCGGATACCC
This sequence comes from Actinocrinis sp., assembly GCA_035763685.1. Classification (GTDB taxonomy): domain Bacteria; phylum Actinomycetota; class Actinomycetes; order Streptomycetales; family Catenulisporaceae; genus Actinocrinis. Next base: position 569 of record DASUAR010000286.1, on the reverse strand, counting down.
GGCCTGAATAGTCGGGCGCGGAAATCCGGTGCGGCGCGGCCGGTGCTGAATGAGAACACGGATACGGCATATTCCGCACGCCGGTTGGCAACCGATTCGCACTTCGCTACGCTTCGCGCTCACCCGGCCACGAAACGTAGAAAGATCGCATTCTCGCTGCTCAAGGCGCAATCCGTGGCGCGGTCGGCAAGTGTGGCAGCGCGGCGGAAGTAAACGCCAGTGCCCGGCGGGAAAATCCCGGGAATCCTGTCCGGATCATTGTGTTATGTCCGGTAATGTCGCATCGGGTGGAGTGATTTATGTCGGCCCCGTCTTGGCCTCGGTGCCGCAGCTGTGCTGGAATGCGTTTCCTGAAAGAACCGCCGGGCGAGGCCTGCGGCGGTCGAGTCGCGACGACCCGCCGAGCAGCCCGCCGATCGCGGCCGGTATGACCGGCCGCAGTGTTACAACTGACATGACGCGCGCAGTATTTGGTGCGGTCACGAACTTGGTGAGGGCAAGTGCAGACACGTCCCGTGACCCCGCGCCGCGAGCCTGCCCAGCCGGGGCCGCGCGCGGGCCGGCCGGGT
>DASUAR010000285.1:0-15114 GCA_035763685.1 Actinocrinis sp. | reverse complement strand
CGACGCGGCGCGGGCCTGCATCCTTGCCGCCGGGGTACACGACACCACGCTCAACGACGTCGCCCGGCGGGCCGGCGTGAGCCGGATGACGCTCTACCGGCGCTACTCCGACATCGGCTCGCTGATCAGCGAGGTGCTGGGACACGAGTTCGCCCGCATTCTGCGCGAGCACACCACGGAGCCGCCGAATGCGCCGGCTGATCCGCGCCCGGCCCGGCGCAAGCTGGTGGACACGGTGCTCAACGTGGTCCGCGCCTTTCATGCCGACCCGCTCATGCATCAGGTGCTTCAGGCCGAGCCGGAGATCCTGATGCCATACCTGGTCAGCCGCTTCGGCAGCACGCAGCAGATCGCGATCACTTTGCTGGCGCACCGGCTCGACGCGGGATATCGGGACGGCTCGGTCCGGCGCGGCTCGATCGCGGTGCAGGCTCACGCGATCGTGCTCACCGCGCAGGCATTCATCGTCTCGGCCGCGGCCAGCGGCCCGGTGCCGGTCTCCCGGCTGCTCGCGGAACTCGGCGAGATGCTGGACGCCTATCTGGCGCCCGGCCGCGGCGACGGGCCGGACGCCGGCCGCGCGGAGGGGGAGGAACGGCCGGTCGACAAGCCCGTCGACGGTAGCGGTCCGGCCGCCGGCGACGGGGGATGCACCGGCGACCGGACCGGTCTCGACCATACCCCGGATGCGTAGCGCGTTCGCAAGACCACCGAGCGAAATGAGAGCACTGTTTTGCTCGGTCTTGACCGGTGGATGAGCGCCGCATTACAGGGTTCTTCAATACTCGGCCGGCCGGGCTGCCACGGATCCGCGCGATGCGGCCTTGATCGCACGGTTCAAGAGACCGCGGCCGGACCGGCCGACACGTGACCTACACGTGACCGACACGTGAGCTAGCTCTGCGGGTATGTCGGCAGCAGATGGATCACTGCGGCAGCCGGCTGCTCGGCCGGCGAGGGGCGCTTGCGCGCGGTCGCCTTCGGCTGCTTGGCGGGTTCGGCCGGGGTGCCGTCGTTCGGATTGGCGGGAGCGGACGGCAGTGCGGTCACCGTCGCGGTCACCGTTCCGGCGCGGTCCGCGCGCAGCCTGCGTCCGGCGTGCCGGGCGCGCACGGCCAATTCGGCCCACACCGTGTACTCGTCGCCGCCTTCCTCCCGCTGGGAGCCCCAGCGATCGGCCAGCCGGTCCACTATCTCCAGCCCGCGGCCGGCGTGCGCCGATACGGACATCGAGTACGGCTTCGTGGACGGCCTCGTGGTGCCGCCGCCGTCGGTCACCTCGATGCGCAGCAGGCCTTCGCCGCTGAGCTCCCAGGAGACCCGTATCTTCCCCGAGTTCAGCGCGCGGGCATGGCGCAGCGCGTTCGTCACGAACTCGGAGAGTATGAGCACGGCGTCGTCCACGAGGGACCCGAGCACGTCGCGTTCGTAGAGGGCCGAGGCGAGTTGGGCCCGGGCCTGCCGGACGCTCACCGAGGAGTGCGGCAGATAGCCGGTGTACGAGGCAGGTGACACCCGCGCCACAGGCATGATCACCCCCACCGACCCCTCTCGCAGCTGCCGGGTGCCCCGGTCGGAATCCGGACGGCACCATGGGATCGATGCCCATGGCCGCTGCGGGGGAAACGACCCGTTTCGGTTTGCAACGGCGGTTTCACGCCGGGCTCGCGCCGCGTGCGCCCTATCGGGCTCCAGGTCACGACCCGTCACCTCGAAACCGCCCTGGCCATCGCGCGGCGGGCGCTTTAGGCGCGCAACCCCTCCGATGCCTCGGCTTTACCGAGATTTGAGGCAGGCGGCAGTGCAAGCAAAGAAAGGTGACGGATCCGGCATCTCAGAGCGTGTTCGCACGGATACGCGACGCATACGTAACGGCATGCCTGTTCGAACGTGAGCTGCGGTTCAAATCATGTTCGACGCAGACTGTATGCCTGTCAGATCGCGTGTCGGTCAAGCATCGACCAAGGCGCGGACCTCGCGCGGCCGGTTGGTGATGATCGCGTCGACGCCGAGCTTGACGCACAGTTCGACGTCGCTCGGATCGTCCACGGTCCACACGTGCACCCGCCGCCCGGCCCGGTGCAACCGCTCCACGTATTCGGGGCGCGAGCGCAGAATCTCTATCGCCGGCCCGCCGATCGGCACCCCGCGCGGCAGTATCCCGTCGCGCAGCAGATACGAGAACGGCTCCATGAGGAAGACGGTGTCGAGCCGCGGCGCGAGCCGGTGGATCCGGCGCACCGCGAGCCGGGAGAAGCTCATGATCCGCACCGGCGACGGCTCCCCGCCGTGCGAATGCGCCCAGCCGAACTCGTCCAGCAGTTCGACCAGCCGCCGCTCCACCAGACCGGCGTATCGGGTCGGGTGCTTCACCTCGATGGCGAGTTCCACCCGCTTCGGCTGCTCCGCCACCAACTCCAGCAACCGACGCAGCGTCAGGACTCGATTGCGGTCGAGGTCCGGTTCCTCGGGATCGTGCGAATCGTGCCAGGAGCCGAAGTCGAGTTCCTCGAGCCTGGCCAGCTCCAGCGTGGAGACCTTTCCGCGGCCGTCCGAGGTCCGGTTGACCCGCCGGTCGTGCACACACACCAGATGCCCGTCGATCGTCAGCCTGACGTCGCACTCCAATGCATCAGCACCTACGGAGAGCGCTGTGCGGTACGCCGCCAGGGTGTGCTCAGGCGCTTCGGCTGAAGCACCGCGGTGCGCGACGACTTGAGGGCGCTGGTACTCGGACTGCGCTACCGCAGGTTTCACAACCGCAGGCTTCATTACCCCATGCTCCACAGGCCCATAGTGTCAGGCCGCGTGGCGTGTCTGGTGATACACACCGGACGGCGATAGGAAGTACCGGTGAACACCCTGTCACTTAACCAGCTTGGAGCGCACCGATGAGCGATTCATCAGGATGGACCGGCCCGCAGTTCCTCGTCGTCACGTCCAATGACGTGCCCGGCTACCGGATCGAGCAGGTACTCGGCGAGGTTTTCGGCCTGACCGTCCGTTCGCGCAACGCCTTCAGCCAGATGGGCGCGGGCCTGAAGTCGATGTTCGGCGGGGAACTGCGCGGCATGACCAAGAATCTGGTGGAGAGCCGCAACGAGGTCATGGGCCGGATGATCGGCGAGGCGCAGGCGCGCGGCGCGAACGCGGTCGTCGCGATGCGCTTCGACACCTCGGAGATGGGCGACGTGTGGACCGAGATCTGCGCCTACGGGACCGCGGTGCGCATCTCGCCGCTCGGCTGATCGCGCCGTCCCCGTTGATCACGCCGTGTGTCGGCAATTCGCTCAACCTTGGCGAATTGACCGGTGAACTGATGAGCTGACGATCTTTCAGTTCCACGGCCGCTTGAGGGCCGGAGTGACGTCCACCGCATCACCGCATGGCATTCAGTCCAGGCGGAGGGCGTGGGATTCGAACCCACGGTGACTTGCGTCACTCCGGTTTTCAAGACCGGTGCATTAGGCCGCTATGCAAGCCCTCCTCGCGGCGGGCCTGCATCGACGGGCCGCCGTGGCGCTCAGTCTCTCATGAGCGATTACTTCTTTGCTGCGCCATTCGCCGCGGCCGTGCATAGCACGAAGGCCGCCGCGGTCTTGGGGTACTCCACGAACGCCTGGGTCGTGCCGCTCACCGCGTCGCACTGGTTCGAGTCGTCGCCGGGGAACTTCGCCAGCACCTGTAACGCGCCGGCGCTACCGCAGGAGACGTGCACCAACTGCCCTGGCTTCGGGCTGGACACGCAATCGCCGACCGCGGCGTAGTGGCTGCGGCCCTGGCCCACCCAGTAGAGGTAACCGCCGACGAGGAGCACCCCGGCGACGATCCCCCACAACAGCTTGCGCGACATGCGGCCGAGCCTACCGGCCCGGCCGCATGTCGCCACGTCGTGCATTCACAGAGCGCTGACGGATTGGAGACGCCGCAGGTCAGCGACGGTCCGGCCGGCCAGCGGGTCAGCTGTGCCGGTTCAGCGCTCGACCTCGCCGCGGATGAACTTCTCCACCGCGTCGCGCGCCGCGTCGTCGAAGTACTGCACCGGCGGGGACTTCATGAAGTACGAGGAGGCCGACAGGATCGGGCCGCCGATGCCGCGGTCCTGGGCGATCTTCGCGCAACGCAGCGCGTCGATGATGACGCCGGCCGAGTTCGGCGAGTCCCAGACCTCCAGCTTGTACTCCAGGTTCAGCGGCACGTCGCCGAACGCGCGGCCCTCGAGCCGCACGTACGCCCACTTGCGGTCGTCGAGCCAGGACACGTAGTCGGACGGGCCGATGTGCACGTTGCCCTTGCCGATGTCGTGCGAGAGCTGCGAGGTGACCGCCTGGGTCTTGGAGATCTTCTTCGACTCGAGCCGCTCGCGCTCGAGCATGTTCATGAAGTCCATGTTGCCGCCGACGTTCAGCTGCATGGTGCGGTCGAGCACCACGCCGCGGTCCTCGAACAGCTTGGCCAGCACCCGGTGCGTGATGGTCGCGCCGACCTGCGACTTGATGTCGTCGCCGATGATCGGGACGCCGGCCTCGGTGAACTTGTCAGCCCATTCCTTGGTGCCCGCGATGAACACCGGCAGCGCGTTGACGAAGGCGACCTTCGCGTCGATCGCGCACTGCGCGTAGAACTTGGCGGCCTGCTCGGAGCCCACCGGCAGGTAGCACACGAGCACGTCGGCGCGGGCGTCCTTGAGCGCCTTGACGACGTCCGCCGGCTCCTCGGTCGACTCGTCGATGGTCTGCTGGTAGTACTTGCCCAGACCGTCGAGGGTGTGGCCGCGCTGCACGATCACGCCGGTGGGGGCCACGTCGGCGATCTTGATGGTGTTGTTCTCCGAGGCGTGGATGGCGTGCGCCAGGTCCTGGCCGACCTTCTTGGCGTCCACGTCGAACGCGGCCACGAACTCGATGTCGCGCACGTGGTAGTCGCCGAACTGAACATGCATCAGGCCGGGGACCCTGGCGGCCGGGTCGGCGTCCTTGTAGTACTCGACGCCCTGCACGAGGGATGAGGCGCAGTTGCCCACGCCCACGATGGCTACGCGAACCGAACCCATGCGGTGTTGCTCCTTCTTCATTAGTCGATCTCTCAGTGGGCGGGGGTGTTCGCGCCCTCGATCGTGGGACGTTTCCGGCGGACCACGCGCTGTCGGGTCAGCCGGCCGGCGGGCCCAGCTGCGGGCCCACCTGCTGGTCGTGCTCGGTCTTGATCAGCTCGTTGAGCCAGCGCACCTCGCGCTCCACCGATTCCATGCCGTGCCGCTGCGCCTCCAGGGTGTAGCGGTCGAGCCGCTCCCTGGTGCGGATCACCGACTGGCGGAACAGGTCGAGCCGCTCCTCGAGGCGGGAGCGGCGCCCCTCCAGGATCCGCAGCCGGACGGCGGCGTCCGTGCGGCCGAAGAAGGCGAAGTGCACACCGAAGTTCTCGTCCTCCCAGGCCGAGGGGCCCGCGTCGGAGAGCAGTTGGTTGAACCGCTCCTCGCCGTCCGGGGTGAGTCGGTAGACGATCTTCGAGCGGCGCGGCGCGGCGCTCGACCCGGCTTCGCCGCGGGCCGCGGTCCTGGCCGCGGCGGCTTTGGCCGTGGTCCGGCGCGGTGCCGGTTCGGCTTCCGCGTCCTCGATGAGCCAGCCGCGCGCGACCAGTTCCTTGAGGCACGGATAAAGCGAGCCGTAGGAGAACACGCGCAGCGATCCGAGCAGGACGTTGAGCCGCTTGCGCAGCTCGTATCCGTGCATCGGCGACTCGTGCAGCAGGCCGAGGACAGCGAACTCCAGCACTCCGGAGCGCTTCGCCATCAGGCCTCCTGGTCGTCAGCGTGCCGATCCGGCGTTGGATCGGGCGGCCGCGGGGCTTCCACGTGCCGGACACAGGCGGTACTTTGCGTGTCCAGACGGTGAAGACTCTAACCGATGTATCGGTTCGATACATCGCCACGATAGATCCGAAGCGGCGCGGCTGACAAGTCCGCCGTGCGACACGCGTGCGAATACCGTCGTTTCATCCGGCTTGCGGACATTAGCGGCGAACGCTCAGAAAACGATCACCTGGCTTCAGCGGGCTTGGGGTGTCGGCGTACTCTGCTTGCCAATCGTGTTCGTTTGGGCGCGGGGAACCGCCCCCGGAAAGGCTTTCGTCCTTCTGGGGAAGGCCAGGCAACAGGCACAGGGAGCAGACGCGGCTATGGGCGGAGATCACGAGTACGGGCGCGGTAATGCGCCCCGAGACGGTTCGCGGTCCTATGGGGGCGGCAGACGCGGCTACGGCGCCGGCTCGGATGAGGCCAACGGCTCGGGCGGCGGTAGCCGTGCCCATTCCGGCCAAGAGGCACAACCGGGGTACGGAGCCGGTGCGGGATACGGGCAGTCGTCCGGGTCCGAGCCGCGCGGATATGGCGACCGAGGCTATGACGCAGCATCAGGCGGTGCGCCGAGCGGTGGGAACGGCGCACGCGGCTATGGGCAGAGTGGGGACAGCGGATCAGACCGCGGCTACGGAGGCTCACGCGGCTACGGCCAGTCCCCCTCGGACCCCTACTCGGGCACCCGACGCGGTAGGCAGGGTCCGATTCAGGGCGAGATCGTGTACGGAGACAGCGCCTCGGGCGGCACCCGGCAGATGCCTGGCGTCCCCGATCTGCCGACGAGTGGCGGCGGCGAAGCGGTAGGCACGCCCCCGCGCCGCAGCCGCGTGGAGGAGCGCCGAGCCGCGCGCAACGGCGCCACCGACGCGCCGGAGTATGCCCCTGGCCAGGAGCGCTCGGATCGTTACGGCCCGAGCGCGATCGACGGCCGTCCGACCCGTAACGGAGCCGGCCGGCGAGCCGGTGAGCGCGCGGCCGCACGTCCGGCGAAGAGGACCGGTTATCACCGCTACTTCGACTACCCGCGCACCGGCATGAACGGCTGGCGGCACTGGATGCCGTCGATCAAGCAGGTCTGCTCGTTCATGCTGGCCGGGTTCTTCCTGATCATCGGCCTGATCGCGTTCGAGTACGCGACGGTGCAGATCCCGACCGCCGAGTCGCTGGCCTCGCAGGCGCAGATCACCAACTTCACCTACGACGACGCCAGCACCACGTTCGCCAAGCTCGGCGCCACCAACCGGCGCGACGTGAACATAAGCGACATCCCGATGACGATGCAGAACGCGATCATCGCCGCCGAGGACAAGACCTTCCGCACCAACCCCGGCATCTCCTACACCGGCATGATCCGCTCGTTCATCAACGACGTGGAGGGCAAGCCGCTGCAGGGTGGCTCGACGCTGACCCAGCAGTTCGCGAAGAACGCTTATCTGACGCAGAACCAGACCTTCAGCAGGAAGATCGATGAGATCTTCATCGCGCTGAAGATCGGGCACACCTGGTCCAAGGACCGGGTGATGCAGGAGTACCTGAACACGGTGTTCTTCGGCCGCAACTCCTACGGCATCCAGGCGGCGTCCAAAGCCTGGCTGGGCAAAGACGTCACGCAGGTCAACGATCCAGCCGACTCCGCGTTGCTTGCCGCCTTGGTGAACCAGCCGACCAACTTCAGCAAGGGCTATGACTCCTCGGTGGATCAGGCGACGCAGTTGTACTGGCAGGGCCAGTTGAAGGCGCGCTGGGCCGCAGTACTCAAGAACATGCTGGACTACGGCTTGATCAAGCAGTCCGACTACGACGCCGCGATCGCCAAGTTCCCGACCGTGATCGCGCAGAACGACACCTCGGAGACCATCGAGCAGCAGCAGATGAAGCAGGCGGTCTCGAACTGGATCGACTCCTACGCGGCGGCCAACCCGAACAGCGGGCTGCCGAACATGGACCAGATAGAGCGCGGCAACGGCGGCTACACCATCATCACCACCTTCAACCAGCACTACATGGATCTGGCGAAGCAGGCGGTGCAGGACCAGCTGCTCTCGAAGCTGAACTCCAAGAACTGGTACGACCAGAACCTGTATCCAGCGCTGGCCGCAGTGGATCCGACGACCGGTGAGCTGGTCGCCTTCTATGGCGGGACCAGCCAGTTCAACTGGGCTACGCAGGGTCAGGTGCAGCCGGGTTCCACGTTCAAGGCATTTACATTGGCCACCGCGTTCGGGCAGAACATCTCGCCGGACAGCTATATCAACGGCAACTCGCCCTGGCCGGATAAGAACAATCCGACCGAAATGGCTGAGGCGTCAGGCGACAAGCCGGTGTCGAACGACGACGGCGGGCACGGCATGATCACGATCAACACCGCGACCTCCGAGTCGGTGAACACCGCGTTCGTCCGCCTGGCCAACCAGGTGACCTACAAGGACGTGATGCAGACGGTCAACAACCTCGGCATCACGGACGCCAACGCGCAGGGTCTCCACGCGGACGCCCGACTCACTCTCGGTATCTCCTCGGTGAGCCCGGCGCGTATGGCCGCCGCGTACAGCGCGTTCGCCAACAACGGCGCGCAGTACCCGCTGATCGAGGTCAAGGAGATCAAGAACGCCAGCACCGGCTTCGACTGGAAGCCGGAGGCCAAGCCGAAGCAGGTGCTCGACCCGAACGTCGCCGAGACGGTCACCCAGACGCTGTCGCACGTGACCCACGATTCAGACGGCACCGCGTACGGCGCGACGAACCAGAGCGGGCTGCAGAACGTCGTCGGCAAGACCGGTACGTCGACGATGGAGTTGACCTCCCTGCAGAAGAACTATCCGGACATCTACAACAAGACCCAGAACGGCTATTTCACTACGGCCGCAGTGTGGTTCAACGGGTACAGCTCGAAGCTGGAGACGGCGGTCGCGGTGTCTCGGTGGATCACCGAGAAGGACCCGAAGACCGGTAAGACCGTGCAGATTCAGGCACCGGTGGACAACATCAACGGTGCCGGGTTCTCCTTCGGTGCCTCGGTCTCGCTGCCGATCTGGGCTGAGTTCATGAAGCTGATGCAGGGCACGCACTCGAAGTTCGTCGGCGACACGGCCTTCCCGACGCCGAACACCGCGAACATGACGATCTCGAACAGCCCGGCCGCCAGCGCCTCGCCGTCGGCTTCGGCGAGCAAGGCACCGAACGGTGGCGGGCAGCCGTCGTCGTCCACGTCGCCGAGCGCGAGCCCGAGCAGTAGCGCGACCTGTCAGGCCGGGTTCCTGGGCGGTCTCGCGGGTGGCTGCGGCGGTGGCGGAGGGGGCGGCGGCGGAACGCCGAGCACCAGCCCGTCGCCGTCGCCCAGCGCGTCGCGAAAACACGGTTAGCCGGGTCATCCCGGTTCCAGCAGCGCCTCGTGGCCCCGCGGTCTTCGGATCGCCGGGGCCACGCGGCTTTCGAGCGCGATACGTCCCCCGATCACGCTGACGCTTTCACGACAGCGCGATACCCGTGAGCCGCGTTCACGCCGATAACTGCGCGTCAGAGCGACGTACCGCAACCAACCGGCCACAGATACGCCATGCCGTCGCATCAGTCCTTGCGTCGCTCGCTATGGTTACGCGCATGACCGTCAGCACTGCCGAAGTCGACGAAGCTCCTGAGCCGCCGCGGGCGCCAGAAATCGAGGCGCGCCCGAAGACGTTCGTGGTCACCGCGCCGAGCCTGGACGACCCCGTGGCGAACCTCGGCTCGGACGGCTTCGGCGGCGTGATCGGCCGCCGCGCGCGGCTGCCGCGCGGCCGGGCCACCGTCGCCTTCCTGCTGCTCCTGCTGACCCTGCTGTCCACCGCGGTCGGCATCGGAATGCGCCAGCCCTGCTTCAGCACGGCGTGGACCGGCGGCGGGAACCAGCAGTACACGCACATGTGCTACACGGACATCCCCTTCATGTATCAGGGCCGCGGGTTCTCGCAGGGCGAGGTGGCCTACTACTCGACCAACCCGAACAACTATCTCGAGTATCCGGTGATCACCGGCGCCGCGATGGAGACCGCGGCGCTGCTGGCCAGGCATGTCCCCGGGGACGCGAACAACCAGGGCCGCTGGTTCTACGTGTTCACCACCTGGTTCCTGCTGGCCTTCGCCGCGATCACCGTGGTGGCGCTGATCGGGATCTCCGGGCCGCGTCCCTGGGACGCCGCGATGTTCGCGATCGCGCCGGGGCTGATGCTCAACGGCTCGATCAACTGGGACCTGATCGCCGTGGGCCTGGCCGCCGTCGCGCTGCTGGCCTGGGCGCGCAGCAAGCCGATCCTGGCCGGAGTCTTCATCGGCCTCGGCACGGCGGCGAAGCTGTACCCCGCCCTGCTGCTGGTTGCGCTGGTGCTGTTGTGCTGGCGGGCGGGGAAGATGAAAGCCTGGGCGCTGTGCTTGGCCGGCGCGATCGGGTCCTGGCTGGTGGTGAACCTGCCGTTCATGATCGAGAACTGGCACTCCTGGACCTACTTCTACACGTTCAACGAGAACCGCGGTGCCGACTGGGGCTCGCTCTGGCTGTTCCTGGAGTACAGCCCGCTGCACATGACCTTCAACGCCAACCAGATCAACACACTGTTCGCGGTGCTGCTCGCGGTCTCCTGCGTCGGCATCGGGTTGATCGCCTGGCTGGCCAGGAACCGGCCGCGGGTCGCGCAGATCGCCTTCCTCGCGGCGGCGGCGTTCATCCTGTTCAACAAGGTCTACTCGCCGCAGTACGTGCTCTGGCTCATTCCGCTGGCGGTGCTGGCCCGGCCGCGGTGGCGCGACTTCCTGATCTGGCAGGCCTGCGAGGTCATCTACTACGGCGCGATCTGGCTGTACCTGATCACCGTAAGCAACGATGCGAATCGCGGGCTGCCTGAGGGCGGCTATGACTTCGCCATCGCGATCCACATCGGCGGCACGCTCTTCTTCGTGGTGCAGGTGATCCGCGACATCTTCGACAACCGGCGCGACCCGGTACGGGCCGGCGGCTTCGACGATCCCGGCGGCGGCGTGCTCGACCAGGCGCCCGACGTGTACGGGTTCCGCGACCCGTTCGCGCCCGCCGTTGTTCCCGCCCAGGCGCGGGCCGCGGCGGCGAAGGCCAAGGAGGATGACGGCGGCGCCGGTGAGCGCGCTGGCGAGACCGCCTCGGAATCCGAGCCGGACGGGAACGCCATCGAAGTCGTCGAGCTTGGCGAGGAAGGTGCAGCCGCGAACGCCGAGGACGGCAGCACCAGCAGCAGTCGAGCCGACCCGCCTGAAATCAGCGCATGATGACCTGGTCGAAGTGCGTGGAGGTGTGCCGCAGCTCCGCGGGCAGTTCGGTACCCGGTTGCGGCGGTTCCACCTGCCGGGGCAGGTAGAGCATCGAGACCAGCATGTGCGGTGGCTCGGCGAACCACTGTTTCCGGCCCTGCCAGCTGAACGGCGAGCGCGTCCGGTTGACCGCCGCCAGCCCGGAGCGCAGCAGCTCCTTGGCTCGCGGCGCCAGACCGCGCAGGATGCGCGGCGCTTCGAGCCCGACGCCCTGCACGGTTCCGCCGCTGACCACGACGACCCAGCCGTCCTGCCGGGATCGGGCCTGCCGATAGCCGATTCGGTCGCCGCGTTGTACCGGGAAGGTGTCGAGTACGGTCGCACGGGCTTGAACGGCGGTGGGCTCGCCGAGCCAGAGCTGGGTCCCGATCCGCGGCCGGAACCGAGTCCCCGGACAGACACGCTCCAATCCGGCGATTTCCAGGCGGCTCAGATGACTGACGTATATCGTCCGCACCCTGAATCCGGACTCGGTCAGGGCCTTGACCCACGACACCGTCTCGGCCGCCGGATCGGTCGCGGCGGGCCGGTCCAGCGGCAGGTGCAGCGAGAAGCCGTCGATCTGCTGTCCGCCGAGCGCCTGAGCCGCGAGCGGCAGATCGGCGCGGGAAAGACCCTGGCGGCGCAGTGAGCTGCGGCAGTCGATGATCATCCGGTGTCCGGCGAGTTTACGTACCGCGTCGACCGAGGCGGCCGTGCGTACGATCCGGCCGTCAGACAGCGCCGGTTCGGCTCCGTCCAAGTAGGGCTCAAGGATGATCACATCACCGGAGAAGCAGCCGAGTACCGCGGCCGCCTCCTCCGCGGTCCCAACCGCCAACTGATCTACGCCGAGTCCGGCGGCGGCGCGGGCGAGCACCGGGACCGTGAAGCCGTAGCCGTTGCCTTTGGCCACCGGGACCAGGTCGGGCTCCGCCTCGGTCACGCACATCTGGTGGTGGCGCCAAGCCCCGCGATCGACATACAGCGTGAGAGGCATGTCAACGCCGTGCCAGGTAGAGCTGGAAGGCCCGATGCAGCACCGGATTGATCGGGTAATCCCATTCGCCGAGGTATTCGACCGCCTCGCCGCCGAGCCCGACCTTGAAACGCAGCAGGCCGTGAAGATGGTGCGCCGGATCCAGGGTGTCGCTGATGCCGCGCAGGTCGTAGACGCTCATACCGTCGACAAGGCAGTCCTCGATCATTCGCCACTGCAACGCGTTAGAGGGCCGGTGTTCGCGGCCCTCGTTCGCAGACGCACCGTAGCTGTACCAGGCGTACGACCCGACACGCACCATCGTGGCTGCGGCCAAAGACTCGTTACCGCGCCGGGCTACGTACAGCCGGATGCGTTCCGGGTCCTCCGCGTTTATGACGTCGAACATGCGCTGGAAGTACTCCAGCGGCCTGGGCGTGAACTGATCACGCGCCGCGGTCTCCGCGTAGAGGCGGTGAAACTCGGGCAGTGCGACGCTATCGACTCGCTCCACGTGCACGCCGGCCCGCTCGGCAAGCCGGATGTTGCGCCGCCACTGCTGGCTGAACTCGGCGCTGACCTGCTGCTCGTCGCGGCCGCCAAGCGGCAGCCGGAAGAGGTAGCGCGGCTGGAAATCGCTGAAGCCGTCACCGCCGCGGTCCGTGCGCCGCCAGCCGAGCGACCGAAGGCGAAGTGACAGCTCGTCAGCGCGCGCGTCTGCTCGGTCGGCGGGAACGTCACCCAGACGTCGGTACGTGCCCTCTGCCACCGCCCGCTTGACCGTCGCGGCTGACCAGGCGCGTGTGATGACCTTGGGCCCGAGTTTGACGGTGAACGCACCACGCCGACGCAACGCGCCGATCAGTGGCTTGAGCCAGTCCTCGACGGCAATACCGGTCTGGTCGCCGAACCAGTCGATCATCGGCCCTTCAGGCAGATAGGCCAGCGACCGCCCGATGCGCGGCAGCGAGCGGTACAGCACCAGACCGGCGCCGACCAGGTCGCTGCCGCGAAACCAGCCCAGCGACTCGCAGCGCCAGCCGCTCTTCACGGCTCCCCACGAGGGGCACTGCAAGAACGACAGCCCTGCTCCGTCATCGCTTCGGCTGTGCACAAACTCCAGGTGCTCGTCGCGACCGAGAGGTCGAATGACCAGTCCGCCGGTCGCTTTACGTGATGATCTGCTCGCGTAGAGTAGTGCCACGCCGAAGCAGATTACTCCGGCTGCGCGAGCCTTTCGCGGATCCAGGCGATATCCGCCGCCTGCGCGGCGGCGTCACCTGGCGTCTCACACACGAAATCGGCGCCGACCGCGGCCGCCGCACGCACCGCTACAGCCAGATCGTCCAAGTGGATGGCGCCGTCGCCGAAGTTCGCGTGCCGGTCCCGGCCCGAGTCCAGAGTGCCCTGCGAGTCGTTGGCGTGCACCAGGTCGATCCGCCCGGTGATGCCGACGACCTTTTCCACCACGGTCTCCAGCGGCTCGCCGCCGGCGAAGGCGTGGCAGGTGTCGAGGCAGAAGCCGACATCGTGTCCGTCGACCGCGGCCCACAGCTTCGCGATCGATTCGAGCCGCCGGGCCATCGCGTGGTCTCCGCCCGCGGTGTTCTCGATCAACAGCGGGCAGGAGAACTCCAGCCCCTCCACCGCCTTGCGCCAGTTGTCGAAGCCGACCGCCGGGTCGTCGTTCTTGGTGATGTGCCCGCCGTGCACCACCACGCCGAGCGCGCCGACCTCGGCCGCGGCGTCCAGCGTCTGCTGGAGCAGCTTGCGGCTGGGGATCCTGATCCGGTTGTTCGCCGAGGCCACGTTGATGACGTACGGCGCGTGCACATACAGCGCCAGCCCGGCGTCCTTCACCGCCTGCTTCAGCGCCGCTGCGCCGTCCGGGTACAGCGTGGCCGGCTTGGTCCAGCTCTGCGGGTCGCCCAGCAGAATCTGCATCGCCTCGGCGCCGCGCGCGGCCGCGGCGCCGAGCGGGTCGGCGGGGTCGACGGTGCAGCCGATACGCGGCCGCGGGCTCTTGTTCACCATGGGGGCAACCGTACTGCCGCCCGCGGACAGCCGTTGCTGTCAGTGGTCGTCAGTAGAGTCCACCGTGAGCGAGTCCGAACAGCAGACCGAGCCCGGAAAGGACGACCCCGGCGATGTTCACGAAACGCTCGGCCGTCGTCGCCGAGATCATCTGCGCCCACAGTCCGGCGCCCATACCGGCCAGACCGGCCCAGGAACCGAGGATGTGCATCGAAGGGAAGAAGGCGCAGACCGCGGCTACGATGCCGAGGATCGCGGTGAGCATGCTGCCGGTGTTCTCCAGCGGGTGCCGCACCCCATCGGTGTTGAGCGTGAACGCGAGGTGGTGCCGGTGGGCGTGCTCCGGGGAGATCGTGCGGGCCATCGGTGACTCCTTCCTGCCTGCTGCGATGGGAAGTCGTCCTTCCCACTGTCGCCGTTCCCACTGTCACCATCGGTGCGTTCCCGGTCGATTTCAAGGGTCCAACGGCATCCGGGTAGACTTGCCCGAACCCGGTCTGTGCACGCACCTGAGCACAGCCCGACGCATCGCCCTCCTGTCGCGGAAAGTCCGCGGCCGTTTTGAGTCCATAGGAGGTGGGTTTCCGTATGCGTCATTACGAAGTCATGGTCATCCTCGACCCGGACCTCGAAGAGCGTCAGATCGCTCCGTCGGTAGAGACCTTCCTGAACGTGATCCGCACCAATGGCGGCACGGTCGAGAAGACCGACATCTGGGGCCGTCGCCGGCTCGCCTACGAGATCAAGAAGGGCGGCAAGAAGGTGTCCGAGGGCATCTACGCCGTCATCAACCTGAACGCCGAGCCCTCGGTGGTGAAGGAGTTCGACCGCCAGCTCAACCTCAACGAGGGCGTGCTGCGGACCAAGGTCATCCGACCCGACCAGCGGTAAGTGTTCTTCCGACACCGAGCTGCGCCGGGCATGTGTCACCGTCGGGGCGGCCAGCCCC
>DASUAR010000284.1:0-20340 GCA_035763685.1 Actinocrinis sp. | reverse complement strand
AATGAAACATCGAAAAGGGCAGCTGTAGGGGCTGGTGTGCTAGCCGTGGTCTGGTTACTGTTGCGTTCTGGGTTCTTCGTACCCACGTACGGACGGTCCGATGTTGGATCGAGTGTGTTTCTGGTCGGCTGGTGGTTCGCTAGTGCAGCCGTGTGCGCGACGGTGTGCACAGCGCCCCTCGGCGTGAAGGAGCCCGGAGATGTTGGCGGCACAGCGGCAGAGCTGGATCCTGGAGGAGGTCCGCCGGATCGGCGGCGTCCGCGTCAGCGATCTGACTCAGGCGCTCGGGGTTTCGGACATGACGGTGCGCCGGGATCTGGACACGCTGGCCCGCAAGGGCTTGATCGAGAAGGTGCACGGCGGCGCGACCGCCCGGCATCCCGGCTCGACCGACGAGCCCGGATTCGAGGCCAAGGTCGGGCGCGAGCGAGCGGCGAAGGACGCCATCGCCCGCCGTGCGGCCGACCTGGTGCGTCCCGGTACCGCGATCGGCGTGACCGCGGGAACGACGACGCACGCTTTCGCGCGTGCGATGGCGCGGGTCCCGGATGTGACGGTGGTGACCAACTCGCTGCGCGTGGCGGAGGTGCTGCACACGCATGCGGTGGCGAGCCAGACGGTGATCCTCACCGGCGGGGTACGCACGCCCTCGGATGCGCTGGTCGGACCGGTAGCCATCCAGTCGATACGTGCGCTGCACCTGGACTGCGTTTTCATGGGCGTGCACGGGATGGACGAGGTGGCCGGCTTTACCTCGCCGAACCTCATGGAGGCCGAGACCAACCGTGCGTTGATGTCGACCGCACGACGGCTGATCGTCCTGGCCGACCACACCAAGTGGGGCGTCGTGGGCTTGTGCGCCATCGCCGGCCTGGAGGGCGCCGCGGCTTTGGTGACGGATTCCGGGCTCGCACAGGACGGCCGCGCGGCGCTGTCCGACCGGGTCGGCGAGCTGATCATCGCCGGCGAGGAGGAAGAGCAGGCGGCGGCGATCCCGGCGCAGAACGTGCACAGCCTGGTGGACGGGTGGCACGGCTGAGGCGGTGCCCGTCTGAAGCGGTGCCCGACTAAAAACGTGGCCTACCGGCCTGCGCTGCGGTTTTCTCTGCCGCGGCCCCGGTTTTCGCACCGCTTCACGCCGCACGCTCAGCATGTGGTCATAGCATGGGCCGCAAGGCGCCAGCCGGCGCCGCCATCGCTCCGCCCGCCGCAGAGTTCCGACGTCGGGCGCCGTTCAGCAGAAGCGAGTGCTCAGCGACATGGGAGTTTTCGGCCAGCGCACGGGGGCGCCAAGGCGCACCGCGCAGCCTTGGGGTCGGCGAAACCGGATCAAGGTGAGCTCGGTCTTCCTGGGCATCGTCGCGGTGACGGTGACCGGCGCGGTAGCGGCGTGGACCGGATACGGCGACGCCGGGTTCGCGGTGTTCGTATTTGTGATGGGCGCATACTTCGTCGTGCTGTGCCTGCACGAGTTCGGACACGCATACGCGGCGCACCGAGCCGGAGACACCGGTATCGCAGCACGCGGCTACCTAGACCTCAATCCGCTGCGTTACCTCAACCCGGTACTCAGCTTCCTGCTGCCTGCCCTCTACCTGGCGTGGGGCGGCCTTCCGCTGCCCGGCGGCGCGGTGCTGGTGGACCGTACCGCGGCGCGCAAGCGCTGGCAGGCCAGCCTGATCTCGGCGAGCGGCCCGTTGGCGAACGTGGTGTTCGCCGTCATCGCGATGGTGGCTGTGGCGCTCTGGGCACCGACCATGCCCATCGACGGCAGCGGTTCGGCGGTGTTCGGTTCGCATCAGGAGTTCTGGCAGGGCGTCACCTTCTTCGCATTCTTGCAAGTCGCTGTAGCGCTGCTGAACCTCATCCCGGTTCCGGGGCTCGACGGCTACGGCATCATCGAGCCCTATCTCAAGCCGGAGACGCGCCGCGGGCTCGAGCCGATCCGGCCGTATGGCATCCTCTTGGTGCTATTGCTGCTGTTCTTCTTCCAGCCGGTGCGCGACGGGTTCTCGCACGCCATCTATTCGATCTTGAGTGCGTTCGGCCAGCCGTACTACGGCGCGAGCCAGGGCCAGAACTTGTTCATGTTCTGGAAGTCGCACTAGCGATCATCGCGCCGCCGCGCGAAGTCTGGCGGCGGCGGGCCGGAAGTGAGACGATCCCTCTCAGTCCGGGGACGCCCGTGTGGGCGCCACGAGATCTTTTCCGAGGAGTCGTTCTGTCATGTCAGTCCCAGGCATGTCTCAATCACCCCAGCCCGCCCCCGCCGCCACGGAACCCAAGCTCACGCTGTACGGCGGCGGGAACGGCGTCGGCCGCCGGGTCACCGTGCGCGACCTGGCCGCGGCGAAGCGGCGCGCCGAGCGCTGGCCGATGCTCACCGCCTATGACGCGCTGACCGCCGGAGTGTTCGACGAGGCCGGGATACCGGTACTGCTGGTCGGCGATTCGGCCGCCGACAACCATCTCGGCTATTCCAACACCGTGCCGGTGACCGTCGACGAGTTGATCACGCTGACCGCGGCCGTCGTGCGCGGAACGAAGCGCGCGCTGGTCGTGGCCGACATGCCGTTCGGCTCGTACCAGGGCGGGGCGCGGCAGGCGCTGGAGACCGGCACCCGGTTCCTGAAAGAGGCCGGGGCGGGCGCGGTCAAGCTCGAGGGCGGCCGCCGGGTCGTGCCTCAGGTCGAGGCGCTGGTGCAGGCCGGGATCCCGGTCATGGCGCACATCGGGCTGACCCCGCAGTCGGTGAACGTCCTGGGCGGCTACCGGGTGCAGGGCCGCGGCGACGAGGAGGCGGAGCGGCTGCTCGCGGACGCCAAGTCGCTGGAGGCCGCCGGCGCCTTCGCGGTGGTGCTGGAACTGGTGCCGGAGGAGCTGGCCACGCGGGTGACCGAGCTGCTGACCGTCCCGACGATCGGCATCGGCGCGGGACCGGGCACGGACGCTCAGGTGCTGGTGTGGACGGACATGGCCGGCATGACGCCGGGCAACGCGCCGCGGTTCACGAAGAAGTACGCGGACCTGCGCTCGGTGCTCGGCGACGCGGCGCGCGCCTACGCCGCGGACGTGGTCAACGGCGCGTTCCCGGCACCGGAGCACACGTTCCACTGATCGCGGCGAATCCGCAGCTGACAGCTGTTCGAGGGTCCGGTAGCACCCGCGGCCGGACCCTTCGCCGTCTCTCCCCTGCCGCGCCGGCCCGTCCGCGCCTTCCGAATCGCGCCATTGGTCGGTAACCCGCCCCGCAAGCTGGCACGATGGTGTGTATGGACAGAGTGCAGGCGGCCGCCCTGCGCGATCTGCTCGGCGCGACCGGAGGCCGGTCCGGCTGGATCGACGCGAGCGACGAGTTCGGCTGCGCGTTGCGCCGCGCGCCGCGCCGGGTCGGCGGGCTGCTGCTGGCCGGTCCGCCGGATGACGAGCCGTGGCACCTGGCTGCGCATCTGACCGATGAGTCGCAGTGGGCGGACCTGCCACAGCTCGCGCCGGTGTTGCTGCGGCACAATCCGCCGCCGGACGCTCCCCCGCACCTCGCGGCCGGTCTTCAGCGGCTGAACTCGGCCGGACGCGGCGAGGCGCTGCTGGTGGTGGCGCAGCAGGATCCGGCGGACTCGCTGCTGGAGCGGATCGACGACGCGCGGCACCGCGGTGCCCGGATTCTGACGCTCGATCAGAGCGCGGCCCAGCTGCGCGGGCTGGCGCACGAGACGTTGACCGTGCCGGATGAGCCGGGCCCGCTGACCTTCGACACGGCGCAGCATCTAGTCTCGCTCGCGGCCGCGTCGCGGGACACTGCCGCGGGCGGATTGCGCGGACGGCTGGGGCGCTGGATCGAGGCGGTCAGCGGACCACGCGTGGAGCGTTGGTAGGCGTTGGCGGTCGCGACGCTCAGACGCCGCCGCGCCGAGCCTCTTAACGAGCCCGCCTAGTCGCGGTCGTCACCCCACGCGGCGTTGCGCTCCTTGACCTTCTCCAGGGCCTGTTCGGCCTCTTCACGGGTGGCATACGGGCCGAGCCGGTCCTGGGCCCGGCAGCCGACTGGTCCTTCGACCGTGTGGTGCTTGATGCAGTAGAAGAACTGCGGTCCCTCGTCGCTCATATCCATCCCTTCACCGGCCATAGCGCAATAGGCAAAGGAGTACTGCCCTGCATCGAAGTCTTAGACTCATGCGCATGGCTCCCCTTGTGCCCGGAACACTCTCCCCGAATCGGTCCGTCCCGTCCGACATCGCCCGCCCGGAATACGTCGGCAAGCCGCGGCCGAAGCCATACCACGGTTCTGACGTGCAGTCCGTGGAGACGATCGAGAAGATGCGCATCGCGGGGCGGATCGCGGCGCAGGCGTTGGCCGAGGTCGGGAGGGCGGCCAAGCCGGGTGTCACAACGGACGACCTTGACCGGATCGGGCACGAGTTCCTGTGCGACCACGGGGCCTACCCGTCGACGTTGGGCTACAAGGGTTACCCGAAGTCGCTGTGCACCTCCATCAATGAGGTGATCTGCCACGGCATCCCGGACTCGACGGTGCTCAACGACGGCGACATCGTCAACGTCGATATCACCGCTTTCATCAACGGGGTACACGGCGACACGAACGCGACGTTCGAGGTCGGCGAGGTGTCCGAGGAGGCGCATCTGCTGGTCGAGCGGACCCGCGAGGCGCTGGACCGGGCGATCAAGGCGGTGCGGCCGGGGCGGCAGATCAATGTGATCGGCCGGGTCATCGAGTCGTACGCGAAGCGGTTCGGGTACGGCGTGGTGCGCGTCTTCACCGGCCATGGGATCGCGACCTCGTTCCACAGCGGCCTGATCATTCCGCACTACGACGACGCGCGCGCGACGCGGCTGCTGGAGCCGGGGATGACCTTCACGATCGAGCCGATGTTGACGCTCGGCGCGATCGAGCACCGGATGTGGGACGACAACTGGACCGCGGTGACCGCGGACGGGAAGCTGACCGCTCAGTTCGAGCACACGATGGTGGTCACCGACCGGGGCGCGGAACTGCTCACCGTCGCCTGACCTGGCTCTGGGCCGTGAACCTAGTACTGTTCTAGTACCGCGCATCCAGCGCCGGGAATGGTGCCGCTGCCGTCACCACTCCGTGGTTTCGGTCGTTGCCGCAACGGCTTCGCAGGCGTCGGCGAGAGCGCCGAGCAGGCGTAGCGGGTCGGGCAGCGGGGCCTCGGGGGCGTGGATCCAGCGGGCTCGCCCGCCGTTGAGCGCGCGGGCCGGCGGGACGAGCACGTAAGAGCCACGGGTGTGCCAGCGCAGACCCGGGCTGCCTTCCTCGGTCTCGGGCGCGGCGTCGAGGTCGCAACGCCACCATTCGTCCGTGGCGCGCTCGTCTTCCCCGCCAGGTCGGGCGGTCGTGAAGAAGAGGCAGCGGTCGCCCTCGGCCGAGACGGCCACCGGTCCGAGCGCAGCGGCGGCGGAGGTCAGCGTGCGGAAGGCGATGCGGCCGGCGGAGATCGGGACGTCGAGCACGTCGTGGGTACGGCCGGTGGGACTGGCGAAGTTCACGCCCGGGAGCCGCGAGCGCCAGCGGTGGAGCTGGGCCGGATCGGCGCTGGCCTCGGTCTGCCAGCCGTAGGAGAGCGGATGCGCCCCGGGATTGGGACAGCCGACGCGGCTACAGGAGCAGCCGGGGCCGAGCGGGGCGGCGGCGGGGACCACGGCGAAACCTCGGGTGACGAAGACCGCGACCAGGTCCGGTTCCTCGCGTTTGCGGCGCATGCCGGGAATCCGGCCGCGGGACACCGTCCTTTCGGCACCTGTCGCTGCCACCCTCGACCCGCCTCCTTCCCGCCGCACTCCGGATCAACGAACCACCGGATGAACGAACCACCCTGGTCAACGAACGGTGCGGCGCGGTCGGATACCGGCCACTCGGTCGATTCCCGGAGGTATGTGCGTCCCTTATGCGTTCCAAGCCTACTAAGGCCGAGTCGATCGCGGGGCCGAACGGCCGCGTTCGCGGGTGACCGGCAGGTGCGTGCGGTCGTTTTCCCGTGGAAACTTAGGCGCTGGCCTGCCGGTTTCGTCGTGGTCGCGGTGTCCCGCTACACTGAACGGGTATTCATGTGATGCCCGCGCGCTTTTCGGCGTCCGGATTGCCGCCACCACGGCGCGAATCCGGACCGCCCCGCACGGAGGGAAAGCCCTCCGGCTTACGATCGCAGGCCGCGAACTAGCGGCCGACAATGGATCTCAGGCCAACACAGGCGCGGCATTGCCCCGATGTAGGGCCCGTACTTGTGATTGGCTCGGCGGCGCGCATCCGGCGCTCCCTGAAGCCTCCTTGGCACGTGCCGTTTGACCAGGAGGTCTGTACCACCATGTCCGTGGACAACACCACGACGACCGTCGCCGCGTCCGTTGACGCGTCGAACACTGAGATTGAGATCGCGGCTTCGGAGACCGAGACCGCGCGGATTGACGCCGCAGCGACCGAGACTGCGGCAACTGACACGGCGGCGACTGCTGCCGCGCAGCCACTCGACACCGGCACCCAGGTGACCTTCGCGTCGCTCGAGCTGCCGAAGCCGCTGCTCGAGGTGCTGAAAGAGGCCGGTGTCGGCACCGCCTTCCCGATCCAGGCCGCGACCATCCCCGACGCGCTGATCGGCCGCGATGTCATGGGCCGTGGCCGTACCGGCTCCGGCAAGACGCTGGCCTTCGGCCTGCCGACGCTGACCCGCCTCGAGGGGCTGCGCGCCAAGCCGCGCAAGCCGCTGGCGCTGGTGCTGGTGCCGACGCGCGAGCTGGCGATGCAGGTTGAGGAATCGCTGCGGCCGTATGCCAGGGCCATGCGACTTCGCATCCGCTCTGTCTACGGCGGCGCGCCGATGCGTAAGCAGATCGACAATCTGCGGTACGGCGTCGAGCTGTTGGTTGCCACGCCCGGTCGGCTGTCCGATCTCATCGAGCAGGGCGAATGCGAGCTCGGAGAGGTCGACATCGCCATCCTCGACGAGGCGGATCAGATGTGCGACATGGGCTTCCTGCCGCATGTCTGCGAGCTGATGGACCAGGTGGCGGAAGGCGGCCAGCGGCTGCTGTTCTCGGCCACGCTGGACGGCGCGGTCGACGAGATCGTGAAGAAGTACATGAACGATCCGGCGCTGCACGAGGTGGACCCGCACGCCGGTGCGGTCTCCACGATGAGCCACCACCTGCTGATGGTCACCCCGCAGCACAAGGCGAAGGTCGCGGCGCAGATCGCCGGACGGCACGCCGCCGAGGCCGGTAACGGCGAGGCGCGCTCGCTCTTCTTCGTGCGTACGCAGATGGCGGTCGACCGGGTCACCGAGCAGATGCGCGAGCGGGGCCTGCCGGCGGCGGGTCTGCACGGCGGCATGACGCAGGTGGCGCGCACCAAGACGCTTGAGGACTTCAAGGAGGGCCGCACCCCGGTCCTGATCGCCACGGACGTCGCCGCGCGCGGCATCCACGTGGACGGGATCGACCTGGTGGTGCACCTCGACCCGCCGCGCGACTCGAAGGACTACCTGCACCGGGCCGGGCGCACCGCGCGGGCCGGACAGGCGGGCGTGGTCGCGTCGCTGATCCTGCCGAAGCAGCGCAAGCAGGCGCAGCGGCTGATGAACGACGCCGGTGTGACCGCCGAGGAGCTGGACGCGGCCCCGATCGGCACCGGCGGCAAGTGGGAGAAGGCCGGGACCGCGATGGCGAAGCTGACCGGCGCCCGCGAGGTGCCGGAGCCGGGTGACGTGCCGGTGTTCACGATGCCGGTGCGCGAGCGCTCCTCGCGGTCGCGCGATGGCCGGGACGGACGCGGCGGCCGGGACGACCGGTTCGGGCGCGACCGGTACAACCGCACCGACCGGTTCGAGCGGCGCGGGGGTGGCTTCGACCGGCCGGACCGGGACGCGCGCGGCGGCGACCGTGACCGCGGCAGCTTCGGTCGTGACCGGTTCGAGCGTGGCGAGCGGACCGCGGGTGGTGACGCGCGCGGCGCCGCGCCGTTCCGGCGCGACAACGACCGCGCCGGTTTCCACGGCCGGGACGGCGAGCGCGGCGGCTTCGAGCGGCGTGACTTCCGCCGGGACGGCGACAACGGCCGTGGCGACGCCGGCGGCTTCCAGGGCCGCCGCTTCGAGCGGCGGGACGGCGATCAGGCCGGGCGCGGCGAGCGGCGCGATGACTCGTCCGAGCGGCGCGACCGCGGGTTCACCGGCGGGGACAAGCGCGGCTTCGGCGGCGACCAGAAGCGCGGCTTCGAGAACCGTGGTTCGGAGACGCGTGGGACCGAGACGCGTGGGACCGAGACGCGCGGCTTCGCCGGACGCGGCTCCGCTGAGCGCGGCGACCGGGGCCAGCAGTTCGAGAAGCGCGATTTCGAGAAGCGCGGCTTCGAGAACCGTGGTTCGGAAGGCCGCAGCTTCGAGGGGCATCGCTCCGGTGGCCGCGACTTCCGGGACCGTGCGCGCGACGAGCGCGGCGGCTTCGACCGGAACCGTGGCGCGGACCGCTTCCAGCGCGACGACCGGCACGGCCAGCAGGGCGAGCGGCGTCCGTTCGGCGGGCGTCCGGGCCAGGACCGCGACCGTGCGGCTCGGCGGCCCTCCAGCTGAGGTGGCGGTGGCTCGACCGGCCGAGAGCACGGCCGAGCGGCCATAGCACCAAGTCGGCCAGTTGAGTCGACCGGGAACCCCGCAACCTTCGGGTTGCGGGGTTTCTTGCGTCTTGCCGCAGCTCGGTGCGACTCCCCAACCGCACGACTGACAGATATTGAAATCTGTCAGTCGATAGCTGTACGGTGTCAGTGCAGGGCGCGCAGGGGCGCGTCCTGGAAGCGGGAGTGATGACATGAACAAGCGCCAGCTGGGAACCGCCGGTCCGCAGTCCTCCGAACTCGGTCTCGGCATGATGGGAATGTCCGCGCTGTACGGCGCAGCCGACGACTCCGAGTCGATCGCCACCGTGCACGCCGCCCTCGACGCCGGGGTGACGCTGCTCGACACCGGCGACTTCTACGGCATGGGCGACAACGAGCTGCTGCTGCGCGAGGCAGTGCGCGGCCGCAATCGCGAAGACTTCCTGATCAGCGTGAAGTTCGGCGCTCAGCGCGCGCCGGACGGCACGTGGCTCGGTTACGACGCGCGCCCGAGCGCCGTGAAGACGTGGCTTTCCTACTCGCTGCGCCGGCTCGGCACCGACTACATCGACGTGTACCGTCCGGCCCGGCTCGACCCGAACGTGCCGATCGAGGACACGGTCGGCGCCATCAAGGAAATGATCGACGCCGGGTACGTGCGGCACGTCGGGCTCTCCGAGGTGGGCGCCGACACGATTCGACGCGCGCACGCCGTGCACCCGGTCGCCGATCTGCAGATCGAATACTCCCTTTTCTCTCGCGGCATCGAGGCCGAGATCCTGCCGACCGTGCGCGAGCTCGGCATCGGGATCACCGCGTACGGAGTGCTCTCCCGCGGCCTGCTGTCCGGGCACTGGACCAACGCGCGCTCCACCGACCCGACCGACTTCCGCGCGCACTCCCCGCGCTTCCAGGGCGACAACCTGGACCGGAACCTCGATCTGGTCGAGGCGCTGCGCAAGGTCGCGCAGGACAAGGGCGCGTCCGTGGCTCAGCTGGCGATCGCCTGGGTCGCGGCGCAGGACGAGCTGATCGTGCCGCTGGTCGGGGCGCGACGGCGCGAGCGGCTGGCCGAGGCCCTCGGCGCGCTGGACGTGCAGTTGACGCCGGCCGACCTCGCCGCGATCGAGGCCGCGGTCCCGGCAGGTGCGGCCAGCGGCGACCGGTACGCTGCGGCGCAGATGAGCATGCTCGACAGCGAGAAGTGAGCGCGGCGGGCGACCGCGCAGGACAGACGTAGGCAGTCGTAGGACAGCCGTAGGGCAGTCAGGACGGAACGGCTCGGCCGCGATCTCAGGGTCGGCGGCGGGGCGGGAAGGAGGCCCGCGCGATGGCGGCGGAGACGTTGACCCGGGATCGGGTGCTGGACGCGGCAGAGGACACGCTGCGGCGGTTCGGCCCCGGCAAGACGACCGTGGTGGATGTCGCGCGGGCATTGGGCGTGAGCCACGGCACCGTGTACCGGCATTTCGCGTCGAAGACCGAACTGCTGGACGCGGTGCTCGGGCGCTGGCTCTCCCGGATCAACCCGCCGCTGGCGGCGATCGCCGCGGAGGATGGGCCGGCCACGCAGCGACTGCGCCGGCTGTTGGACGCCTTGATGACGTTCAAGCGGGAGAAGGCACGCACCGACCCGGACTTGTTCGCCGCGTACGGGCTGGTCTCCGCGAGCGCGCGGGCCGTGGTCCTCGAACATGTCGGCGAGCTGAACGCGCTGGTCGCGCGGATCGTCGCGGACGGAATGGACCGCGGCGAGTTCGCGCCCGGCGATCCGGTGCGGGTGGCTGACACGCTATGGGCCGCGACCAGTCGGTTCCACCACCCCGCGCACGCCGCCGAGTGGCTCGCCGAGACAGACCAGCCGACCTTCGAGGCGGTCTGGACCCTGCTGCTCTCGGGCCTCTGCGCACGTTGATTTCCGCAGGCCAGTAGCCCTTTTTTCGCCGGTAGGAACGTTTGTTCGAAGCCTCGGCGGGTAGGTATCAGAGGTCAGCGACGGAACCATCGGGGAGAGGTATTTCCGTGACCGACAAGGGCTTCAAGGACGGCGGACGGGCCGCGGCGAAGAAGGCGGGCTGGGTGCGGGTGCGGTTGACCGCGCCCCAGGAGACGAACGGTCCGCGTGGCGTATCGCTGACCGAAGGCGAACTGGTGCTGCGCGCCGACCGGGTGGCGGTGGACGAGGACAACCTGGTCTTCCTGTGCGCCGATGAGGTGGTCTTCCGGCTGGACCGCCGCTATTTCAGCGCGCTGACCTGGTTCGTGGACCGGCCTACCTTCGGCGAGTGGCTGCGGTCCCGGCGCAAGCAGTACCCGAACTCGCATACGCGCTGGTCGACGGATGAGCGCTCGCGGCTGGCGGATGAGGTCGGCTCGGGCTTCGGCTGGCAGCGAATATCCGATCTGCACGGGCGCACCATCCACGCGGTACAGCGCGAGGCGGTTCGTGACGGCCTGGTCGCGGCCGAGGCATTTCCGCGTCCCGGAGTCGGGTAACGGCGCAGCGTGTGGGTTAGGTCGTGTATCGCTAGCGCCTTAGCGCTTACGTAAGTGCGCGACTGCGTTCAGTAGTCTGCTTGACCTGGAGTCCGCTCCAGGTCGCAGACTGCTGTGCATGAGCACGACGACCTATTCAGTCGGCGAGGTCTCGGCACGCACCGGATTCAGCGTCGACACCTTGCGTTACTACGAGCGGCTCGGCCTTATCGAGCCGGTGGAGCGATCAGTCGGCGGCCGGCGGATGTACCGGGACGAGGACGTCGGCTGGCTGGACTTCGTTTCCTGCCTGCGCGACACCGGCATGCCGGTCGAGCGGATGCGCGAATTCGCCGAACTGTGCCGCGACGGCGAGCACACGGTGCCTGAGCGGGTGGACCTGCTCGCCGCGCACGGTCAGCGGGTCGAGGCGGAGATCGAGGTACTGCGCACGAAGCTGGCGGCGATCCGGCACAAGATCGAATACTACGAGGGCGTCCTCGCGCTGCGCGACGGCCAGGGGCCGGATCAGGGCGGCATGGACAAGGGCGGGCCGGAAGCCGGGGAATCGAGCGAGGAAGGACGACGGGCATGAGGTATCGGGAGTTCGGCGCGACGGGTCTGACGGTCAGTGAGATCGGGCTCGGCGCCTGGCAGCTGGGCAACGCGAAGGACTGGAACGGCCCGGACGAGCGCGAGTCGCTGGCCATCATCGGCGCGGCGCTGGACGCCGGGGTGACCTTCTTCGACACGGCACCGAACTACGCCGGCGGACGCAGCGGCGAGTTGCTCGGCCGCGGGCTGCGCGGTCATCGGGACGAGGTGGTGGTGTGCACCAAGTTCGGGCACACGCCGGAGGGTCCGGATTTCGCCCCGGAATCGCTGCGCGGCTCGGTCGAGCGCAGCTTGCGGCAGTTGCAGACCGACGTGATCGACATCCTGCTGATTCACAGCCCGCCGCGGGAGATGTACGACGGCCGCCTCGTACCGCACTATGGGCTGCTTGAAGATCTCAAGCAGGAGGGGCTGATCCGCGCGTATGGCGCATCGCTGGACTGGCCGGATGAGGTCGACACGGTTCTCGAGAGCACGAACAGCAAGGCGCTGGAGGTGTACCTGTCCGTCTTCCATCAGGAGCCCTGGGAAGCGATCGAGCGTGCCGGGGCCGCCGGGGTCGGCAGCGTCGTGAAGGTGGCGCTCGAGTCGGGTTGGCTCGCCGGAAAGTACGACGCGACGTCGGTCTTCTCCGATGTGCGGGCGCGATGGACGCCGCAGGATCTGCAGCGGCGCGCCGCGCTGATCGCGCGGTTCCTGGAGTTGGTGCCGGAAGGCTGGACGCCGGTGCGCACGGCGCTGGCGTTCGTGCTCGCGAACTCGGGTGTCTCGACAGTGATCCCCGGCACGAAGAGCATCGCGCAGCTGGAGACGAGCCTGCGGGCCGCGGACGGCGACTTCCCCGAAGATGTGCTCGCAGGGCTTCGCAAGCTGTTCGCGGAGGAGATCGCCGGCAATCCGGTGGGTTGGTAATCGGCCGGTAGTCGACCGGTGATCGGCCGGTAGTTCGGTCATCGGTCGGCTAATCGTCGATTGCTACATGTGGTGTCTCGGGACGTTGGTCACCCGATGCCGAGATCGAGTTGTCGGGGTAGTCGGCCAACGCGGTGGTGACGACCGTCCTCGGGCTGTCACGCCGCAGGCCGCGCTGCCCGCCATGGCAACCCAGCGACCGGCGCTCCGGCACCGATGAGCAGGATCGCGCTCAACCCGGCCGGATGGGCGAAGTCCGGGTCGGCGGCAACAAGGAAGTGCACTCCCACGACCAGCACGGCGACACCGGCGGCAGCGGCGCGCTGTGCGACACCGGCCGTCACCACCGCAAGCAGAAGCAGCATCTCGATCAGCACAAAGCCGATAGCGATGACGACCAGACCATTTCCCCAGCATGTGTCCACGCAGCCTCGGGGCATCGGCGCCCGTGCTTTGGGTATCTCGACCGCCAGCCCCCATATGCACACGATGATGATCAAAGCTGGGACCACCAGCGCTCCGGTGGCACGCGATGGCTGTCGGCGTATCGATGTCCACGCCCCCGCCCTCAGATACGCGACGGTGAGGCCGATCGCGGCCAGCACGAGGCAGACAAGCGCGCCCGCCGCGGCTCGGCCCGAGCCGAGCAGCAGATACCAGCCACATGCGAGGACCGCGAGCGCGACAGCGAACCAGACTGCCCCGGGGCGGGTCTGTCCCGACCCGCCCGCCCGCGCCGAGCGCGCCGCACGCAGGCCGATCCACGCCGCGAGCAGGACGAGCCGCAGCGCACCGACGAGCTGCCGTACGCGCACCTGCGGTGCGTGCGCAGCGATCACCGCCGCTATCACCGACAGGGAGTAGAGCGCGGACGGTATCCGAAGCCGATCCAGACGTGTCACGACGATCGCCCCTCCCCCGCACGGTGTGGTGGTGCCCATCAGCGCATCATGCGTGGCCAGCCGTGCCGATGGGATGCTTCATCAGCAGCCTCCTGTCGGCAAAGTAGGACACGAAAATCAGGGCTGACAGGGTCCTTGGAAAACCGATATCCGACCGGCATCACGCGGTGGCCAACGCGTTGCCGGTGCGTGCCCGCGCCGCGACGACGTGGCGAAACGGGCACAGTTCACCTCGAACGAGTAGGTGTGCGGCGTGATCGCGCCCGGTTGCGCCATGTGCGGGCCGGACGACAGGCGGCGACCAGGAAGATCAGTCATGTTGTCGGATGAACGCACCTTCTTAATCACCTGGCGCCGGCCGGCCCGCCCGATTAGCGTGCGGTTTGAACAGAGCCGGTCCGGATACATGCTGTGAAACAGTCGGGGCGGTTCGAGCGGGCGAGGCGAGTGGGGAATGTGGCGGTGCCCAGGTGAGTAGCCGGCCTCTTCGCCCGCGCCGTGGCGACGGCTCCGGCCCGCCGGACTCCCCCGGCCCGTCAAAAGGCAGTGCTTCCTCGGGTACCTCGACGCGTTCCAGTTCCGCAAAAGGCACCGCGTCCGGCTCCAACGGCCGGGTCTCCGGCACCGCGGCGGCCAAGTCCCGCTCGACCGGCGCGCTCGCCGGTACGCGGAATCTGGCCAGGCAGCGGGCGATCGCGGAGAACAACGCGGACGCGCTGGTGAATCTGCGGCTGCGGCTGGCCGCGGCGTACTCGTGGCGGATTCTGGTCGTCGGCGCGGCGGTGTACGTCGCATACCTGCTGCTGCTTCGGTTCGAAGTGGTCGGCATCGCGGTGTTCCTCGCCCTGGTGTTCACCGCGCTGCTGCGGCCTTCGGTCAACATCACCTCGCGCTGGATGCCCCGCTCGATGTCCGTGCTGGTGTCGATGGTGGGCAGCATCGCCGTGATCGGCGGGATTTTCACGCTGGTCGGCACGACCGTCGCGGACGAGAGCAGCTCGCTGAGCCACGAGTTCAGCGGCGGCCTGGACCGGATCGAGCGCTGGCTGGAGGGCGCGCCGTTCCACGTCAATCCCTCGGCGCTGACCGGGTTGCAGGGCAAGATCAGCGCGTTCATCTCCAGTCACCG
Organism: Actinocrinis sp.; assembly: GCA_035763685.1. Taxonomy (GTDB): domain Bacteria; phylum Actinomycetota; class Actinomycetes; order Streptomycetales; family Catenulisporaceae; genus Actinocrinis. The sequence goes on along the minus strand of DASUAR010000284.1, from coordinate 5,681 downwards.
CTCGACCCTGATCAACCAGGCGCTCAGCGGCGCGAGCCGCGCGGTGGAGATCTTGACCGTGCTGGCGCTGGCGGTGTTCTGCTCGATCTTCTTCACGCATTCCGGCGAGCAGATGTGGCGCTGGTTCACGGTGCAGCTGCCGGGTGAGTCGGGCAGCACCTGGGACCGGGCCGGGCGCGCGGCGTGGAGCACCTTCTCCGGTTACACGCGCGGTGTGATCATCGTTGCGGCGACGAACGCGGTGATGGTCGGAATCTCGCTGTACCTGCTGAAGGTGCCGCTCGCGCTGCCGCTGACGCTGTTGGAGTTCTTCGCCTCGTTCGTGCCGCTGATCGGTTCGCCGGTCGCCATGGCGGTGGCCACCGTGGTGGCGCTGGCCGGGCGCGGCGTGGTGACCGCGATCATCGTGCTGGTGCTGATCGTGGTGTTCGGCCAGATCGAGGGCCACGTGCTGCAACCGCTGGTGATGGGCTGGGCGGTGCGGCTGCATCCGGTGGTGGTCGCGGTCTCGGTGATCGCGGGCACCGTGGCCGCGGGCCTGGTCGGCGCGGTAGTGGCGGTGCCGCTGGTGTCGATCGGGTGGTCGATAGTGCGGGAGTTGCGCACCAGTGCGGAACCGGATGCGGACGCCGACGTCGCGGCAGCGGACGAGCCCTGACGCCCTAGCTCCGGAAAATCACGGTGGCGCAGCGGCGGGTTGGTTTTAGCATGGCGGCGTGATAGCAGCCGACCGAATCCTGCCGTTCCTGCTGACGGCGATCATCATCATCCTGGCTCCCGGCCCGCAGGTGCTGTTCGTGGTCGGCCGCGCGCTCGCGTACGGGAGACGAGCGGCGGTGTCGACGGCGGCCGGCGGAACCTTCGGCGCGTATATGCAGGCGATTCTGGTCTCGCTCGGGCTCGGCACGCTGGTCGAGCGGTCGGCGGTCGTCTATCTGGCGCTGAAGCTGGCCGGCGCGGCGTATTTGGTGATCCTCGGCGTCAAGGCGTTCCGGCACCGGCACGCGCTCGGCGCGAGCTTGCGGGAGGGCCAGGAACCCGTCGAGGGCGCAGGTGCAGGTACGGGTGTGGCGGACGACACCGGCGGCAGCCCGCCGGGGGCGCGGTCAGTCAAGCCGGTCACCGGTTTGCGCGCGGCCCGGCAAGGAGTGCTGGTCGGGCTGACGAACCCGAAGGCCGCGGTGTTCTTCGGCGCGATCCTGCCGCAGTTCGTGGACCGGGCGCGTGGCGACGTGCCGCTGCAGATGATCCTGTTCGCGACGATGTTCTCGACCATGGCGCTGGTCTGCGACAGCAGTTGGGGGCTCGCCGCCGGGACGGCGCGCGACTGGTTCGCCCGCTCGCCGCGCCGGCTCGCGATGGTCGGCGGCGCGGGCGGTCTGGCGATGGTGGGTCTCGGCGTCGGGATCGCCGTGACCGGCCGCAAGGACTGACCGGCGTGACCGAGTCCGCTCCGGAACCGCCGTGGCGGGTCGTCCGGCAGGACGACAACGGCAACCGGTACCTCGTCGGCCGCCATGCGACGCGGGAGGAGGCCGAGCGGGTGATCGCACGGCTCGAAGCCGGCGGCCACAAGCAGCTCTACTGGATCGAGGGCGACTCGGACGGGTCTGCGGCGGGCCAGTAGTCGTCGAGGTCTGCGATGCGGCGGGGCGGGGACGGCGGGTCCACGGCCGGCGTCCTGGAGAAGCGCGGCGCGGGGGCGGGCTGAACGTGTCCGGCGACGCTGGTGAACGTGCCGCGCGCCGCGTTGTGCGGATGGCCGGACGCCTCCCAAGGCGTCAATACCGGCGTAACGCAGGCATCTGATTCGCCGAATACCTCGGCCCAGTCGTCGCGCGGCCGCGAGGCGAAGGCCTGCGTCAAGAGCCGTCGCGTCTCGCCCCACGTCGCGCGATCGTGCTGGCGGGCCGGATCGATCCGGTCCGCCAGGCCCAGGTGGTCCACGAGTTGCGCGTAGAACTGCGGCTCGATCGCCCCGACCGCGACGAACCGGCCATCCGAGCACGCATAGGTCGTGTAGAAGGGCGCTGATCCGTCGAGCAGGTTCTCTCCCCGTTGCTCGCGCCACAAGCCGCGCGCCCGCAGGCCGTGCACGATGCCGCTGAGCATCGCCGTACCGTCCGTCATCGCCGCGTCCACGACTTGTCCACGGCCCGATCGCGCACGCTCGACCAGCGCCGCGAGCACTCCGACCGCGAGCAGCATCCCTCCCCCGCCGAAGTCCGCGACATAGTTGAGCGGCGGCGACGGCGGTCCGTCGAACGGGCCGAGCGGTTCGAGCGCCCCGGCGATCGCCAGGTAGTTGATGTCGTGTCCCGCGCGCGCCGCAAGCGGGCCGTCCTGTCCCCAACCGGTCATCCGCGCGTAGATAAGCCGGGGATTGCGCTCAAGGCAGTCCTGCGGGCCGAGGCCGAAGCGCTCCATCACACCGGGGCGGAAGCCTTCCACCAGCACGTCTGCCCGCGTGGCCAGGTCAAGCGCGGTCCGGGCGTCGCCTGGGTCCTTGAGGTCGAGCGCCGCGACGGACCGGCCGCGATCGAGCGGGTCGCCGGGATGCGGCTCGGCGGTCGGTCCGTGGTCGGCCGGGTTCGTGATCCGCAGGACGTCGGCGCCGAAGTCCGCGAGCAGCGTGCAGGCGAAGGGCGCCGGAGCGAGGGATGCGAACTCGAGGACGCGCATCCCGGCCAGCGGACCTGTCGGGCCAGTCGTCATGCTGCGAGCCTAGAGGGTGCGCGGATAGGGCAGCTGTCGATGCCGGTTACGTACGATGCGAACTGTGAGCGGTGGACACCCTGCGCCGGAGACCGGCGCCCTGGAGCCGATGGGGTTCACCCGATGGGCCGCCGCGCATCACGTCCGCGCGGCCTTAGTCGGAGCGCGGCGGCGGGGCGTGGACGTCGGGCCACTGCTGCGGCACGCCGGGATCGAGCCCGAGGTGCTGGCCGACGAACGCGGCCGGGTGCCCGCCGCACAGTTCGTCGCGCTGACCAAGGCGCTGTGGGCCGCGCTCGACGACGAACTGCTCGGGCTGTGCGCCGGGCCGCTGCGGGTCGGCACCTTCGCGATGATGGCGCATGCCGTCGTGCATTGCAGCCCTGATCTGCGCACCGCGGTACGCCGCGCGGACCGGTTCTACCGGCTGTTCCCGGCCGGGCCGCGCTTCTCGCTGATCGAGAGCGACGCGGTGGCCCGCGTCGAGTTCGACTTGTCCGACTACGACGACCCGGACCGGTTCGCAGCGGAGTCGCTGCTGATCGTGTGGCACCGCTCGGCCTCGTGGCTGATCCGCCGCAGGATCGGGCTGCACGAGGTGGAACTCGGGTATCCCGCGCCGCCGCACGCGATCGAGTACGGCCTGCTGTACGGCACGACCTGCCGGTTCGACGCCCCGGTCACCGCGGTCAGCTTCGAGCGTGCGCTGCTGGACCAGCCGGTCGTCCAGGACGAGGCGGCACTTCGGGCGTTCCTGCGCCGCGCGCCCTGGGACATTCTGGCCCGGATGGATTACGGACAGGAGGTCTCGGCCCAAGTCAGGAGGCTGCTGAATCAGGCGCTCGGCGAACCGGCCGTGCTCCCGGGCCCTGAGCAGGTCGCGGCGCGGTTGGCGATCAGTCCGCAGACGCTGCGGCGCAAGCTGGCCGCCGAGCAGACCAGCTTTCAGCGCGTGCGCGACCAGCTGCGGCGCGATGTGGCGGTCTCCGCGCTGGTGCGCGGGGACGCCTCGATCGAGGAGCTGTCCGAGCGACTCGGTTTCTCCGAGCCGAGTGCGTTCCACCGCGCGTTCCGCCGCTGGACCGGGACGACGCCGCGGACATATCAGGGGTCGTATCAGAGTTCGTATCAAGACGCGCGACCCGATGCCGGCGCGTTCGGTGCGCCCCTCGAATCCTGACGCGCGGCCGCGGTGGATCCGCGTGGGGGGTGGTTGGGAACCGCCGGATCCCGTCCGGCATCATCTTCTGCGTGACGACCGGCCAGCTCCAGCCCACCGGGCACCATGCGACCACCACCCACACGCGCCACGCGCTGAGCAAGGTGCCGGAGGTGACCCTCTATTTCTGGATCACCAAGGTGCTGACCACCGGAATGGGCGAGGCAGCCTCGGATTTCCTCTCGCACGCGCTCGGCCCGGTCGTCGCCGTCGGCCTCTCCGGCCTGGTGCTCGCCGGGGTGCTCTGGCTCCAGTTCCGCGCGCCGCGCTACCGGGCCTCGATCTACTGGACCGCGGTGGCGATGGTCAGCGTGTTCGGCACGATGGCGGCGGACGTGCTGCACGTCGGCCTCGGCATCCCCTACGGCGTGTCCACGGCGTTCTACTTCGTCGTCCTGATGGCCGTCTTCGCGCTCTGGAACGCGAGCGAGAAGACGCTGTCCATCCACAGCATCTACACGCCGCGACGTGAAGCGTTCTACTGGCTGACCGTCATGGCGACCTTCGCGCTGGGCACCGCGGCCGGCGACCTGACCGCCACGACGCTCGGCCTCGGCTACTTCTCCTCCGGGGTGATGTTCGCCGTGATCATCGCGATCCCGGCGATCCTGCACCGCAGTCGCACCCTCGGCGCGGTGTCCGCGTTCTGGTTCGCGTACATCGTGACCAGGCCGCTCGGCGCTTCGTTCGCGGACTGGATGGCGGTTTCGAAGGCTCGCGGCGGGCTGAACATGGGCCTCGGACCGGTGACCGTGGCGTGGACGATCGCGATCCTCGGCTTCGTCGCCTACCTGGCGATCAGCCACCGGGACGTGCAGACCGCCGAAGGCGCCGAAGCCGTCGAAGGCGCCTAAAGGATCGGCTGCGGTCAGGAACACTGAGCGGCTGGGTCATGCGTTTTTGTAGGCCACCGCGCCTACCGTGGCAGGTATGACCGATGCACTGATCTTCGATGCGGTACGCACACCGCGCGGCAAGGGCAAGCGCGGGTCGCTGCACAGTGTCAAGCCGGTGTCCCTCGCCTCGGGCCTGCTGCGAGCGCTGGCCAACCGAACGCACCTGGACACCTCGGCTGTCGACGACGTCGTGTTCGGCGTCGTGTCCCCGGTCGGCGAGCAGGGCTCCGATATCGCGCGGATCGCGGTGCTGGCGGCCGGCTGGGACCAGAGCGTGGCCGGCGTGCAGCTCAACCGGTTCTGCGCGTCCGGCCTGGAAGCGGTCAACATGGCCGCCGCGAAGGTCGCCTCCGGGTTCGAGGACGTGGTCGTCGCCGGCGGCGTTGAGTCCATGTCGCGGGTGCCGATCGGTTCGGACGGCGGCGCCTGGATGGCCGATCCGGAGACCGCTTTCGCGGTGAGCTTCGTGCCGCAGGGCGTCTCGGCCGACCTGATCGCGACGCTGGAGGGCTTCGGCCGCGCGGACGTGGACGGCTTCGCGGTGCGCAGCCAGGAGAAGGCCGCGAACGCGAAGGACAAGGGCTACTTCGAGCGCTCCATCGTCCCGGTCGTGGACCAGAACGGCCAGGTGCTGCTCGCGGCGGACGAGACGATCCGGCCGGAGACCACGCTGGCCGGTCTCGGGGCGCTCAAGCCCTCGTTCACCGCGGCCGGGGAGTTCGGCTTCGACTCGGTGGCGATCGACCGCTACCCGCAGGTCGAGCGGATCGACCACGTGCACCACGCGGGCAACTCCTCGCAGATCGTGGACGGCGCGGCGGCGGTGCTGATCGGCAGCCGCGAGGCGGGGC
>DASUAR010000283.1:0-29634 GCA_035763685.1 Actinocrinis sp. | reverse complement strand
GCGGGTCCGCCTTTGGCAGCACTGAACGGGCGGCCGGCCAAGGGGCTTGGCAAGCCGGGCCCCGATCCTCGCGAGAACCGCGCCGGCCCGCGCATCCACTAGGCGGTGTTGGCGAATGTGCCAAGGCAACGATCCGCCCGCCGCTTTTTCGGGATTCGCCCCTTGAGACATTCCCCAACACCGCCTAAGCGCCGGTGAGGCTACGCAAAGCGGCTCGGCGGCGGCGATAAAGGCGCCACACGACGGTACGCGGGTTCTCGCGTGGCCGAGCGGTGGGCGCTCCGATCCCGTCGAGCCAGGACTGGAATCGCGTGGCCGTCGTATCGGCCCGCACCGTGAGCCGGGCGACGCGGAAGGGGTCGTCGCTTTCGCAGCTGAATGCGTTGCGCACGGCGAACGCGCCTCGATAGCCGGCCTCCCGGGTCAGCGCGGCGACCCGCGCATCACAGAACCCGTGCGGATAGGCGAAGAGGTCCACCTCCGCGCCGAGTGCGTCTTCAAGGATCAGCTTCGGCCGCGTCAGCTCCCTGGTGACGGCGCCGGATTCAAGCGTGTCGAGTTGCTGGTGGAAGTGCGTGTGCGCGCCGATCGTCAGGCGGGCGCGCGGGAGGCGGACGACCTGTTCGAGACTCATCATGGCCGCGTTCGGCAGCACACTGCGGTTAAAGGGCGCGAGCGCGCCGGTGGTGACGAAGAGCGTCGCCGGCAGCTCCCGTTCGGTGAGGGCCGGTAGCGCGTTGCGCTCGAAATCGAGGAAACCGTCGTCGAACGTCACCGCGACCGCGCGTTGCGGTAGCGGCTCGCCCCCTCGCAGCGCCGTGACCACGTCGCCGGCCGAGACCGGTGCGCGGCCGCTGCGCACGATCGCGTCGAGTTGATCGGCGAAGGTCTTCGGGCTGACGGTGAAGGGCGCGATCCAGGCCGGGGGATCGTCGTCGACCGAGTGGTAGAGGATGACCGGCAATGGCGTCATCGGATGCTCCCGTCGAGCCGCGGTTGTTGCACTGACCACGATTATCTAGGGTTGATATAGAAGCGGCAACGGGAACCGGATCCAGGGCCGTGGATCGTCGAGGTCCGAGATGGTGAGTACATGAGCCGTCGAACTGGAACCGCAGATCAGCGTCCGCCGACGCTCATCGTGAAGATTGGACGCTATCCGCTGCACCACGGCGCCGTCGCGGCTGCGCGTAGTTTGGGCAGACTTGGCGTGCCCGTATACGCGATTGCCGAGGACCGGTTCGCTCCGTTGGCCCTCTCCCGCTACGTGAGGAAGCCGTTTTTGTGGAGCACCTCCGGCGGGGAAGACCCGGATGTCCTCGTCGAGGGGATTCGGCGGATCGGCGAGCGGCTCGACGGCCCGGTCGTCGCGCTGGCCACTGACGACGAGGCCGCGGTGCTCTTGGCCTCGCGTCGCGCCGAGCTTTCCGACATCTTTCTGCTGCCGCCGGTCGAGCCCGCGCTTCCGGAGCTTCTCGCCGACAAGCAGGGCCTGCACGAACTGTGTCGCGCGCACGCGGTTCCCAGCCCCGAGACGGTGACGGTTTGTTCGGCTCAGCAGTTGCGCGCCGCGGTGGATCGGCTCGGACTACCGGTCGTGGTCAAGAATCCGGCACCCTGGTCGCGCCTGGTCGCGCCGGTGGTCGGCGGCACAACGACGCTGCGCGGCCCCGCAGATGTGTCGTCGGCCGAGCGCGCTCTGCGGCTGACTCCCCAAGGCAGGCTCCTGGTTCAGGAATACCTTCCCGCGCCTGAGGGCTGTCAGACACGGGACGGGGCAGTTGCCGCCGCGGACTGGATCGCGCACGTCTACCTTCCGATCGGCGACGGCCCGCCGCTGGTCTTCACGGGGATCAAGCTGCGTTCGTGGCCGGCCGGCGGCGGCGTGACCACGCGCGGGATCGCGGCGCCGCACCCCGAACTGGCCGCGATGACCGCCGAGTTCTGCCGGGCGATCGGCTTCCGGGGCGTCGCGGACCTCGACTGGCGGCGGGACGAGCGGGACGGCCGGTTGAAACTGGTCGACTTCAATCCGCGAGTCGGCGCGCAGTTCCAGCTGTTTCGCACGACGACCGGCGTCGACGTGGTGCGGGCGCTCTATCTGGATCTCACCGGACATGCCGTTCCATTTGGCGCGCAGATCGACGGACGTGAGCTTGTCGTCGAGCACTTGGACGCGCTGGCCGCAGTCAGCGCGCGCCTTCGTCACCGCTGCGGATCGGGCTCGCTGCACGCGTCGTTCCCGCACCCGGCGCGGCGCGAGACCGCGTGGCTGGCGTGGGACGATCCGCTTCCGTTCGCGGCGGCGACGATGCGTTTCGCGAGCGCGGCGGTCAGCAGGCTCGCGGGTTTCGCGCCTCGACGCCAGGCGCCACGGCCAGAAGGGTGGTCGCCGCCGCCAGAGCCATGACGCAGCGCGGCATGGTAGGCAGGGAGGTCGCGGCGAGGGCGAGCCAACCGGAAGCGGCGAGTAGGAGGGTGTAAGTCTTCATCGTTGCACCTTCTCGTGAGCAGGCTGAGTCTCGAGTCGACGGCTGTCTGAGGCGTCCTCGGCAGGCACCGGTCCTACGGAGCCAGTGAGAGACGGAAGATGACTGCGTCAGAGTTCTGATAGACGATGCTGCTCGCCGGGGAGGACTTCAACGCCGTGCTTATCGCCGCGAAGGCGTCGGCGGGCAGCGAACCGCTCTGCGCCGAGGACGCGGCTTGGGAACGCGTGAGGATCACATACGAGGTCAGGTCGGGCGAGCCGGTGGAAAGGGTCGCCAGCTCCTGCACGGGATCGGCCAGGACCAGCCGGGCGATCCCGGGATTCTGCTCCGCGAACCACACGTGCGGATGGTCGGGGTAGTCGATGTACGCGCCGGGGAAGTTGTCGTTCGGCGCGAGGATGAGTTCTCCGGGTTGCGCCACGGCACTGAGATACCGGGCGGCCGCGATCTCGGCGGAGGTGAAGTAGTTCGCCCGTTCCTTGCCGTAGTAGCTGAAGATCAGGCCCGTGAGCAGCGCCGCCGAGATCAGCGGAAGCAGCGCGCGCCGCACGGTGAGCCGCATCAGCGCGATCGGGCCGCCGCGTCGAGGTATGCCGCGCGCCGGCGCCAGCACGATGCCGGCGGCTAGCAGAGCCAGTCCGGGCAGGGCGAACAGGAAGATCCGGAAGATCATCTCCCCGCCGTAATTGCCCAGGCCACCCATGAGCAGCGGGCACAGCGCGAGCATGGCGGCGGCGGATCGGCGCAGCCGCGGCCTGCGGATCAGCGCCGCGACAGCCAGCATGAACACGAAGGCGGTCAGTCCTCGATCGATCCAGGCGATCAACGCCTGGTCACGGCTGACCGAGCCGAGTCCGATCAACCCTGAGCCGATGTTGGCGTCCAGAGCACCGAGGGCGTGCACGAGGGAGTGCAGGTTGGCCGCCATGAACTGCCGCGCGACGACTGCGTCCCAAAAGGCCAGGAGCACGACGAGACCGCCGAGCAATGGGAGCAGCGCTCTGCGATAACTGCGAAACGATGTGAACGCGGCCACCATGATGACCAGCATGATCGGGGTGAGCTGGTGACTGGAGTCGATCACAGCGGCGATCAGCAGCAGCAGCCCCAGTTCGGGTCCGCGCGCTCCCGCACCACCGCTGCGCACTCGTTTCAGAGCGCGGACCAGGACCCCGAGGAAGGTTGCATAGAGGATGAACACGAAGGCCTGCGGCGCGAAATAGTCCTGCCCCACCCACGAGGCCGCGTAGTAGAACCAGACCCCGGTCCACACGAGGCGATGCCGCGAGGTGATCGATCGGTACAGCAGCAGGAGCGGAACCATCAGCAGGACATTGAAGACCGGGGGCGCCCAGGCGGCGTAGGAGCCGGCCGACTGCGCGCCGGTGAGTTGTGTGATGAGTGCGTTGAGCGCGAAGAAGCCGGGCCATTGGCTGTAGGCGGCCATCGGGTCCGTGCTCGGCAAGTTCGGTACGGCGCCGTGCGCGGAGAACAGGTCGACGATCGCGACATGCTTCCAAGCCCAGGCATACCGGAGTGCGGGGTACGTGATCGCAGGCGTCGCATGCAGCATCGCGATCAGGGCCAATACGTACCCTGCGGCCAGGTATCTGTTCAGCCGGGCGCGGGCGTAGACCGTCAGCGCGAAGCCTGCGGTCAAGATGCCCAGTGCGACCCAGAATGTGGCTGGCACGGCAGTGATCAGGCCAAGGTCCGAGATGGCCGAGAGACGAACGTTGCGAAGCGAGTAGATCCATATGCCGAGCGCTGCCGGCAGAGCGGTGAGCGCGACGATGCGCGCCGCGTCCGCGGTGTGCGGCGCCGCAACAGTCTTCCTGCTGGGCACAGCGGCGCGTAGTTTGCCGGCTGCGATACCCGCGCGTCCAACGCAATAGCCTGCGATAGTCCACCCGACGCCGACGACCAGCGCGCCCGCGGTCGCCCAACTCGCGCGGCGAGGCCGCCGGCGCAGCGAGCTGAGCAGCGCGGAAGGAATCGTGCGGCTGAGGTATCCGCGCTCAGAGGCCAAGGCAGCGTCAGCGCCGCTGTACTCGCGCACGGCGGCCTTGGACAGGCCTTCGGCGTAGCAGCGCGCCTTGAAATAGCCCCACGTGCCGCGCTCTGCGGGGACATGGTGGCGCACGACCGCGTCAGGCGCGTACAGCATCCGGCCGCCTCGATGACTGCGAGCCGCACGTATGCACAACTCGGTTTCCTCACCGCCGAGCGGGCGCGTGCCCACGCGCCCGAGATCGTGGCGGAATCCGCCAAGCCGGTCGAGCACGGCGCGACGGAAGGACATGTTCGCGCCGATGAAGTTGCGAACCGCCCGCGCTCGCTGCGGCATGCCGCGGTAGCTGCACCCGACAACCCAGTCGAATTCGCGCGGGAACCAGGCGGGACGCCCGCGCTCCCAGACCGGCTCGACGCGCCCGCCGACGCCGAGCGTCGCGGCATTCGCGTACGGATCGAGCAGCCGCCGTGCCCAGTCCGGTTCCGCGGCGGCGTCGTCGTCGAGGAACGCGACGACGTCGCCGCTGGCCGCGCGAACGCCGGTGTTCCGGGCGCCGGAAAGGCCACGCCGTTCGTCGTTCTCGATCACGCGGACGCCCTGGAGTTCGAGCGTCGCCCTAGCGGCCAGGCCCGCACAGTGGTCGACGACCAGGATGATCTCCGCGGGCCGCTGACTCTGCCGATGCAGCGAATCAATGGCCTTGTTGAGGTCGTCCCAGCGGTTCATGGTGTACGCGCAGACGACCACGGAAAGGCTCGGCGGTTGTGTCTCACCGGCGGGCTGCTCGCCGTCGGGACCGGCGGTCGAAGGTGACAGAACCGGCTTCTTGAAGCGCTTCGGCCGGTTTGGCCGAGCGGTCCAGAGATCGGATCGAAGCGACAGCGCCCCGGCGACGACCGTGCTCCCCGCCAGCCAGGCGACGCCGGCCCCGTTGATGCCGATCATTCGAACCAGCACACAGGTCAACCCAAGGACCAGCACGCTGAGCGCCGCGTAGATCAGTACCACGCGCGCCATCCGCTGCTGTGCTCGCGCGACGCTGACCGCGGTGACGATGACCAGGTTCGGCAGCGCGGACAACGCCATGAGCCGCAGCAGGTTCGCGCCGCCCGCCGCATAACCCGAACCGAAGATCCGCAGAATCGCCGGCGCGCCGAGAACGACCACCGCCACGCATGCCGACAGCAGAAAGCCGGTGTGCCGCAGTACGTGCCGGAACCGCGCGACCCGCCCGGAATCGTGCGAGGACTCGACCAGGAGCGAAGAACCCATGTTTATGCTGAGCATGTACATTCCGTGCGTGATCATCCAGGCGAGCGCATAATAAGCACTCTGCCGAGGACCGGTCAGGTTCAGCACGATGATCGGGGGCAGGCTCATCGTCGCCATCCACAGCAGTTCTCCGGTGTAATCCGCGGCTACGTACTGCATCCGTGGTGACGTGACCGCGTCGGCCCTTTCCGGGGCATGAGCGCGTTCGCGCTTGATCAGTCGCGAGAAGATCAGTGCGTTGGTTCCGGCGACCACCGCGACGAGCGTGGCAGTCCAAGAGAGCAAAATGGCCTGGCCGCGCAGCACGGTTCCGGCGAGCGCGAGCAGCAGCCCGAATTTCGCCAATGCGAAGATCGCGTTCTCTGCGAACAGCCACCACGGGCGGCGCAGCCCGGTGAGCACCCCGTCCTGCAGCGCGAAAACGGCGTACGCGACAGCGCCGAGCACGAACACCGCGCCGATCGCCGGTGTGCGCAGGAAGGCAAGCCCGGGCGCCAGGGCCGGGCTGAGCAAGACGAACGAGACCCCGGCGAGGACCGTGGCGAGCACGGCGCCCGCGTAGCTGCGAAGCACCAGGCGCCGCAACCGGCCGGCCGCGGACGGGACGAACCGGATCAGAACATTGTTGAGATTGAGCTGACCGATTCCGGCGAGGAAGGTAAGTGCTGAGACGGCCGCGAAGGACCTGCCCATGGTCTCCGCGCCGTAGCTTCTGGCCGCGCCGGCCCAGTAAAGCATCCCGATAGCGGCCGTCGCGGTCGAGCTCAAGGTGAGCAGGTGGCCATTGCGCAGCAGCTGGTCATCCCGCGCGGAACGCAGGGGCCTGAAACGAGGTGGCCTGAAACGAGGTGGCCTGAAACGCAAGGCGCGTGAGTGTGGCCGCTGCGTGTGCCTGCCCTGCTTCGGCTCCCGGGTGGGAGTGGTGCGCGTGTCGATGTCCATCATCAGCCACGCACCCGGCTACGGGACTGCCATCTGCTGCGCGCGTACGCGAACGGCCCACGAATCAGACCTCTGCGCCGGGCGGCCGTGGCACGCCGCGTCCACACCTCGACCTGTGCCTGCCCGTCCCGCGCGCCGCCGCGCAGTTGCCCGATCGCATAGGCGATTCCGGGTCCGAGCAGGCGTAGCAGCTTGGGCAGCGTGCGCGGTTCGCGGGCTATCGCAGCGGTCAGGTAAGCACCGAGTCCGACGCCGTAGCCGTAAGCCTGCTTCTCCGTCTCGTCGAACTCGCGGTAGTGGTGGTGCCAGACGATAGCCGAAGGCTGATAAACGATGCCGTGCCCGGCGGTCACCGCACGGAAGAAGGCCAGCAGGTCATCCCCGCCACGGGCCGCCGTCCCGGTCCCGAGCGCGGGATCGAAGCCGCCGAGGCGGCGCAGTTCCTCGGCGGTGAACGCCATGTTGGCCCCCGAACCCAGGCGGCCGGCCGTGAACGGGAAGAGCGGATCGCCTCCCGGCCGGCGCAGCGAACGGTAAGCGGGTGCGAAACCCTTTCCGTAGCCTCCCTGCGCCTCGAGCATGATCTGCGCCGGCGTGTCGAGTTCGGCCGGCAAGATCAGGCCGGTGACGCAGCCGACGTCTTCCGCGGCGTTGAAGCCTTCCGCGATGGCGGCGAGCCAACTCTCGTCCGCGACCACGTCGTCGTCGGTGAACGCCACGATCTGCCCACGCGCGACGGCGAGCCCGCGATTGTGGGCGTTCGCCAGTCCTCGGCGGAGTTCGCGCGTATACGTGACGTCGCCCAAGTACTGGTGACTGACGAGTCGTAGCGTCTCGTCAGTAGCCGGATCGTTGTCGACCACGATGACTTCGAAGCGCGGATAACGCTGTCGGACCAGCGAGTCGAGACAGCGCGCCAGCTGTGTCGCTCGTTCCCGGGTCGCCACGACCACGGAGATCATCGGCCTGGGCGCGAGCGCGTCTGCGCGTCGCCACAGGCAGGCCGGAGAGGAGTCGGCGAGGTGAAGCAACGACCTGCCCGGAACGCGCGCAAGCGGATTCTCGTCCAGCGCGTGATGCGCCGCGACCGCGTCCGCGAGTTCTTGCGACGCCTTCGCCGCCAGGATGTCCGTCGCGCGCGTGGGGTCGGCGATCTCAGTCGCCACCGTGCCGAGCGGCGCGCCGTGCAATCGGACCAGTGCCAGCACGTTGCCTTGGACGGGCGGACCGCTCGGCGCGTTCGGCTTCCCGGCTGGCACCGGTCGCACCGTGGCCGGCTCGGACAGCTCGATCTCCACGACCTGGAATGGCGCGGCCGTCGGATCGAGACTCCGCAGCGCGTGCCCGGCGGGCGGAAACACGGGGGCCGCGCCCGGGGCGAAGAGGTGGGTGGTGATCACGGCCGACGCACCGCCTCAAGCGGTTCGGTGCCTATCGCCCGCCGGGTCCGTCCGGTGCCGCCACGTCGCTCCCGCACGATCGCGCGCAGCACGCGCCATCCATCCCGCCAGGTGTTCAGATTGCTTGAGCCGTAGAAGCGCGGGCGCTCGAAGGACGGCACCTCGGCGACCGCCAGCCCACCGGTCGCGACGTGCGCGGCGATGACCGTCTCGATCTCGAACCCGTCGCCGAAAAGCGGCTTGGAGCTCTCAGTATCGGGCAGCGCCAGTTTCTCGGCGCAGCGCCGCCAGAAAGCGTTGTAGCCGTAGCAGAGGTCGGTGAACGAGGTCCGATACAAAAGGTTCATCACGGCGGCCAGCGCCGCGTTTCCCAAGCGGCGCAGCACAGTCAGGTCGGCGCTGCCGCCTCCGGGCAGGAACCTGCTGCCCTTGGCGAAGTCCGCGCCGGCTACCAGCGCGGCGACGAAGTCGGTGATTTCCGCCGGATCGGCCGAGCCGTCGGCGTCGAGCAACACGATCACATCGCCGGTGCACGCCGAGATTCCGCAGGCGAGCGCGTTTCCCTTGCCGCGCCGGGTCTGCAGAACGACGCGCAGGTCGGGCCGGGCGCGCAGCGCCGCGCCCGCGGTGTCGTCGGTTGAGTCGCCGTCGACGAGGATCACTTCGTGCACGCCGTCCGGCAGCTCGTCCAGGACCTCGGGAAGACAGCGGGCCTCGTTCTTGGCCGGGATGACGACGCTCACCCGCGGCCAGTCCGGCGGGAGCGCGGCTGGTGCTCCGCGGGAGTCACCCGGCAGGTTCGTCCGCAGCACACCGGGGGGAACCGGCCGCTCGTTCGAACGACGAGGCCCGGCCCCGTGCGCCGAGTGCGGGCGCAGCGCGAATCCAGCTGGGATGCGCGCGAGAAAGCCTGTGCTCGAGCCCCGAAGGAACATCGCATTGCCTCCACCTTCTTCCGCTCCGGACCGGCCGCGGGGCCTGTCGACGGAGCTCGTGAACGTCTCTGCTTCGAGACTCGGTGGGCGATGTTCAGGGGCTTTCAAGGGATCATCAGCGTTTGCTCAAGGTGCCCGAGGTGCGCGTTCGGCCTGGTCAGCGGCCGCTGATTGAACGTCAGGTCCGGCTGATGCCCGCTGGCTGATCGACCTTGGTAGCACTAGCCTTGACGCGTGCACGCTTATGGCAGGGTTGATCCCTATACGGGGGATTCGGAGGGCGGCGACGCCGAGGCCATCGCCGCCCTGGTCGATGTGCTGCAACCGCTCGATCAGGTGAGGGCGCAGGTGCTGCGGCGCGTCGCGCACGCATTACGCACGCCGATGACGAGCGTCCTGGGCTTCGTTGAAATGCTCGCTGAAGGCGCTGTGGGCCCGCTTACCGAGGATCAGCGCCGAGCTCTGGCGGCCGTCGACCGCAATGTTCACCGACTCATGACTCTCATCGATGCGTTCGACCAGAACCATCCCGAACAACGTCGCGAGTCCGCCGGCGAGCCGTCCGCTCCGGCGGGCGGCGCCGATGGGAACTGAGATGGATCGACGCAAGGCACTCGTCGTCGAGGACGCCGCCGACATCCGCCTGCTGCTGTGCGAAACCCTGCGGCAGGCCGGATTCGAAGCCACCGGCGCGGGAACCGCGGCGCAATGCCTCAAGATGGCTGACGCGTTGCAGCCGGACCTGGTCACCCTGGATCTGTCGCTACCGGACATGGACGGAATCGAGGTCTGCCGCCAGCTTCGCTCGTCCACCAACGCCTACATCATCATGCTGACCGCGCGCGCCGAGGAGACCGATCGGCTCGTCGGCCTCGAAATGGGTGCCGACGACTACATGGTCAAACCCTTCTCGCCGCGCGAACTGCGGGCCCGCGTCGGGGCGATGTTCCGGCGGCCGCGCGGCGTCGACCCGGAGGGAGAGGCGCGCTCGGCTCCGACGCTGCGCTCGGGAACCCTCGCCGTCGACCAGGAGAGCCGCACGGTGACCCTCGACGGCGCGCCGGTCGAATTGACCCGCACGGAATTCGATCTGCTCGTGGCCTTCATCGGCAAGCCGCGCCGGGTCTGGCAACGAGACTCACTGGCGCGCCAGATCTGGCAGACGGACTGGCCCGGGGACGACCACGTGATCGACGTGCACGTGGCCAATCTGCGTCGAAAGCTCGGCGATGACGGCCGAACGGGGCGCTGGGTGCGCACGGTGCGCGGCGTCGGCTACCGCTTCGGCGGGCCGGATGATCATTTGCCGACCGGCCCTTGATCGGGCGGCCGAGTCGGTTCCGGCAACTGTCGTAGAGCCCAGATCAACGCGCCGATGACGGCATCCGTCTCGTCGTGCAGTGCACGCAGATCCAAGGCGCCGTATTCGACTGCGGGCTGCTGTAGTACGACCTCCGCAGCGGCGGCCGCGTGTGCCAGCCTTTCGACGCCGAGCATTGCGCTGCTGGTGCGCAGGTCAGCCAGAACCCGCAACGCGTGCTCCACGGCGCCGGCTTCGACAGCCCACTCGATCGTTTCGATCCGGTCGGCGAGCATGTCGAGATACAAGCTGGCAAACCGGAACAGCGTCTCGGTGCCGACATCGTCGTGGACCCGCTCCCATTGCGCGCGGTTGAGCGCCTCGATGTTCCACTCGGATTTCGACGGGCCGAGCATGCTGGCGCCCTCTCTTCGATACACGGTGGCCGGACGACCGTCCGTCTTCCGCGGCGGCCGACCTCAACACCCTGGAACCGTCATCACACTGGCTGACCCTCATCACGCTGGCCGACAGAGGGCAAGCCGACCTCTGGCGCACCTCAGCATCAGCTCAAGATGCACCGACGCACCCCGCCCGGGTCGTCGTCGCGACGCCCGCGGAACGCCGCGTGGGGAACCAATCTTCGCAGTACTCGTACGGAGTAATTACTCGACGTTTTTTGGGGTGTACTCAGCGTGATGCTGAAAACTCGGCCTCGTGAGCGTGGTGCGCTTGCGTGCGGGCGTCGCCCCGCGGCCTGGAGGCGGGAATGGGCTGGGAACGATGGAATCACTGGACACTGACGGAGCTGCCGCGGCTGAACCGTGCGGTTCTCTCAGGCGAGTTCGCACTGGACGTGCTGACGGCGCGACTGCGCCGCGCGGTCCTGGACGAGCTTCCGCCACCGCGCTCGTTCGCGCCTGCGGACGCACGGCGGATGGTGGTGTTGCTCGGCCTCGCCGGTGCGTCGGTCGCCCGCCATTATCAGGAGGCGGATATTTCCCGCAAGGCCAGGCCCACCGAGTCGTTCGAACATCTGCAAGTGGGCCGGGAGGCGACCGGCTTCCTCGACTACTTCGCCGAGCTCGCCGCCGTCACCAAGACGGGGCATCCGCCGCGCGACTGCTACGCCTCGTTGGTGCGCTGGAACTCGCCCGAGACGCGGGTCGAGTTCGACGGCGCGACGCTCGCCACGCTGCCAGGCAGCTTTCCCGACCTGCAGATCAGGACTTACACGAACGATCCCGGCGAGGTCGCCTTCTTCGAGCTGCTCAAGAAGTCGGAGGCATTCGAGCTGGCTGTCAACGAGGCGCTGGAACCAATCGTCGGCGGCCAGATCGACATCCTCTCCCCGGAAGCGGCGCGGCGCGGGCGGGCCGCCGTGCATTTGATGAACGCACTGATCCGCGTCAACCAGGACTTCGCCGCCAAGACGCCTGAGTGCGGGGGATTGCGAACCGGCCATTTCCTGGACGTCTTCCGCCAGTTCGCGGTGCATTGGAGGTCAGGGGACCTGCCGCCGACCGGAGCGCAGGACCCAGAGTTCGTCCGCAGGGACCTGCTGCTCGGAATCGACTTTCCCGACTATCCGCGGCAGGTGCGCAGGATCTCCGCTGCCCTGCTGCACGACGAGCGCTCGATGCTCGAACTCTGTCTCGGCCGCCGTCCGCTTCCCGCGCTGCTGTTCAACGCGATCGGTCTTTCGGCGGCAGACCTCGGTGTTCCGGCCGACCGGCTCAGGGGAGTCGTCAGCGAACATCGGCAACTGGCCGTCTGGTATCCGCTGCTCGCGGCCAACGCGAAGTTCGGTGCGGTCCACCTGATGCTCACCGAGAAGTATCTCTTCAAGCCGCAGCGCGACCGCGACCGTTCCGGAATCGGCGACCGGGAGCTGGTTTCCAACCGGCGCGGCACCACGGGGATGGACGAACCGCTGCTGGTCCAGCTGGCCCGGGCGCGGCAAAATCATCCGCTACGGGCGTTGAGCCGACTACCCGGTCGGGACCTGGCGATCTTGGCCGGCGCTGAGCCCGACCAGGCCGAAAGAGCTGACCCTCCCGTCGCCCGATTCGTCGCCACCGCGGGCTGAGGCTTAGCGGGCGCGCGGGTGGGAGTGCCGGTGTCCCGACTGCGACGGGAGAAATCCACCGGTTGCCGCCATTGCGTCACAAACCCGACGATAGAGTACGAATCGGGCCGCTCGGGCGGAGGCGCAAATGCTGCACCGGCGAACTGTCGTCGCGTCGATCCTCGTCGTTGTCATCTCGGCGTGCACTGTCGACCTGGTGTTGTCGCCGGCTGTGGGCTGTTGCCTCAGCCGGCGCGGCTCCTCGTCGGCGGTGCCGCCTATCGCCGAGACGCTGCTGCTCAGCTGCATAGCGTTAGCGGCCATTCTGGCCGCGGTCCGCTTCCGCGAAACGGGGGCGCGAACAAGCCGGCGCCTGGATGAGGCTCGTGAGGAGGCCGAGCGGCTCCTCAAGGTGATCGACAATACGTCCGCCGTGATCTACCTGCGTGACAGCAGTGGGCGCTATCTCCTGGTCAACCGGCAATACGAGGAACTTTTCGCGATCAGGCGCAAGGACATCGTCGGACTGACCGACCACGATCTGTTCCCGCCGGCGATGGCCGACGACTTCCGTGCCAATGATCTCAAAGCATTGGCTCACGGCTCGCCGATCCAGATGGAAGAGATCGCCCCACACGCGGACGGCCCGCACACCTATATCACCATCAAGTATCCGATCGCGGACGCCACCGGCCGCGCGTACGCCATCTGCGGAATCTCGACGGACATCACCGAGCTCAAACGCGCCGAGGAAAGAGCACGGCAGCTGAACACCGAGCTGGAGCAGCGCGTACGTGACCGGACCGCCGAGCTTGAGGCGTCGACTCGCGAGCTCGACTCGTTCGCGTATTCCGTCTCCCACGATCTAAGGGCGCCGCTGCGCGCGGTCGCGGGCTTCAGCGAGGTGCTGCTTGAGGACTACGCCGATCGCCTGGACAAGGACGGCCAGGAGTATCTGAACCGTGTTCTGGCCGCGACGGACCGGATGGGCGGACTGATCGACGATCTGCTCGACCTGTCCAGGGCCGCGCGGGTCGAGCTGGCGCGTAGCCCGGTGGACCTCTCGCGGCTGTCAGAGCACGTGGTCGCGGAGCTGCGCGCAGCGGAACCGGACCGAGAAGGCGGCGTGGAGATCCGCGTCGAGCCGGAGCTCAAGGCCTTCGGCGATCCGGCGCTGCTGCGGCTCGTGCTGCAGAACCTCATCGGCAACGCTTGGAAGTTCACGGCGAAAAAGCCCGACGCGCGCATCGAGATCGGTTCGGCCGAGAGAGACGGCGAGCAGGTGTTCTTCGTGCGCGACAACGGGGCCGGCTTCGACATGCGCTACGTCGACAAGCTGTTCGTGCCGTTCCAGCGCGTGCACTCGTTCCATGA
Source organism: Actinocrinis sp. (assembly GCA_035763685.1). GTDB lineage: Bacteria > Actinomycetota > Actinomycetes > Streptomycetales > Catenulisporaceae > Actinocrinis. The sequence continues at coordinate 15,837 of DASUAR010000283.1, read as the reverse complement.
GTTCGCCGGCAGCGGCATCGGTCTGGCCATCGTGTGGCGGATCATCGCCCGGCACGGCGGACGCGTGTGGGCGCAGGGCGAACCCGGTCTCGGGGCGGCATTCCACTTCACTCTGCCCGCGCGCGCGGACGCCGGCGAAGCGAGTCGGGAGGCGGTGTGACAGACGCACCGATCCTGCTCGTCGAGGACCGCCTCGATGACGTGCTGCTCACGCGTCGGGCGTTCGCCAAAGCCGGACTCGGCGACCGGTTGCTCGTCCTGTCAGACGGCGAAGAGTGCCTAGCCGCCCTCCTACCCGCGGTAGGCGCGCCACGTCTCTCGCCCGCCTTCGTCCTGCTGGACATCAATCTGCCGAAGATCGGAGGCCTCGAAGTGCTGCGCCACATCCGCGCCGACGGACGCACTCGCCATATACCTGTCATCGTCCTGACCACATCGGCGGAACGCCGGGACATCCGGGACAGCTACCGGTTCGGCGCCAACAGCTTCGTGCGCAAACCGGTCTCGTACGCCGAGTTCACCGAAACCGTCCGGGTCCTGAGCGCGTACTGGTTGGCGGTCAACCAGCCCTGCCCGCCCGACCCGGCATGCCCATGACCGAGCGTATTCGTCTGCTGATCTGTGAGGACTGCGCAGACGACGCCGTGCTGATCGTGCGGTCCCTCGTACGTGGGGGCTTCGAGGTCGACTACGAACGCGCCGCGACCGCGGCGGCCACCGCTGAAGCATTGCGCATGCGTCCACCCGACCTGGTCATCTCCGACTACGCCATGCCCGGGTTCGGCGCCGAAGCCGCGCTGGCCCTGCTGCGCGAGAGCGGCCTGGACGTGCCGTTCATCTTGGTTTCCGGCCGCGTCGGCGAAGAACTGGCGGCCGCGCTGATGCGGTCCGGCGCGCACGACTTCATCCTCAAGGGGAGCGCGGCGCGGCTCGTCCCGGTGGTCCGCAGAGAGTTGCGGCAGGCGCAGGCCAGGCGGGAGCGGCGTGCGGCTCAGGAGGCGTTGCGGCAGAGCGAGTCGCGCTTCCGGCTGATCGCGGAGCATGCGCCGGACGTCCTTTTCCGCTGTCAGCTGCGCCCACGCCGCGAGGTCGAATACATCAGTCCCGCGGCGTCCGTCGTCTTCGGGCGGCCGCCTCAGGAGCTGTGTGGCGATCCCGGCGAGCTCTTCTCCTCGGCGCTGCCTGAGGACCGCGAACGGCTCGAGGCGTCTTGGCAGGAGCCGCGAGTGGAGCCGCTGACGGTGCGGTGGAAACGGCCTGACGGCACGGTGGTGTGGACCGAGCAGCGTGCGGTGGCCCTGCGTGACGAGACGGGGCGGGCCGTTGCCGTCGAGGGAATCCTGCGCGACATCACCGACCGAGTGCTCGCGGATCAAGAGCGCGAGCAACTTCAGCAACAGCTGCGCCAGGCTGAGCGTCTGGAATCGCTCGGCCGCTTGGCCGGCGGCATCGCGCACGATTTCAACAATCTGCTGACCCTGATCCTCGGTCGCGCCGATCTCGCGCTCGCGGACCTCTCGCAGTACCTGCCGCAGGATTCGTCGCAGGATGCGGCGCTGCGTTCCGATCTCGACATCATCCGGCGGCTGGCTGAACGCGGCGGTGCCCTGACCCGGCGGCTGCTGGTGTTCAGCCGTCAAGAACCACTTAATCCGCAGACGTTCGATATCAACGAGGTGGTCGCCGACACCGAGCGAGTGCTGCGCGGCGCGATCGGCGAAGACATCGAGTTCGTGGTCGAACTCGATCCTGCGCCGTGCCCTGTCGTGATCGATCGCGGCGAGCTCGAGCGGCTGTTGCTCAATCTGGTCGCCAATGCGCGCCGCGCCATGCCGGACGGAGGGAAGCTCGTGGTGCAGACCGCGCGCGTTTTGGATGGGGGAGAGGATCCTTATGGCGGTGAGGTGCGGTTGACGGTGTCCGATACCGGGACAGGCATGCCGCAGGAGGTGGCAAAGCGCGTCTTCGAACCCTTCTTCACCACGGATTCCGCCACAGGCACCGGGCTCGGTCTCTCGATGGCGTACGGCGTGGTGAAAGGAGCCGGGGGCAAGATAGGCCTGCGCTCAGAAACCGGCGAAGGCACCACCGTTCGCATCGAGCTGCCTGCGGCCGAACCGGGCGACGTAGCCGCCGACGCTCTGCAGCGCAGCCCCCGCGACGGCGACGGCCGAACAATAGTCGTGGTCGAGGACGACGACGACATCAGGGACCTTGTGACGCTGATCCTGCGTAGATCGGGTTACAACGTCGTCGACGCATCCCAGCATTCAGCAATGGACCTGGCTCGGACGAAGGATGCACACATCGACGTACTGCTCACCGACGTGGTGATGCCGGGAATATCAGGGATCGAGCTGGCGAGGCGAGTGCGTGAAGCACGGCCCGACGTTCCGGTCTTGTTCATGTCCGGCCACACCGGCGGCGCCCTTGTCGAGGACGCGTTTCAGGGGCCCGCGACGGCGCTGATCCGCAAGCCGTTCACCGCTTTTGAGCTTAGGGCGGCGCTTGATCGACTCCTCGACAGGTAAGGCATCACGGCGGACCGATAGGGCCCGCCGCCAACACGTCACTCCTCGTGTTGTTCGATGTCTGTCTTCATCTTCAGGGCTGCGTGATGCTCGGCCGACGCGCGCCATACCCGAGCAGCGGTCTCGGCTTCGAGCAGCGACTTACGCAACGCCGCATTGCGTGCTTCGAGCCTGCGGCGCCGTGTGAGGCGCAGTCGCCATGTCCATGTGCACAAGCGGTCCTCCCGGGACGCTGATGCATGGTGGGGGTACTGGGCACCGACCCTATCTGTGCCGCCCTGTACCAGATATCCCTCGATCGGGTGCGGCTTACAAGCCCGGGCTCGACCGCTTGATGATCGCCCGCATGATCCGCCCTCGCCGAGCAGCTCTAGCCGGTCCGCGGCTGCCTGCGCTCGAGTGTGCTCGGCCGGCAGCGCGACCATTAGGTCGGCCCAATCCGCCTCGGTCGCGAAAGTGGCCCCCTTGTCCCGTCGCAAGCCGGAGGTACCGCGTCCGATGATCCTGCTCGGCCTCCGACCCGCATAAGAGCACTCATATCGCCAGCCTCGACACACACACTGGCTTAAGTCTCACGATGTCGAAGTGGCCTCACCCTTTTACCCCCGCCGCTCACGGCCCCGGTGGCCATCCGCCAAGATCTCCGCCGGGGCCGCTGAAATACCGGTTCAGCGGGCGCTGTTGTGCTGTGAGTACCTGCTGTGTCAAAGGGCGTTGGAGCAGGTCACGGTCACGATGCTGCGGGCCAAAGGCTGGGCACGAAGTCCGTGCTGCCAGCGCCACGCTGACGTGGACTCCGGAGCCGAGCCGCTGCTTGGCGATCCGACGCCCCAGCGAGTCATAGCGGTAACGCCAGGTCTGCCCGTCGGGCAGGACAGCCCCCGCAGCGTCCCACTCGCTGGTGAGCGCGACCTCTGGCCCGATCCAGCGGTAGGTCTCGCGTCCGGCTGCGTCGCGACCGAACGAGAGCTGCCGATCGCCGAGGGCCAGCGAGGCCGGCCGCCCGGCCGCGTCGTATGACCAGGTCGAGACCTGTCCGTACGCGGTCGTGCGCGCCGACCGTCGTCCGACCGCATCGAAGGAGCTCGATAGGGCGACGCCGTCCACGCTCTGCGTCAACAACGTCTGGGGTGGTTACGAGCGGCTGAACGCCGGGGCGTGGGCGGAGTGGAACGCCCCGCTGTGGGAGCAGCCGGTCGACCTGTTCGACGCGATGTTTACCGCCGAGGTGGCAGACGCCGCGACCCTGGCGATACTTCTCAATCGCCGCCTAAAGCCTGGTCAGGGGTCGGACGCGCGCAGCAAGCACGTCCGACCCCTGGGTTCCCTATCGCATCCGAGCAGTCACGAGCCGGACCGGCTCGTGCGGAGTGAGGATCGGTTAGTTGGTGATCGCGGGGCTGGTGTTGCCGGCCATGCCGAGGTTCCAGGCGTCGTGGTTGTCCGAGCCGACTGTCCACAGGCTCGTGGTGTTGGCTTGGAAGGCGACCTCGTAGCTGCCGTTCGCCAGTCCGGCGATGCTCGGGCTGGTGTTGCCGGCCATGCCGAGGTTCCAGGCGCCGTGGTTGTCCGAGCCGACCGTCCACAAGCTTGTCGTATTGGCTTGGAACGCCACCTCGTAGCTGCCGTTGGTCAGGGCAGTGATGCTCGGGCTGGTGCCGGCGGCCATGCCGAGATGCCAGTCGGTGGTGCCAGCGGTGCCCACCGTCCACAGGTCGCCGGTGTTGGCCTGGAACGCGACTTCGTAACCGCCGCCGGCCAAAGCTGCGATGCTCGGGCTGGTACCGGCCGCCATGCCGAGGTTCCAGGCGCCGTGGTTGTCAGCGCCGACGGTCCACAGGCTCGTGGTGTTGGCCTGGAACGCCACCTCGTAACCGCCGTTGGACAGGTTTGCCACGGCCGGGCTGGTGTTACTCGCCATGCCGAGGATCCAGGCGTCGTGGTTGTCAGCGCCGACGGTCCACAGGCTCGTGGTGTTGGCCTGGAACGCGACCTGGTACGGCGCTTGTCCGCCGCCGGACGAGTTGACGCACCCGTTGGCGGCGTTGCTCCACAGCGGCTGAACCGCGAACGTCCCGGCCGTGGTGTGGAGATTCGAAAGGCCGGTCCACGCGCATTTGTCACCGATCTCGTTCTTACCGGCGTCGATCCACGCGTTCAGCAGCGGGTCGGTGATCGCCTCGGCCAACTCGTGACCCTCAACGATGCTCACCCCGTCGAGCGTGCCGCCACCGCCGTTGACCGTCCCTTCGCCGCAGTTCGTGCCGGCGTCGGTGAGGTAGGGCAGGTCGGTGTAGGTCACGTTCGGCGTGGACGCCACCGCGCCGTGGTACGCGCAGTACGAGCTGCCGAATCCCGGGGTCGAGTGCCCGGTCGGAGTCGCGACGACGATCTGCACGTTCACCGAGGTGCCGGTGCCGAAGTGCGCCGCGGCGCTGGCCGCCTCGGCCTGGATCTGCGCGTCACTCGGACTGGCAGGCACCGCCGCTGGGTTTGACCAGGTCCCGGCCAGCAGATTTCCGTTCGAGCCGCCGCCGTACTGGTTCACGGTCGCCAGCCAGGGCGTCCCGCCGACCGAGGACAGGAACCTGTCAAGGTAGGGCTGCTCGCCGCTCGGGTCCGAGGTCCAGCCCCAGAAGTCCACGTAGACCCGCGGCGCGGACTGCACCGGGCCGCCGTGGTTGATCAGCGGGCCGGGGATGACCGCGAACGGCGCCGCGCCGGTCTTGTGCGGCTTGAGCAGATGCGGACCGGCCTGCGCCGGCCCGGAGGCGGCCGCGGCGGGCCCGGTGACGGCGAACCCGAGCGCGGCACCCAGAACCAGGGTGCTGATGCTCGCGGCAACCCGGGCCCGGGTGCGGCGGCGCGGATCGCCGCCGGATTTCAGAAAATTCGGCATGGTGCGCAGCATGAACACAATCCCCCTCGCTGCCCGTCGACTCCGTGTCGATGGGCTGTCGGCTGTTTCGAGACGACGCGACGTGCATCAGCACACGCGTACGGAGCTACGTGCCATAGGTGTTTCGCTGCAGGACACGCTGATAGACGGTTCCCCCCACGGCGCAACTGTGTCAGCACTCACATAGTCGGGACGACCCGCCAACGTTGAATCAGATTACAGATTCACACCGGCTAGGCAACGGGTGCACGGATGTGCGATCGGTGAGCGCCGGGAGGACATCGGGTGCACGCCCGGCAGCGACGACGCAGGGCGCGCAATCCGATACCGAGCGCCAAGTCGCGCGTTTCCGGCCTACTCGCCACGGGAAGCCCACCAGTCCTCGCGCGATCCCGCGACACAGCAATGCCGGTCATATGCTCGGAGACTGACCGGGCTGCGGTTTCCTGTTCGCTCCCTGATGTGGCGAGGCCGTCGGCGATAGAGGCACCCCAGGGCTCGTCGTCGCCGCCGCCTACGCCCGCGTAGGCGTGCACCTACCGCACTACATGCCAGCAGTTCAACGTTGGTGCTCCGGTCTACGGCATCACACAGCTTCGACCTGGCGACCTGTTGTTCATCCCCGGCTCCGACGGCACACCCCGACCCCCGGGCCGTCCCAGATGAGAATTACGTGAGAATGCAGCGGCTGAGCTATGTCAACAGCCTGTAATAGCGTTGGGATGCGGCGAAGAATGATCATGAGTATCAGCTGGTAAACAGCACTCATGCATTGTCTTTGGGGCTGGCGGATGTCGACGGGTGACGCTGCCGCCGGTAATAGGTGCGCGGTTGTTTACGCTCGCAACAATTTCCGGAAACCTTGACTCGACTCGAGCCTGGGGACATATTGATGCCCGGTCGAGCCGCTCAAGCTTCCGAACCCACACCCGGAGTCCCAGCGGTCTTTCCGGCTACGGCGTGTTAGCGCTAACAACACGCCGGTTTTGCACTCGAGCTCTACGTACCTCCACTGATACGCGCTGTCCGGTGTATCCGGCGCGTGGCGATCGACCGCGCCGTGAACTCGGTTCTCGCACCGGGCGCGGTCCTGCCCACCTGAACAAGGGAGTTCATGTTGACTGGTCGAGCACCGTTTCGATCATCGATGCGAAGGAAGTTGCTGGGTACGATCGCCAGCGTGTCGCTCGCCGTCGGCGGCGTGTGGCTGGCAGTTGGTACATCCCAAGCCGCCGCGCAAGGACCGTGCGACATCTACGCCGCCGGAGGCACACCGTGTGTCGCGGCGCACTCCACGACGCGCGCGTTGTACGGCGCCTACAGCGGTCCGCTGTATCAGGTCCAACGCGCGTCGGACAGCACCACGCTGAACATCAGTCCTCTTACCGCGGGTGGAGTGGCTAACGCTGCGGCGCAGGACACCTTCTGCGCCGGCACCGACTGCTACATCACGATCATCTACGACCAGTCCGGGCGTGGCAATAACCTGACGCAGGCACCCGCCGGCGGCGCGGCCGGCGGCCCGGACAACCTCGCCTACGCCACGGCGGCACCCACGCTGCTCGGCGGCCAGAAGGTCTACGGGGTGTTCGTCGCGCCCGGCACCGGCTATCGCGACGACAACACCAGCGGTATCGCCACCGGTGACAACCCCGAAGGCGAGTACGCCATCTTCGACGGCACCCACTACGACGCCGGCTGCTGCTTCGACTACGGCAACGCCGAAGTCAGCAACACGAACACCGGCAACGGCCACATGGAGGCCATCAACTTCGGCAACGAGAAGGACTGGGGGTACGGCGCCGGCACGGGCCCCTGGATCATGGCCGACATCGAGAACGGCCTGTACTCCGGGCAGAACGCCGGCTACAACAGCGGTGATCCGACCACCAACTACCGCTTCACCACGGCCATCGTCAAGGGCACCGCGAACCTATGGGCCATCCGCGGCGGCAACGCGCAGTCGGGCAGCCTGTCCACCTTCTACAGCGGAGCGCGCCCCTCCGGCTACAACCCGATGCACAAGGAAGGCGCGATCCTCCTGGGCATCGGCGGAGACAACAGCAAGAGTTCCGCGGGCACCTTCTACGAGGGCGTGATGACCAGCGGCTACCCCTCCGACGCCACCGAGAACTCGGTTCAGGCCAACATCACCGCCGCAGGATACGCAGCCCCGGCCCCAGTCGGCCCCGCGCCCGGCTCGCGCATCTCGCTTCAGGCCACGACGTCGTGCTGCACCGGCGACTACATCAAGCATGATGACAGTGACACCAAGGTGGTCCTCTCCTCGATCACTTCGAGCAGTTCGTCGACCGACATGGCGGACGCCACCTGGGTCGTGCACCCCGGCCTGGCCGACAGCTCCTGCATATCCTTCGAATCCGCCAACGACACCGGCCAGTACCTGCGGCACTACAACTTCGAGCTCTACCTGGAGTCCAGCGACGGCACCTCGCAGTTCGCCCAGGACGCGACGTTCTGTCCACGAGCCGGCAACAGCGGCCAGGGGATCTCGTTCGCGGCGCTGAACTTCCCGAACAAGTTCATCCGCCACTACAACTACACCGCCTACGTCGCCGGTGACGGCGGATCCAACGCGTGGGATACCAGCAGTCAGTGGGCTGCCGACACCAGTTGGACCCTTGCCTCGCCCTGGGCCGGGGCCGCCACCGGCCAGATCACCGGATATGGCGGCCTGTGCGTCGACGACTCCGCCTCGAGCACCACGGATGGCAATCCCGTCATCCTGTGGACCTGCAACAGCGGCAGCAACCAGCAATGGACGGTCGGATCCGGCGGCACCCTGCAGACCCTCGGCAAGTGCATGGACATCACCGGAGGCAGCACCACGGACGGCACCAAGATCGACCTGTACACGTGCAACGGCGGCGGCAACCAGGTCTGGTGGCTGCAATCCAATGGCGAACTGGTCAATCCGCAGTCCGGCAAGTGTCTTGACGACAGCGCGGCCGGAGGCTCAGGAACGCAGCTGATCCTCTACCACTGCACCGACGCCGCCAACCAGCAATGGACGCTGCCGTAGGGGGTCGCGTCCCGTAACCGGGCTCTCGGGTCGGGCGGTCTGCCGCGCGACCCGAGAGCCCGGTCGGCACTGCGCGCGGGGGCACGGCGGTCGACCGTGCACTGCCTGGGCGCGCGCGATCAGCTCGTCAGTCGACACGGCAGTCACCTTGCAGAAGCTACCGATACCCCTGCCAGTGCGCCAACGGATATCCCACGGGCGTGCGACACGACCCCGGGACGGACGATGTGCGGCTGAGGCTGGCATGGAGCAGAGATGTGCTTTGAAGGATGCGTACTGATCGTGCCCTGCCGCTCTGTGTTCTTCAGCCGACGCGCAGGCCGCGACGCAGCGCCTCGGTCTGGTCGGCGCGCATCCGGCGGCTGATCGCGGCCTCGTTGCCGACGTGCGAGCCGTGAAAAGTAGCAGGGTTGAGGTGAAGTTCCAGGGGAACGCCGGCCTGAGCCAGGCGATTCGCATAAGCGATGCCCTCGTCTCGCAGGGGTCGAATTGCGCGACAGCGATGTACGTCGGCGGCAGGCCGGTGAGGTCTTCGGCGCAACGTCTACGACGTCGAAGACTTGATAGCGGTGCCGCAGATGGTAGCTCGTCCATCCCGGACTCAGCACGTGATCGCCCACGACCACGCCGTTGATTTCCATCTCGTACACACCGAGCGCGGTCACGAGCAGCCGAGCAGACCGTATCGCGCCGCGCACCGCGAAACTGCTTCGCGGAAGCGCAGCTGGGCGCGCGGAGTCCGACTTCGGAGACAGCCGGGCGGGGACGCGGCAAGGAAGACGGCCTAGTCCGGTGGGCGGTTCGATGCCCGCGTGCCACAGGGCCCTGTCATCCCAGGTGAGAGGGCTTGACAGTGCTCTAGCATGAAGGCCGGGCGGGCGCCGGACCGCGCATCGGCCGGCGTCCGCCCGGGGCTCGCACGGGTCAGCCCGTGACAGGCGCCACCTGGATGTAGTCGATGTCAGGTGCCCAACTGGAGGCGTTGCCGAAGGCGAGGGTGTTTGTTCCGGCGTTGAGCGTGACCGTGGTCGGCAATGACCAGAAGTCGCTCCAGCTGTAGGTGTTGCGGAAGGTGAGTGTGCTCGCGGCGCCTGCGTTGACGGATAGCTGGGCGGTGCGGGATTCGATGTTGGTGTTATAGCTGCCGCTGCCGGAGCGGTCGTTCTCGGCGTAATGGATCACGACCGTGTAGCGGCCCGCTGCTGCGGCGGCGACGTTGCTGAAGGTGAGGGTGTTCGCGCTGCTGTCGCCGATGTAGCCGACGTCCTGGCCGCCGGAGGCCCAGGTGTTGGACTGGACCACCGCGGCGCCGGCCAGGGCGGCGTTCTCGGCCTGGTAGGTGGTGACGCCCGTCGTGTCTCCGGCGCCGTCCACCTTCAGATCGCGCAGTGTGGCGGTGGCGCCGCTGGCGGGACTGATCGCGATCCGGTTGATGCCGGTCGTCAGGAAGAGCCTGCTGCCGGCGGTGGACGCGCTGCCGCCGGTGGAGGGGAGGCTCGTCACGGTGGTGCCGTTCAACGCCAGCGCGGCCGTCCCGCCGGTAGAGGCGTAGTCCGTCTTGACGGTGTAGTAGCCGTCGGTGGGGGCGTAGGTGTCGAAGGTCGTGGTGCCGCCGGCGGTCAGGACGACCGCGCCGGTGCCGGTCTCGCCGATGTTCGAGTAGTCGTAGCCGGCGCTGCCGGTGGTGTTGGCGAATGCGGCCTCGTAGACGGTTTCCGGCGTGCTCTGAGCTGCCGTCAGATCGATCTTGTCGAGGGTGACCTGACCGCTGGAGGTGCCCAGGGTCGGGTCGGCGACGGCGAGCGAGACGGTGTGGGCGCCGGCGCTCAGGGTGACCGGGACGGTGACGGTTGCGCGGTATTGCCAGTTCAGCGTGGAGGGGTAGTTGACGAACTGGGGGTTGGCTCCGTCGATGCGTAGCACCTGCTGGGACGGTGAACCGTTCTCGTTGCCGTAGAAGATGCGCAGGTTGTAGGCGCCGGCGCTCGGGACGCTGACTGTGAAGACGACTTTGCTGTCGGAATTGACTATGTAGCCGACATCCTCGCCGCCTGAGGTGGCGTATCCGTTGTAGTTCGAGACGCTGCCTTGAGATACGACGGTGGCGTCGGTGATCGCGGCGTTCTCCGCCTCGTAGGACGCGCTCCAGGGCACGGTGGGCGCGGCGGCGGCTCCGCCGCCGTCTGGGGTGACCGTGATCCGGTACGCGGACATGGCGTTCAGTCCGGTCAGCGGCACGGTGATGGAGTTCCCTGAAACGGTGTATGCGGTGCGGGCGAGGGTCTGCGGCGTCCCGGCAGCGCCCTCGTATCCGCTCCAGTCGTCCTTCTGGACGGTGACCTCGACCCGGCTGCCGAACGTGCTGGACGGAATGTTCTTGATCACGACGTTGGTGTCGGCGGACGAGCCGCCGAGGATGACCTGGGCCTGCTTGCGCGTGGTGTCGAGGGAGGCGACGCCTTGCAGGGTGTCGGTGGTGTTGGCCTGCGGCGGGGTGGCCAGCGCGGTCTGCCCGGTCATCCCGGCGTACCAGTGGTAGAGCCACCAGGTCGCGTTGGGGATGTTGGTGTGCACGGTATTGCCGCTCATGTTGCCCGCGATGTCCCAGTAGGCCTGGTCGGCGTAGACCTTCTCGTCTTCGAACATGGAGATCCACTGGATCATCTGGCCGGGTACCGACAGGTCGCGCCGGTCGGCGTACTCGTCGATGTTGATCGGGATCGTGCTTATGCCGCGCGCGCTCTCCATCGCGCGGTACGTGGCGTAGTGGCCGCGGAAGGTGGCCAGCGAGCCGGGGTTCAGCTCGTGCCAGGTGAAGACGTCCGGCAGCACGTTGTTCGCTTTGGCGTAGGTCAGGAAGTCGCCGAAGAACTGGGTGTCGAAGCCTGCGGTGTTCGGCCCGCCGATCTTCGCCGCCGGGTAGTCGGCGCGGATGCGCCGGTATACCGTCGTCCAGTCGGATTCGAAGCTGGCGAGCGCGGAGGAGTAGGTGCTGGCGGTGCTGCTGGTCAGGCCGGTGTACCAGATGCCGTCGGGTTCGTTGAAGGGCACGAAGACGACCTTGGCCGCGTAGGAAGTCGCCTTGACGGTGTTGACGACCGTGTCGACCGTGGTCAGGTAGCTCGATATCCCAGGGTTCGTATACGGCCAGGTCGAGTACTCGTCCTGGATGTTGGTGTACATCGTGCCGCCGCCGTCGCGGAAGAAGGCCGGCGCCACCTGCAGGATGTCGCCGTTGGGGTGCTGCAACCCGTTCGGCGGCTTCTGCGAGCCGGTCGCGAGCTTGAGCGGGGCGAGCAGATTGTCGCCGGGGACCCCGTCATCGCTCTGGCCGTACAGGGAACCGCCGGAGCCGTTGAGCACGGCGCCGGTGGTGGTTCCCAGGTCGACGGTGAAGGCCTGAGTGGCCGCCATGGCCGTCTGCGCGCCGGTGAGGGCGGTGCAGGTGAGCGTGGACGCGGCCAGCAGCACTGTGGCTGCGGCGGTACGCGAACGTCCCGGCCGCCGAATACTCGGCGCGCGCAGGGTGAGAGACATCGATACCTGACTTTCTCCGCCCGCCACGTTGCGGGGGATATGGCGTGCATGACAGGACATGACCGCTCACGTCCCCCGCGAACGGAGCGAAACCGCGTTTCGCGGTTTCCGGCGTCCGGCGCCCCGGATGGCGCGCTCCTCCTCTCCTTCGGACCGGTTTTGACGCAGTTTCTCAGGCGGTTGCTATGTAGTGCGCTGGAGGTGGACGAGTGTGCTCGCCTTGTCGTCGGCGGGCAGTTGGAGAGGAAGGCCGCGGGCCAGCAGCACTGCGGCGTGGTGTACGTGCCCTGACGCCGTGTCCCGGTAGCGCGCGGTTTCGTCCAGGCCGCGCAGGCGCAGCGTGGGATCGGTGCGGCCGAAGTGCCGCTGGTTTCGGAATGCGAGCACGGCGCTCTCGGCCCCGTCCGCGCTGACGTATTGCACGGCCGTCACATCGTCGCCGGGCGGGCGCAGCCGGTACTGAAGGCCGTGCTGGACGATCGCGCGGATCGCCTTGTATTGCGCGATGAGCGCGGCGCAGGCGTCGAGTTCGTCGTCGTCCCAGGCGCCCAGGTCCGCGCCGATGCCGAGGACGCCGGCCATCGCCGCGTGGAATCGGTACTCCAACGGCGCGGTGCGGCCGGTGAAGGGATTTGGGCTGTCGGTCACCCAGGCGGCCATCGTTCGCGCCGGGTAGAGCTGGGAGTAGCCGTGCTGGATGACGAGGCGGTCGGTCGCGTCGGTGTTGTCTGAGATCCAGGTCTGATCGGTACGCGCCAGCAGGCCCAGGTCCGTGCGCCCGCCGCCGCTCGCGCAGTTCTCGATGCGCAGGGCGGGGTGGTCGGCGCGCAGCCGGTCGAGCAGTGCGTAGAGGTTGCGCACGTAGCCGGACCAGATCCGGTCGTCGGCCACCGCGGTCAGCGGGCGGTTCATGTCCCATTTGAGGAAGTCGATGTCGTTCTCGTTCAGCAGCCGGTCGACGGTGGCGTGCACCCACGCGGCGACCTCGTCGCGGGACAGGTCGAGCACCAGCTGATTGCGGATCAGGGTGTGCGCGCGGCGCGGCGCGTGCACCACCCAGTCGGGGTGCGCGCGGTACAGCTCGCTGTCCGGGTTGGTCATCTCCGGCTCGACCCAGAGCCCGAAGAGCATGCCGAGGCGGTGTACGTGCTCGATCAACGGGGTCAGGCCGTCGGGGAAGCGCTCGGGGTTGGGGGTCCAGTCGCCGAGGCCGGCCGCGTCGTCGGTGCGTGCGCCGAACCAGCCGTCGTCCATCACGAACAGCTCCACGCCGACCTTCGCGGCGCGCTCGGCGAGCAGCAGCTGCCGATCCAGGCTGATCTCGAACCCAATAGCCTCCCACGAGTTGTAGAGGACGGGGAGCAGTTCGTCCGGATCCGGCATCACCTGGTTGCGCACATACCTGTGCCAGGCACGGGAGGCCGCGCCGAAGCCGCCATCGCTCCATTGACCCGCGCTGACGGGAGTGCGCAGCTGCTGGCCCGGCGCGAGCGGGATGGTGGTCGGCGCGTGCTCCGCACCGAGAGAGACGGTGACGCGGCCCTCGGGTGTGCGTTGCGCGATCAGCTCCCAGCTGCCGCTCCATGCCAGGGCGCAGCCGTAGACCTGCCCGTGTTCCTCGGTGGCGGTGCCGTCGTCGATCATGGCCCAGGGGTTGGCGTGATGACTGCTGATACCGCGCCGGCTGCCGCAGCGGGTCTCACCGAACGGCAGGCGGACGCGATCGAGCTGGTGCTCGGCGTTCCACTGGCCGTGCACGCGGCTGATCCGGTAATCGTCAAGCGGCGGCAGAACCCAGGTGGCCGAGTCGGCTCGTATGACGTCGAACGCTTCGCCGCCGGGCTCGCCGGTGTGCCGGAGCGTGAGTGAGCGTTCGATGACGTCGCCGTCGGGAACGACCCGGAAGCGGCAGTCCACCGCGAGCGGATAGCAGCGGTCCGCGAAGCCGAGCACGAGCGTGTCCGAATCCTCGGTCCCGGCGCCACTGAAGCGCAGATCGAGGTCCCTCGTCCCGTCCGCGAACTTGACCTGCAGACCGGCGTGGGAGTAGCGGTAACCGCCGGTCGGGGCCAGAACGAGGGTGCCGTCGATCGGATCCTCGACGCTGCGTGCCCGTGGCTTGGGCTGGTCGAGCAACGAGGCGGCCTGCTCGGCGGTCAGCCGCGGCCCCCAGTGCAGGCCGCGCAGCAGGTCGTCGCCCCCGAGGTGCAGCACGAGGCTGCTGGTCGTCCCGGAAAGGACCCAGAGCCGCGGATCGGCGTGCTCCACGATGGGGGAGTGCTGAGGCATGACGGCCTTTCAGGCGGTGGACCATCGGTGCTGCGGCGAGCAGTCATCGCGCGAAGGGCGCAGAGAAGTGTTACCGGTAACATTTTTTGGTGTCAAGCGCTGAGCGCTACGATGGTCGGGTGACTGAGAGCGGTAACATCGCCGCGCCGTCGCCACAGGCCGAGGCAGGCCGCGTGACGCCGGGGTCCGCGCCGCCCGCCACCCAGAGTTTCAGCATCTGGGACGTCGCCAGGATCGCCGGCGTCTCGCATCAGACCGTCTCGCGCGTCATCAACGGGAAACCGAACGTCAGGGAATCGACCCGGGCGCACGTGCTGCGGACCATCGAGGAGCTCGGATTCACCCCCAGCCGCACCGCCCAGGCCCTCGCGGGCGGGCCGGTGCGCTCCGTCACCGTGCTCACCGTCGACACCGCGCTCTACGGTTGCGTGGCCGCATTGCGCGGCATCGAGGAGGCGGCTCGCGCGGCGGGGTTCACCGTCGCGATCAGCGTCCTGGAACCGGACTCCGCGCGCAGCAGGCAGGACGTGATCGAACGGCTCGGTGACCCGGGCCGCGCCGCGATCGTGATCGCGTTCGAGGCGGCGGGCGCGCGTGCCCTTGCCGCGCTGCCGCCGGACTATCCGGTGGTGGGTTTGGTCGAGCGGCCCGACGGCACGGCGGACGTGGATGGGGCCAGCCTCTCGAAGGTCTGGATCGACGACCGCGGCGCCGCCGGCCACGCCGCCCGCTACCTGCTCGGCCTCGGCCACCAGACCGTCCATTACCTGTCCATCCCCTCCTCCACGACGCGAGAGACGCAGCGGGCCCGCGGCTGGCGCGATGCCCTGCACGAGGCGGAGCGGCCCGTGCCCGAACAACTCGATGCCGGCTGGACCCCGCGTTCCGGATACCTCGCCGCACGCCGCCTGCTCGCGGACCCCGCGGTCACCGCGATCCTCTGCGGCAACGACGACGTCGCGCTCGGCGCGCTGCGGGCCGCACGCGAGGCCGGCCGGCGCGTGCCCGAGGAGCTGAGCGTCGTCGGGTTCGACGATGCGCCGCAGTCCGCGTATCTCAATCCTGCGCTGACCACGGTCCGTCTCGACTTCGAAGGGCTCGGCCGGGCCGGATTCCGCCTGCTGCATCGACTGCTCGACCCGCACAACGCACCTGAACCCGGCCTCTGGGACGACCCAGAGCTGATCGTGCGCGAGAGCAGCGGCCCCCGCGGGGAATAGCGTGCGACGCTACCGCCGAGAAGTACCGTGCCGACCAGCACGGACACGATGCCTGGCACTCGGGTGGACGTCAATCGCAGAACCGTGATTCGGGGCGCCGCAAGGCGTGTTTCCCGGCAGCCACATTCCGTACCCTGAGTTCCTCGACGAAGCATGAGGCATCGTCCGATCTAGGCGGTGTTGGGGAATGTCTCAAGGCAACGATCCGGCCGCCGCTTTGTCGGGGATCGTGATGGCGAATCGCCACGCGCCGCCAGGCGCAGATGGTTCACTGCGCGACGAGCCTGGGCGTGCGGCCGGAGCGTCCTCATACCGGTT
>DASUAR010000282.1:0-6621 GCA_035763685.1 Actinocrinis sp. | reverse complement strand
GCTGCTGATCAACGGCTCGGCCGCGGTGCTGTCCGCCGCGGTGGTGCTGATCTTCGCCACGGTGAAGTTCACCGAGGGCGCCTGGATGGTCGTGGTGATCTTCCCGATCGGCGTGTTCGCGCTGATCAAGCTGAACCAGCGGTACCGTCGCGAGGCCGCCGTACTAGCGCAGGCGCCGGCCTCGGCCTCGCTGCCGACGCTGACCCGCAATACGGTGCTGGTGCTGGTCGACTCGGTGGACCTCGCGGTGATCAAGGCGCTGCGTTACGCCCGCTCGCTGCGCCCGATCGAACTGCGCGCCGTGCATCTGATGGTCGACTCGAAGCACGCCGAGATTCTGCGCAAGAAGTGGGACGCGTCGGTGGCCGCCGATGTCCCGCTGGAGATCATCGAGGTGCCGGACCGGCGGCTGCGCCGGGCCGCGGTGGAGCTGGCCGCGCGCACCACCATGGAGCTCGACTCCGAGGTGACCATACTGCTGCCCCGCCGCTCGTTCCACGCCACCAGCAGGCTGCTGCACGACCGCACCGCCGACGCGATCGCGGGCGCGGTCTCCAAGCTGCCGCACGTCGCGGCCATGATCGTGCCCTTCGACGTGGCGGGGGCGATCGAGGAGCTACAGGCCCGGCGCGATGGCCATCCGACGAACAGCGAGCAGCTTTCCAGCGCGCTCGGCTCGGCGCGGCCGCGTCCGGCGCGGGCGACCAAGAAGATGCTGCTTGACGCGCAGTGCCCGCCACAGGTCGTCGAGACGGGCACGCCGATCCCGATCAGGTCGGTGCGCTGGCGAAACCGGGCCACGCTGGAGGGCCGGGTGCGCTCGGTGTACGTCGGTCCGGTCTCGGGCTCGCCTGCGCTCGAAGCGGAGCTGTACGACGAGACCGGCGGCATCACGCTGGTGTTCCTCGGCCGCCGCAGTATTCCCGGAATCGAGCCGGGCGCGCGGATGCGGGTCGAGGGCATGGTCGGCGAGATGGAAGGCTACCTGGCCATGTCGAACCCGTCCTACGTGCTGCTTCCGCGCGACGGCGGCGAGGGAGACGACGAGGAGTAGCCGAGGAGGAGGAGGAGGAGGGGAAGTAGAAGGCGGCGGTGTCGCGTTGTCCCGCTCAACTGGACAGGCACAAGAGGAGTAGCCGCCGCCTCCGTTGTCCCGCTCAACTAGACAGACCGACCGTAATACTCGCGGTACCCTAGTGCCTATGACCAACCCGCCCGCCGGCCAGGAATCCCGCAAAGGTCTGATATTCGGTCTGGCCGCGTACGGGATGTGGGGCCTGTTCCCGCTGTACTGGCCGCTGCTCAAGCCGGCCAGCGCGACCGAGATCCTGGCGCACCGGATGGCCTGGTCGCTGGTCGTCATGGCGGTGCTGCTGGGCGTGCGACGCAACTGGTCCGGGCTCACGCAGCTACGGCAGACCCCCGGCAAGGTCGTACTGCTGTGTGCCGCCGCCATCCTGGTCTCGGTGAACTGGGGCGTCTACATCTGGGCGGTCAACAAGGGCCACGTCGTCGAGACCTCGCTGGGCTACTTCATCAACCCGTTGGTCACCGTGCTGTTCGGGGTGCTGATCCTGCGCGAGCGGCTGCGGCCGTTGCAGTGGGCGGCGGTCGGCGTCGGCGCGGCCGCGATCGTCGAACTGGTCGTCGGCTACGGCCAGGTGCCGTGGATCGCACTGATCCTGGCCTTCTCCTTCGGCAGCTACGGGCTGCTGAAGAAGATCGCCAGCGTCCCCGCGGTCGAGTCGATGGCGGTGGAGAGCGGCTTCCAGTTCCTCCCCGCCCTCACCTACCTCGCCTTCCTCCAGGCGCACGGCACCGCCGCCTTCGGCCACGCGCACTGGACGGTGACCGTTCTGCTGGCCTGCTGCGGCTTGGTCACCGTGGTCCCGCTGATGTGCTTCGCCGCCGCCGCGAACCGGCTGCCGCTTTCCACCATCGGGCTGCTCCAGTTCCTCACCCCGATCCTGCAGCTGTCCTGCGGGGTGTTCGTCGTGCACGAGGCGGTGCCGGGCACGGAGTGGATCGGCTTCACGATCGTCTGGCTGGCGCTCGCCCTGCTGACCTACGACTCGCTCGGTCAGATCCGCAAGCGCAGGACCGCTCAGACGGTGCGGGAGCTGACGATCTCGCAGAGCCCGAGCAGCGTGTCCTTCGCCGAGTTGTCCGGCAGCGAGGCGAGCAGGTCGCGCGCCTCTTCGGCATAGCGGGCGACAGTGTCACGCGCCTGCTCGATCGAGGGGTGCGCGCGCAGGGCGGCGAGGGTCTCCAGGACCAGTTCATCTTCGGTGATGGGCCCGGACAGCAGTTCGCGCAGACGTGCTGACTCCGTGTCCGTAGACGCCAGGGCGTAGAGCGTCGGCAGGGTCGGGACGCCCTCGCGCAGGTCGGTGCCGGGAGTCTTACCGGACTGATCCGAGTCGCTGGCGATGTCGAGCACATCGTCGGAGAGCTGGAACGCGACGCCGAACACCTCGCCGAAGCGAGTCAGCGTGTCGACCACCGGGGCCGGGGCTCCGGACAGCAGCGCGCCGAACCGGGCGCTGGTGGCGATCAGCGAGCCGGTCTTGTCCACCAGGACACTGAGATAGTGGTCGATCGCGGCCTGACCGTCCTTCGGCCCGATGCACTCGTTGATCTGCCCGGTGACCAGACGCTCGAAGGTCTCGGCCTGGAGGCGCACCGCCTCAGGGCCGAGGTCGGCCAGGATCTGCGAGGCGCGGGCGAACAGGAAGTCGCCGGTGAGGATCGCGATCGAGTTGTCCCAGCGCGCATTCGCCGTGGGTACGCCGCGGCGCAGCGGGGCCTCGTCCATCACGTCGTCGTGGTAGAGCGTGGCCAGATGGGTGAGTTCGACGACGGCCCCCGCCGGCACGACGCCGGGCGCGTCACGGTCACCGAACTCGGCGGCGAGGAGGGTGAGCAGCGGACGGAACCGCTTGCCGCCCGCGTTCACCAGGTGGCTCGCGGTCTCGGCGATGAACGGGTGATCGCTGCGCGCGGACTCGCGCAGCAGCTCCTCGACCGCGCCGAGCCCGTCGCGAATGCGCCGTTCGAGCGCCGGGTCGGTCACCGCGAGCCGGAACGGCTCGGTCGCCACCTGCACGCCCACGACTGTCGCCTTCCGTTCATTGCCACCGCACACGTCGGGTCCACGCTAATGCATGACCGCGCTTTGAGCCGCACCCGGGCCGTGACGGGCAAGCGCGGAATCGACCCGGTCGGCGCGCCGGTCCAGGGCGGCGCACGCGAAACGGCGGCAGGGAGGTCAGCTCCCTGCCGCCGCGAGATGACGCGACTGATGAAACTACTTATCGAGCCAGTACCGCCGCGGCGTTGGACAGGTGCAGCAGCACCGCCGGGGCGATGCCCATCGCGACCGTCGCCAGCGCCGCGACCGCGAGCGCGGACTTGACCGCGACCGAGGGGTTGGCGATGGTCGGTCCGTCCGGCAGCGGGTCGGAGAAGAACATCACCACGACCACACGCAGGTAGAAGAACGCCGCCACCGCGCTGGCCAGCACCGCCACGATCACCAGCTGCGGCGCCCCCGCGGCCAGCGCGGCCTGGAAGACCGCGAACTTGCCCACGAAGATGCTGGTGAACGGAATACCCGCGAACGCCAACAGGAAGATCGACATCAGCGCCGCGGGAATCGGCGCGCTCTTGCCCAGTCCCGCCCAGCGCGACAGGTCGACCGCCTCGACCCCGCCGGCGTCACGTACGAGCGTCACCACGGCGAACGAGCCGACCAAAGCGATGCCGTAGGTCGGCAGGAAGAACAACAGCGAAGCGAGGGCGTCGTGACCGGTGGAGACCAGCGCCATGATGATGTAACCCGCGTTGAGAATCGCCGAGTAAGCCAGCATGCGCTTGATGTCCCGCTGCGTCAGCGCGAGGATGCCGCCGACCACCATCGTCAGGATCGCCACGATCTCGATCACCGGCCGCCACACGTCGATCGAACCGGCAAGGCCCACGTCCAGCACCCGCACCAGCGCGCCGAACGCGGCGATCTTCGTCGCGGCGGCCATGAAGCCAGTGATCGGCGTCGGAGCGCCCTGATATACGTCCGGGGTCCACATGTGGAACGGCGCCGCGCCGACCTTGAACAGCAGACCCATGACGAGCAGCGCGATGCCCGCGTAGAGCAGGGCCGGACCGTGCGCGTGCGCCGCGACGGCCTGTGCGATGCCCGGGTTGTGCGGGTCGCTGTTCGACAGCTGCACCGAGCCGGCGTATCCGTACAGCAGTGCCGCGCCGTACAGGAAGAACGCCGAGGAGAAGGCGCCGAGCAGGAAGTACTTGAGCGCGGCTTCCTGAGACAGCAGCCGACGGTGCCGGGCAAGACCGCAGACCAGGTACAGCGGCAGGCTCAGCACCTCGAGGGCGACGAACATGGTCAACAGGTCGTTCGACGCCGGGAACAACAGCATGCCGCCGATCGAGAACAGCACCAGCGGATACACCTCGGTGGTCAGCCACCCGGCCCGCACCGCCTCGCGCTCCTGCTGCGAACCCGGCACCGAGCCGCCCTGCGCGGCGAAGGCGTCCTGTCCGCCCTCGGTGCGCCGCTCGGCGATCACCAGCACCGCGATGAACGAAATGGCCAGGAGCGTGCCCTGGAAGAACAACGTCGTCTTGTCGATCGCGACCGCTCCGGCGGCCGCGATGCTGGTCGGCGTGTTGTGCAGCGCGATCACCGCGGCGAACGCGGCGGCGAGCGCGGCCAGGGTCAGCCCGACCTGGAGCCCGTAGCGGGCCTTGCGCGGCGCGAACGCCTCGACCAGCACGCCCACGCTCGCCGCGCCGAGCACGATCAGCATCGGCGAGAGCTTGCCCCACTCGACGTGCGGAGCGGTGAACGGCGCGGTGTTCGACGCGGCCGTGGTCGAGGCGGCGAGGATGGACGGCATCACTGTCCGCTCCCGTTCCGTTGGGTGGCACTGTCTTGGGCGACACTGTGTGGCGCCTGCTGCGTGATTTGCACGTGCGCCGGAATCTGGCTGACCGCCGGGTTGATGAAGTTCGTCAGGAGGCTGGGCACGAAGCCGAGCACGACGATCAGCCCGACCAGCGGGCCGATCACGGCCAGTTCGCGCCGGCTCAGATCTTTGAAACCCTCCACCGGCTTGGCCACCGGGCCGGTCATCGTGCGCTGATACCACCACAGGACGTACAGCGCCGCCAGCACGATCGCGGTGGTGCCGAAGATCGCGGCGACCGGGTACTTCTCGAAGGTGCCGACCAGGACCAGGAACTCGGACACGAACGAGGACAGCCCCGGCAGCGCCAGCGAGGAGAGGCCGACGGCCAGGAAGGTGCCGGCCAGCAGCGGCGCCACCTTCTGCACCCCGCCGAACGCGTCGATCGACTTCGATCCGCGCCGCGAGACCATGAAACCGGCCAGCAGGAACAGCGCGCCGGTGGACAGGCCGTGGTTGACCATGTACAGCGTCGCGCCCACCTCGCCGCGCGCGGTCAGCGCGAACACCCCGATCGTGATCAGCCCGAAGTGCGAGACCGAGGTGTAGGCGATCAGCCGCATCATGTCGGTCTGGCCGATGGCCAGCAGCGCCCCGTAGATCGTGCTGATCACCGCCAGCACCAGCACCAGCGGCGTGAAGTAGTGCGAGGCGTTCGGGAAGAGCTCCAGGCAGAACCGCAGCATCCCGAAGGTGCCGATCTTGTCGAGCACGCCGACCAGCAGCACCGCGGTGCCCGGTGTCGCCTCGCTCGCGGCGTCGGGCAGCCAGGTGTGGAACGGCCACATCGGCGCCTTGACGGCGAAGGCGATGAAGAAGCCGAGGAACAGCCACTTCTCGGTGCCGCCCGCCATGGTCAGGCTGCCGTCGCCGACCGCCTTCGACAGCGTCTGGAAGCTGAAGGTCCCGCCGACCGGCGAGCGCGTGCTCGCCACGTACAGCCCGATCACCGCGGCCAGCATCAGCAGGCCGCCGAGCAGGTTGTAGAGCAGGAACTTGACGGCCGCGTACGATCTGCGCGCCCCGCCGAACGAGCCGATCAGGAAGTACGCCGGGATCAGCGTCGCTTCGAAGATCACGTAGAACAGGAAGATGTCCGTGGCCGCGAAGACCCCGAGCATCAGCGTCTCAAGGGCCAGCAGCAGCGCGAAGAAGGTGCGCATCGAGCGCTTGGACTCGGCCGGGGAGTCCTGCGGCGTCTCGGTGTCGTGCCAGGAGGCGAGGATCACCACCGGTGTGAGCACGGCGGTCATCAGGATCAGGACCAGGGCCACTCCGTCCACCGCGACCGCGTAGTCGATGTGGAAGGTCGGGATCCAGGCGTACTTCTCAGCGAGTTGGAAGCGCGGGCCGCCGGTCTTGAACGCGACCGCGGCGGCGATCGCGAAACCGAGGCTGACCAGCGAGGCGAGCAGCGCGATCGGCCTGGCCAGGGCCGCTCGCTCCTTCGGCAGCACGGCGATCGCGGCGACGCCGAGCAACGGCACCCCGATCATCGTGCTCAGGTAGGGGAAGGAAGACATGCGGCAGCGTCCTTTCAGGCTTTGACCAGGAGCAGGGCCACGACGAACAGGGCCGCGCCGCCGAACATGGACAGGGCGTAGGAGCGCACGAAGCCGTTCTGCAGCCGCCGGAA
>DASUAR010000281.1:0-32516 GCA_035763685.1 Actinocrinis sp. | reverse complement strand
GGTTCCGGCAACGGTCCGTGGATCATGGCGGACCTGGAGAACGGCCTGTTCTCCGGCGTCAACCAGCACCTCAACAGCAACGACCCGACGATCAGCGACCGCTACCTGACCGCGATGGTCGACGGCGGGCCGAACCACTGGTCCATCAAGGGCGGCAACGCGCAGTCCGGCAGCATCTCAACCTTCTACGACGGCGTGCGGCCGAACGTCTCGGGCTACAACCCGATGCGTAAGCAGGGCGCCATCATCCTGGGCACCGGCGGCGACAACAGCGACGGCGCGCAGGGCACCTTCTACGAGGGCGCGATGACCACCGGCTACCCCTCCGCCGCGACCGAGGCGGCAGTCCAGGCCAACATCGTCGCGGCCGGTTACGGCACTGGTGGCGGCACCGGCGGCGGCAATTCGGGTCCGCTGCACGCGGTGGGCGCGGGCAAGTGCCTGGATGATCCGAACTCGACCACCACGTTGGGTACGCAGCAGCAGATTTACGCGTGCAGCGGTGCGGCGAATCAGACCTGGACGCACACCTCTTCCGGTGCGCTGACGGTGACGGTGGGCGGCACGACGCTGTGCCTCGACGCCAGCGGCAAGGGAACGACCAATGGCACCAAGGCGATCGTGTGGTCCTGCAACGGCCAGACCAACCAGCAGTGGACGTTGAACTCCAACGGCACCATCACCGGTGTCCAATCAGGCCTCTGCCTGGATGTCACCGGAGCGTCCACCGCCGACGGAGCCCTGGTCGAACTGTGGTCCTGCAACGGCGGCAGCAACCAGCAATGGACCCTCGGCTAGCCAGGCCAGGCACGCGATAGACGTGCCGGGGCGGCATACCTCAGGGCACCGGCGCCGCCCCGGCACCCACCTTGCTCCCGCAGCCGGCACCGCACCTGCCGGCTGCGGGAGCGGCCGTTCACGCCCTGACGTACCTAACTCGGGGTGTGAACGGGTAGTGCCTCCGGCTCGCCCTGCGGTGTCGGCGGCTGGGGCGCTTCCTCGATGGCCGGTTCGACATTCAGGCGCGGGATGATCCGGTCCAGTGCCTTGGGCAGCGCCCAGTTGGACCGGCCGAACGCGAACATCAGCGCGGGGACGATCAGGGAACGTACGATCATCGCGTCGAGCAGGACCGCTGCCGCCAGGCCGAGGCCGAACAGTTTGATCACTCGCTCGCCGCCGAGGATGAACGCGCCGAAGACCAGCACCATGATCGCGGCGGCGGCGGTGATGGTGCGCGCGGTCACCGCCAGGCCGTGGCCGACCGCGTGGGCGTTGTCCTTCGAGTGCTGCCATTCCTCGTGCATGCGGGCGACCAGGAACACCTCGTAGTCCATGGACAGGCCGAACAGGATCGCGAACACCATCACCGGCAGGAAGGCTTCGATCGGCCCGGCGCGGTCCACGCCGATCAGCCGGTCCAGCCAACCCCACTGGAACACCGCGGTGATCACGCCGAACGCCGCGGCGGCGGAGAGCAGGTTCATCACCGCGGCGGTCGCCGGGATCACCAGGCTGCGGAAGACGGCCAGCAGCAGCAGCGAGGAAAGCGCCACCACGACGCCGATGAACAGCGGCAGCTTGCCGGCGATGATGGTGGAGAAGTCGTCGAAGATCGCGGTCTGGCCTCCGACCAGAACATGCAGGCCGGTACCGGTGGCGGCGGCCGGGATGGTGGTCGAGCGCAGATGCGACACCAGGTCGGAGGTCGCCTTGTCCTGCGGTGCGGTGGTCGGATACACGATCGCCATGGCGACCTGCGGACCGCCGCTGTGGCCGACGACGGTGCCCGGACTGGCTGCCGCGACGCCGGGCTGCCTGGCGATCTGCGCGATCACCTGGTCGAACGCGGTCACCTGCGCGCTGGACTGCACCGGGGCGACGATCTGCAGCGGGCCGTTGAATCCGGGCCCGAATCCGTGCGCGAGCAGATCGTAGGCCTTGCGCGTGGTGGTGGAGGCCGGGTCGTTGCCTTGGTCGGAGGAGCCCAGGCGCAGCGAGAGGAACGGCACGGCGATGATCGCCATGATGGCGATGCCCGCGGCGGCGTAGGCGGCCGGGTTGCGCCGTACCAGGTTGGCCCAGGCCGCCCAGCGGCGGGACTCGGCTTCGGTGCTGAAGGTCCCGGCGGCGATCGCGCGGCGCTGGCGGCGCGGCAGCACACGGGTGCCGAAGAAGCCGAGCAGCGCGGGAAGCAGCGTGATCGCGGCGGCCACGGTGAACAGCACCGCGACGCTGGAGGCCACCGCCAGGCCGTAGAGGAAGTTGAGTCCGAGGGCGAACATACCCATCAGGGCTATGCACACGGTGATGCCCGCGAACACCACCGCGCGCCCGGAGGTGTTCACCGCGGTCGTGGCCGCCTCTTCGGGGCTCTTGCCGGCCTGCAATCCCTGCCGGTAGCGCGAAACGATGAACAGCGCGTAGTCCACGCCGACGCCCAGGCCGATCAACGAGGCCAGTTCGGATGTGAACGAGGCCATGCTCATCGTGTTGGACAGCAGCCCGATCGCGCCGAGCGCGGAACCGAGCGAGACCAGAGCGGTGATCAGCGGCAGGGCCATGCCCAGCAGCGAGCCGAAAACGAGGAAGAGCACCACCGCGGCCGCCAGCACGCCGTAGCCGACCCCGCCGATGCTCGGCTTGTTGGTCTGCTCGATCGCCGCTCCGCCGAGTTCGACCTGCACGCCGTTGCCGGCGGCGGCCTTCGCGGTGTCGACCACCTTGTTCAGCGCGTCGGTCGGTATCAGGTTCGCCCGGTCGTCAAAGGTGATCGTGGCGAACGCGACCTGCCCGCTCGGGGAGATCTGCCGGGCGCCGCCCGCTGCGTACGGCGAGGCGATCTTCGCCACGTGCGGCAGCGCGGCGACCTGGCTCAGCATCGGGGTGATGCGGGACTGCACGGCGGGGTCGGTGACCTTGCCGTCGGTCACGGCGATCACGATCTGGTCGTTGTCACCGGCGGCCTTGGGCGCGGCGGCCTCCAGCAGGGACAGCGCCTGCGTGCTCTCCGCGCTCGGCAGCGTGAAGTTGTCGGAGTACGCGGTTCCGGCGGCGCGCGAGAGCGCGCTCAGGCCTATCAGTGCGACCAGCCAGGCCACCAGGACCAGGCGGCGGTGCGTGAAGCACCACCGGGCAAGCGTGCGCATGGCGTTCTTCCTTGCGGTTGGGATCAACGGCCCGATATGGCCGACGATGAATCAGCGGGCACCGCGGCGGTGGCCAGCGGCAGGATGATCTGGTCGATCAGATGGTTGAGAAAGTCCTGGTCGATCGGTTCCGCCAGCACCATCTGGCGGTAGAAGACCAGGGCAGGCATGAGATGGGACAGCGAGTCGAGGTCGCGTCCGGCCGGGATCTCGCCGCGGGCGACCGCGCGTTCGAATACCGTGCGCTGCCGCAGCCGACGCGGCTCGACCAACTGCTCGCGAGCCATCGCGGCCAGATCAGGGTGCAGCGGCAACGCCGCGACCAGCCCGGCCATCACCCGCAGCATCCGCGCGTCGTCCTTCTTCGGCCGACCGTCGACCAGGGCGTGCAGATCGCCGCGCAATGACCCGGTATCAGGAGGCTCAGGCATCTCGGTGGAACTGCTGCGAGCGAGCGCGTCCACGACCAGTTGCGCCTTGGACGGCCAGCGCCGGTAGATCGCGCCCTTGCCGGCTCGCGCCGTCGCGGCCACGGCGTCCATGGTCATGTGCTCGTAGCCGTCGCGCGCCAGGACGTCGACGGCAGCCTCGAGGATTTGCTGATCGAGGGCGTCGTCGCGCTTGCGGCCCCGCTTTCGCGGCAGGCAACCGCGCTCGCCTCCCGCGCCCGCTGCGGCGACGTCATCGGCATGCATGCGGGCGGACACCAACTCTCAGAACAGGGACCTGGTCCAGGCGACTCAAGACGCACGATAGCCCGCCGCAGATATGGAACGCAAGATTTCCGGAAATGAAGAGTACCGTAATTCGACGAGTCCGGGCGGCGACGCTACTGGGCGTCGTCGAGCCGGGCGCGCTGCTCAGGCGTCAGCTCCAGATCGGCGGCGGCGAGGCTCTCGTTCAGCTGCGCCACGGAGGAGGCGCCGACGAGCGGGATGACCGGAATCCGGCCGCCGATCAACCAGGCCAAGACCACTTGGTTCACGGATGCGCCGGTCTGCTTCGCCACATCGTGCAGGGCGGTGAGGCGAGGCTGCGTGCCGGCGTGGTCGTATTCCGCACCCAACGGCTTGTCCGCGCGTACGTAGCCGCCGTTGAGCAGCGGCGAATAGGCCACCAGCGCGAGGTCGGGCTCGGCTCGCAGGTAGCTGAGCAGCTCGCCGCCCGCAATGCCCTGATGCCCGTCGGGGGAGAGCGCGGTGCTCATCTCCGTGCGGCCGCGCAGATAGCTGTGCTGGTACTGGAGCACCTCGTAACCGGGAAGCCCGGCCGCGGCGGCGATGCCGCGGGCGCGCTCAACCTTCCAGGACCAGTGGTTGCTGACGCCCAGCAGGCCGACCGTTCCCTCAGCCACCAAGGCCGCGAAGCCTTCCACGGTCTCCCGCAGCGGCGTCTTGGGGTCCTCGATGTGTGCGTAAAGCAGGTCGAGCCGGTCGACGCCGAGCCGGTCGCGGCTGCGCTGCGCGGACTCGCGGATCACCGCGGCGGACAGGCCCTCCGGGTTGTCGAGGTAGCTGGTTCCGGCGGCCAGCGGCCGGGCGCCGACCTTCGTGGCGATGACGATCTCGTTCCCGACCCCCCGGCTGCGCCGCCAGCGGCCGAGCAGTTCCTCACTCTGCCCGCCCTGGTCACCGTGGACCCAGAACGCGTAGTTATCCGAAGTGTCGATGAACGTGCCGCCGGCCTCGACGAAGCGGTCGAGAATCGCAAAGGACGTCGGTTCGTCAGTCACCGTCCCGAAGCGCATCGCGCCAAGACTAAGGACGCTCACCTCGCGGCGGGTCTTCGGGTCGGTGCCGATCGTGCGGTACTTCATGGGACTCCTCTCGTCACCCGCGATCGCGGGTATGGAAAGGGAGTCTGGACGCTGGAGCGAGCTCTAGGTCAAGCCGGCCGATTCGGTCGATTCGGCCGACCGGCTTCGGCGCGCGCCGCGGCCGCCGTCAACGCAGACCGGCGAACAGGTCGCTCTCGGGCAGCGGCGCTTCGGTGGTGTCGTGAACGCGCAGAAACGTCTCGGTGCCCATGAGCTGGGTAAACCGCTCTACGCCCATGCCCAGGAAGAAGATGTTATCGCCCTGACTCGCGTGCGCGGCGAGCGCCTCGTACTTGCTTTCGCCGAACTCTGTGACGTCTACCCACGTGGTGATCGCCTCATCGGGAAGGCCAATCGGCAGCGCTTCCGCTGCCGAGGTTTCCGGCTCTGACATGTCCATACCGAGTTCGGCCATGACGCGGCCGAACTCGACCATCGCCGAGTGCGGCATGGTGGTCCAGTACACCTTCGCCGGGAGCCCGGTCAGCTCGACGGCCGCCATCGTGATCCGGTGCGCCTGGATGTGGTCGGGATGGCCGTAGAAGCCGTTCTCGTCATACGTCACCACGACGTCCGGCTGGTAGTAGCGCATCAGCTCTGCCAGCCGCTGCGCTCCCTCGTCCACCGCAGTGGTCCAGAACGATCCGGGCGCGGAGTTCTGCGGCCAGCCCATCATGCCCGAGTCGGCGTACCCGAGCAGTTCGAGATCGCTGACCTTCAGAAGTCGGCAGCTGGCTTCAAGTTCGGCGCGCCGCGTGGCCACCACCGCCGCCGGATCGTGCCCGGGTTCGCCCGGCTTCGCTCCGCCGGCGCCGTCGCCGCAGCTGCCGTCGGTACATGTGACGAGCACCGTGCGGATGCCCTCCGCGGCATAGCGGGCCAGGACACCGCCAGTGCCGGTGGCCTCGTCGTCGGGGTGGGCGTGCACAGCCATCAGCGTCAGGGGGCGATCAACCATGAGAGGCATCCTAGAGAAAGCCGCCGACAGAAGGCGGCCCGCGCACTGCGCTCACGTCTCGCTACGTCGTGGAGGTGCCTGCGAGCAGACCCGTGCAGTAGGGAAGCACGTTCTTCTTCGTCCCTGCCGCGGCGATCAGCGTGGCGCGATCCGTGCCCTTCACGACGGACGGCCAACTGTTCCCGGCTGCCACCACCGAACGGCACAGATCGATCAGGCTGGGCGACGGGCTCGCCGCCGTTGAGCCCGCGGGCGCCGCTGAGGCGGACGCCGCAGGTGAGCCGGCGCCCCCAGAGCCCGGGCCCGCCGAAGCCGAACCTCGCGCCACCACGGCTGCGCTCGACGCCGAGCTTGCCACGGTGCTGCCGGCGGAAAGCGGATCGGTGGGCGCGAGACCGGTCGCGGTGCCGGCGACGGGGGCGACGCTTGACGTGGCTGCCGGGCCGGCCCCGTACGGCTCGATGACGGTGCGCGGCTGACCTGGTTGTGTCCCGCCGAGATCGAACACGGCGACCGCGGCGGCGACGAGCGCCGCCACCGCCAGCATCGATCCCGCGGTGATCGCGATCAGGCTGCGCCGCACGTGAGATCTGGGCGGATTACCCGAGAACTCTTCGGCCCCTGCCATCGCAGCGGCGCCAACGTCGCCTCGTCGGCTACGCGTGACGCGGCGCTTCGACGTTGCCTGGGAGGCCCGCCGGTACGCCCGAAGCGCGGCGAGCGTTGCTCCCAGCGCGCCGCGCATCCCGTTTCTCATCTCGCTGTCCCCTGATAGTGCGCCTAATAGGTCGTCACTTGACCACATCCGGGGTGCCAGCGGCAAGAGCCACGCCGAGGTGCTGAATTACCGTACTGCCGCGCAGGGCTCGCAAAAACAGTGACATGCGCGGGCGACAACGCCTATTCGTTGCGTATCCGGCGTCCCGGCACACGTCGGGTTGCGGCACTGGCCACGACCGCGTTCGGGCCGCCGCCGCAGTGGTGCTGCTGTTCCTCGTCGTCCGGCGGCTCAGTACTCGCCCTTGATCACGAAGAAGGATCCGCGGATCACACCGGCCAGCGTTGACTTCTGACGCGCGAACTTGAAACGGGAAGCAAGTTCTTCGGGGACTTCCATACCCTCGGAAAGCTTGAATCCCACCGCGCGCTTCGCGCCGTCCGCGATGCCGTACATCACGTTGATCGCCAGGCCGGATTCGTAGAAAACATAAGCCATCCGAAGCCCGTCCACCTCAAAGGAGGTCGCTTCGAGCGGGCGGGAGGAGATGACGAGGTCGCGCTCCTTGGCGAGGACACCGCTGACCCAGTCGACCACTTCCGGCGCCTCGTCCGCGGGGCTGACGGTGAAAACGTGGTCGTACTTGTTCCGGTAATAGCGCGCCTCGTTGGCCCGCAATCCCGCAAGGGATTTCGCGACGGGCGACGATTCCAAGCCGACGGTGGAGACGTTCTGGAAGTCGACGGCGTATGACATGAATCCTCCTCGATGGCCTGCATTCACGCTGCGGCTCGGATTTCAGATCCGCAACCTTTGCGATGCCTCCACGCTACGTCCCGGGGCTCGGCCTGGCTTCTCGAATCCTGACCGGTTGCCGCGCGGCAGCAGGAGCGGGCTGGCGAGAATGAGCACTCCGATGACCACGAGGGCCGTATGCGCGCTGGTGAAGTCGGCGAGCAGCCCCGCGAGGGCGGTGAGGGCCGCGATCGACGTCTGCTGGCCGATCGACCAGGCCGACAGCGTGCGGGCGACGAGGTGCTTGGGGGTGTGTTCCAGCCGGTAGGTGGCGAGCACCGGGGTGTACAGGCTCATGCTGATGATGATCGCCAGCTCGACGGCGATGACGGTGACCAGCCCGACGACGCCGGGGCGGATGAAGGCCAGGCCGATGAGCCAGACCGCGCGCAGAGTGCCGACCGTCCGGAAGACCCGGAGTTGCCCATAACGGGCCACGACGCGGCGGGCCAGCCGAGAGCCGATGAATCCGCCGACGCAGGGGGCGGCGAAGGCCAGACCGTACTGCCAGGGCGGGAATCCGAGCTGGCGCAGCAGCCGCACGGCCAGCAGCGGCTCGGTGGCCATGATCAGCCCGGAGACCAGCATGTTGTTGAGATAGAGCGCGCGCAGAACGGGATGGTTCAGGATGTGCCGCCAGCAGTCCAGCAGCTCGCCGGCCCGCACCCGCCCCTTCCCGGCTCGCTGCGGGGCTTCGTCCCGGTGGCGGATCGCGGCGATGCCCAGCGCCGAGAGCAAATAGCTGACCGCGTCGGCCAGCACCGTGGTGACCGGCCCGAACAGCCCGATCGCGGCTCCGCCCAGCGGCGGCCCGATGGCGATGGGGCTCCAGTTCGTCGACTCGAACCGCGCGTTGGCCACCAGCAGGTCCTCCGCGGGAACCAGGGTCTTGAGGTAGGCGCCGCTGGCCGCGTTGAAGGCGATCTTGGCCGTGGCGACCACGGCCGAGACGACGAGCAGCTGCACGAAGCTCAGCAAGCCGAATGCATAAGCGACGGGAATCGTCGCCATCGCCGCGAAACGGGCCAGGTCCATCGCGACCATCACCGGCCGCTTGCGGCGATACTCCACCCAGGGCGCGAGCGGCAGCGCGAGCAAGGCGCCCACGGCCGGCCCGACCGCGGAGAGCGCGGAGACCTGAGCCGGGCCGGCATGCATCACCAGGACGGCGATCAGCGGGAACGCGCCGAATCCCAAGCCGGAGCCGTAGGCGCTCACCGCGTACGCCGCCCACAGCCAGCCGAACCCGCGTCCCAACGACCGCCTCGCCGCCACGCTCCCGCCTTCCGCAAACGCCTCGTGGACCGTTGCGCCGCCAACCGCCCTGCATCCAATCGGTGCGCAGCGGGCAGGTCAAACGGATCCAGAGTCGGTGCCGAGCGCGCGGCGGGTCGCCCGTGACGCCGGGCGGCCCGCCGCGTTCTGTCAGAGCGTTTATTCGGTGATCAGTTGTTGGAGCACACGGCGCCGTTGATGTAGAAGGCTGCGGGCACCGGGTCCTGGCCGGTGTCGGTGCCGTTGAAGCCGAGACCGACGGTTCCGCCGTTGGCCGCGATCGTGCCGTTCCAGCTGGGTTCTGGCCGGACAACGTCACCAACACCAACGACCTGAGCTCGAACACCTCCAGCAACACCTGAAGAAAATTTGCCGCTGCGGGACTTGGACAGTTTCCTGACTCGTGTACCACTCGTGCGGCGCCGGTCAACGGTCCGGCGTAAGGGGCCGGACTCCCACCTGGACGCGAGAGAAAGTTTCGCTCCGCGCCCCCTCAGCTCAGCTCCGACTCCAGCCATTTCCCGATCTCAGGAGTCACCGCGTCGGTGACGTCGGCGAACTCCTCGTGCCGCTTCAGGAACGCCGCAACGTACGGGCACACCGGCACGATCCGCTTGCCTGCCGACCGCGTGTCCGTGAGCGCCTGCTGAACCAGCCGCGACGCCAAGCCCTGTCCCGCGAATGCGTCATCGACCTCGGTGTGGTAGAAAACGCGCTGGTTGTCGCGGTCGCGGTAGGCGACGAGACCGGCCCGGCCGCCGTCGATCACGATCTGGTACAGCCGCTCGGCGTCAACCCGCTCGACGGTCGCGGCGGGGGACGGCTCGCTCATGGCGTTGCCTTTCGGGTGCGGGTCAGCGGCGTGGGGGATTGCTGCGCGGCAGAATGGTCGCGTTCGGCAGCGCGGGCGCCGGCAGCCGATTGCCCGGATAGCCCTGCACGACGCCGAAGCGGTCCGAGGACGCCTCCCAGTCTTCCCGGGCGCGCGCGATGTCCTCGTGACTGCGGCCGACGAAGTTCCACCACATGACGATCTCCTCCCCGAACGGCGGGCCGCCAAGCAGGATCGCGCGTGCCGCGCCGTCCGATTCGTTCGTCAGCGCCAGGACCCCGGTGCCGTCGTGGACGTAGCCGAGTTCGGCCGGACGCAGCAGGGTGTCGATCACCCGCACGTCCCCGCTGTCCACGAGCAGTCCGTGCTCAAACGAGGCGTCCACCCCAAGCTCGACGCTCGCCCTCGGCTCAAGGACGATCTCCGCGCCGAGCAGCGGCGTGAACGTGTGGACCGGAGAGGTATCCCCGGCCAGCGAGCCGAGGAAGACTCGAATCTCGGCGCCGTCGACCCGCACGGCCGCGGGCACGTAGTGCTCGAAGTCTCGCGCGGCGGCGCGGTGCGCGTCGGGCAGCGCCACCCACAGCTGTACACCGTGGGTCACCGGGGCCCGCCCGGTGGAGACCTCCGAGTGAGCGATGCCGTAGCCGCCGGTCATCAGGTTCAGTTCCCCGGGCCTGATCAAGGCGTGGCTGCCAAGGCTGTCGCGGTGCTCGATCTCGCCGCTGAACAGCCAGCTGACCGTCTGTAGGCCGGTGTGCGGATGCGGCGGAACGCTCATGCCGCCGGTCGCCGTGTCGTTCGGCCCGTAGTGATCGGCGAAGCACCACGCCCCGATCAGCGTCCGGGACCGCTGCGGCAGCGTGCGCCGCACGAGCATCGCGCGCGGCCCGCCGAGTGGGACCTCGCGCGCCGTGAGCACCTCGACGCTCGGCGGTGCGCTCGACCCGGTCGGCCGCCCGCCGTCAACCGTGGCGCCGCACCTGAGCTCCGCCGGCTCGGTTTCCAGATTGCTCACCGAAAGCACCTCCGGGGCAATCACTGTACGCCGCCAAGATTGTCAGCGGGCAACGTCGAAGACCTGCTTCTGCGGACCGTGATCGGAGTCTGCTCCGAGCGAAAGGACAGAACGCTGTCAACGTGCGGCCCGGAGGAGAGCCCGGCGACGCGGTGTAGTACGCTCACGCGATCTGGCGGGGCCAAGGCGTGGAGGCGATCGATCGTGACGGATGACGACCCGCGCCCACGCGGTGCTGGCTCCGCGCGCAGCCAGCTACAACCTGGCGTCCTGGCCTCGTCTATCGACACCAGCGTTCCGCACCCGGCGCGCATGTACGACTACTTCCTTGGCGGCCACGACAACTACGAGGTCGACCGGTTCGCCGCCGAGCAGGTCATCGCGGTGGTCCCCGAGGTGCGGGCGATGGCGCGGGAGAACCGGGCGTTCCTCGGTCGCGCGGTGCGTTTCCTGGCCAAGCAGGGAATCCGTCAGTTCCTTGACATAGGCACGGGCATCCCCGGCCCGGGCAACACCGGAGACGTCGCCCGCGAGCTGGTCCCGGACGCTCACGTCGTCTACGTCGACAACGATCCGATCGTGCTCGTGCACGCCAGCGCGCTGCTGGCCGGGCAGGATCCGCAGCGCACCACGGTCATCCAGGCCGACCTGCGCGACCCGGGGGCGATCCTCGACCATCCCGCGGCGAGCGCGGTGCTGGACTTCGACAAGCCGATCGCGATCCTGCTGGTCGCGGTGCTGCACTTCGTCATGGAAGACGAGGACCCGGTCGGCATCGTGGACCGGCTCAAGCAGGTGATGGTGCCGGGCAGCTACCTGGTCGTCTCGCACGGCACGAGCGACATCGATCCGGAGCGGGCCGCGGAGGCCGTGAGCACCTACAACCGCGGCGGCGCGCGCATCATCGCGCGCACCGGGGCGCAGATCCGCCGGTTCTTCGAAGGCCTCGAACTGGTCGACCCGGGACTGGTCCAGCTCCCGCTCTGGCGTCCGGAAGACGAAGTCGCTGACGACATCTCCGGCATCTGGTGGTACGCCGGCATGGCCCGCAAGGACTGAGCGGTTCATCGCAGAGATCACTGCCGGTTGGAGTCGAGCCACTCGGCGTCGTTCCACATGACCGGCATTGCGCCAACGGGCTCGAACCGGATCGCGGGATCGTCGCTCTGGACCAGGCAGCACACGCGGTGGCCGGTGAGCAGCGCACGTCTAGCCTGGTCGGCGACGATGTCCAGCACGATCTGGGCCTCGCGCGGGCAGCGCGCCGCGAACTTGTCGTAACCGGTGAACGCGAGGACGAAGCCCGCTGCCGAGGAGTCGGTGCCGTACTCTCCGGCGACAACGTCGCGTAGACAGTCGTTGAGCGCGTCCAGGTTGTGGCCGTAGTAGTCGGGGAAGTCGAGCGCAGCGGCGATATCCCGGTGCAGATCCGACTCCTGGGTCCAGGCCGATGCATCCAGCCGCACCACGTCGTACCGATGCTCGATCAGCGACGCCACAGCCTGTTCAAACAACTCGATGCGCCAGAACAGACGCACAAACGAGTTGTACATAAGCCGCAACGCCACGTCGTCGCGAGGATCACCATGCGGGTCGGCTGTGCTCATGCACACGACCGTAATGCAACTCGGGGCCTAACCATCGTGGACGTCTGGTTGAACTGGACAGCCTGTCGTGTGCTGCGCTGTCCCGTTCAAGTGGACAACCTGTTTTTCCCTCCCCGTCTACCGCCGCCAGCCCTCCCGCATTTCTCCCAATAAACGCCCGCGATGACATCTCCGCGACGCGGCTTGACCACCCGTCCCGCGTCTCGTTTACCGCTTTGCTCGGCGACAGACGTCCGTGTGCGCTGGTTGTCTCGCGATAGCTTTGCCGACGGCGGACGAGGGTTACGCGGGACACGCGTCGACAGATCTTCAGAAAAGCGGGTACCAGCCCAAGCCGCCGGTTCTCCGCTACGCCGCATACGCCTCAGTTCGCGTGACCGTTGTCCCGTAGAGCGGGACAGCGGCGGCCGGGCGAAAGCGTACGCGGCCTGACCGGGAAACCGGCGGCCTCGCTGGTAGCCGCTTTCCTGAAAACCCGTCGACGCGTGTCCCGCGTAACCCTCGTCCGCCGTCGGCAAAGCTATCGCGAGACAACCAGCGCGCACGGACGTCTGTAGTCGAGTACTGCGGTAAACGAGATGCGCCGCTGTAGCCCGGCCGCGTCGCGGAGATGTCATCGCAGGGGTCTTGTATTGGACAAGCGGGACGGCGGGCGGCGGTAGGCGGATCGTTCGGGCCGGTCGATCTCCAGCGTCGGCACGTGCCGGCTGGCGAGGTAGGTGGACAGTGCGGCCCTGTAGCAGCCGGTGCGTTCGGCTGGTCCGACACCGCGCGTCGTGAGTACACCCACTCTTTAACTACTGGCGGGTAGACATGAGAAATCCTCGCGTTAGACTCCCGGCTGAGCCGGCTCACCCTACCCACGACCCCTGAATCACTCGGTTCGAGGTGAATCATGACCCGTAGCATCCGCCGTCTCCTGCGGCTTTTCGGCGTCGCATTCGTCGCCGTCGCTCCCGTCGTCGCGACCACCGGTGTGGCGCACGCCCAGACCGCCGTCACCTACAACCTGCAGTCCTCCGCCCTCGGGCAGACCGCGAACTCGACCCTCGCTGTGCAGGCCGATGGCTCCGCTCCGGCGAGCGTCGCGGCCGGCGCCCCGCTGAGCGTCGCGCTCTCGGTCGGCTCGATCACGGTGCCGACCAGCGCGTCCGGCTACACGATCAAGCAGATCCAGAACATCGTGCTGAAGCTGCCCGTGCCCTCCAACAGCACGTACGTCTCCAGCGCGCTGTCCGGCGGCAGCGGTTACGGCAGCGGTACGCCGACCGTCTCGGTCAGTTCCGGCGTAGTCAGCATCAGCGTCCCGGGACCGATCACGGCCGGAACCACGTTCACGCTCCCGACCCTCACGCTCAACCTGACCGCGGGTGCCTCGGGCGGCAGCGTGGTCAGCACGCTCAGCGGGACCGGTTACTCGGATCCCGGCCTGACGTTCACCGCGGTTCTGTCAGTGTTCGGATTCTCCGTGAACGCGAACACCGTCGGATACCCGACCACGCAGCCCGCGCTCACCAGCACCGCGATCAGCTAGGGCGGATTCCTTAGCTAGCGAAGCGCGAAACGCAATCGTGCGGGCGGCGCCGTCATGGCCGCCGCCCGCACGTATCAGGATATTGTCGCTATGACGAACTGTCAGATCAGCCGGTGGAGCAAGCGGCACCGTTGAGGGTGAAGCCGGTCGGCGTCGGGTTCGAGCCGTTCCACGCGCCGTTGAAGCCGAAGCTGGTGTTGCCGCCCGTGCCGATGGAGCCGTTGTACGACACGTTCGTCACCGTCACGTTCCCGCCCGACTGCGTGTAGCTGCCGTTCCACAGTTGGGTGATGGTCTGCCCGGCACCGAACGACCAAGCCACCTTCCAGCTGCTGATCGGGGCGCCGAGGTTGGTGATGGAGACGTTCGCGCCGAACCCGCCCGGCCACTGGCTCGAGACGCTGTAGCTGATCCGGCAACTGGATCCACCCGTTGACGGGCTGGCCGACGGCGAGCTTGACGGACTGCTCGACGGCGAACTGGACGGGCTGGCCGACGGCGACGTCGAGGGGCTGGCCGACGGCGATGTGGACGGCGAGTTGCTCGGCATCACGCCGCCCGCGTTCAGGGCATTGAGAACCGAGGTGTACGCGGGCTTGGGCTGCCAGTTGCTGTCGAACAGGGTGGCGGCGCCCTGACCGGGGAAGGTGCCGGGCACCCATGAGTCGGCGTCGCTGATGTTCCACTGGGTGACGCCGGGGCAGTGCGCGTTGTTCAGGCAGGTCTTGACGATGTTCGCGTCGTCGGTGGCCTGCTGCTGGAGGTTGCCGCTGCTGGCCGGGGTGGGCATGCGGTCGTCGAGCTCGGTGATCGCCACGTCCAGGCCGAGGGCGGTGAAGCGCTGCATGTTGGAGGCCAGGCTGCTGGGCACCTGCCCGACGATGAAGTGGCTCTCGAAGCCGATGCCGCTCAGCGGCACGCCCTGCTGCAGCAATTGCTGGGCCAGGGTGTACATGCCGTTGCTCTTGGAGCCGGAGCCCTCGATGTTGTAGTCGTTGATGTAGAGCTTTGCGTTGGGGTCGGCCGCGTGTGCGGTGCGAATGGCGTCGGCGATGTACTGCTCGCCGCCGCCGAACGCGTTGTAGAACACGTCCTGCCGGTAGGAACCGTCTTCGTTGAAGGGCTCGTTGACCACGTCCCAGGCGTAGATCTTGCCCTTGTAGTGGCTGACCTCGGTGGTGATGTGGCTCTCCATCGCGGACTTGACCTGGCTGCTCGGCAGGGAGCTGACCCAGCCGGGCAGCTGGGAGTGCCAGACCAGGTTGTGCCCGCGCACCCGCTCGTTGTGCGAGGTGGCGAAGTTGACGATGTTGTCGCCGGGGCCGAAGTTGTACTGCCCGTTGTTGGGCTCGATGGTGTCCCACTTCATCTCGTTCTCAGGGGTCACCATGTCGAACTGGGAGCCGGCCAGGTTGGTGGCGGAGGAGTTGCCCAGATCGCCCTGCCCGACCGCGACGCCGAAGTAGCGTCCGTCGCCCTCAGCCGCGGCACGTAGCGTGCTTGCCGCGTTGGCTGTGCCGGTCAGCACCACGGCGCCGGTGGTCGCTGCCACGGCCACCACCGTTCCGGCGGCCATAGCGGCCCGCAGTCGGCGGCGGCTCGACGGGCCCCGCCGCCCTCGTCCGGTGCTGATATCGGCGCCAGTGTCGATATCCATGGATGTGTCTTCCTTTCCCGTCCGCGCAGCGCGGCGCTCGCATCGCGGTGAGCGTGCCAAAGCATCGTCGAAATCTCAATCGCGATCATCGAAACATTTCGACGCGTACTGGAAACGGCGCCGCGTCGCGAGCGCTACCTAGACCTTCGGTTGTAGCGGCGAACGGGAGGGCGACGGAGGTGAAGTGAAACTTACGTACCGGTGGCTGGATGAGCGATGTTTCGAGCGACTTCTCGATCTACTTTCGAAACTCGCACCACAACATTCGCAGCGCTACCGCGTGCTGACTGTGGGTTGACGCCGAGGCCGCCGGGGCTGGTCCTCGCCAGTCCCGGCGGCCTCCGTTGCGCGGCTACAGGTCGCGTCCGCTTAGCGGCGGCGTGAGTACCAACCGGTGCCGACGCCGAGCAGGTGCAGTGCCAGACACGTCAAACCGGCGAGCATCAGGCTGGTGGGACTGAACCAGGCGTTGGTCGAGGTCCCACTGCCGTTGATGAAGAACGCTATGGCGAACAGGACAGCGGCGATGGCTCCCATGTGCGGGCTCCTCCGATCGGTATCGCAGGTTGCGGATGCCGCCGAGTGCCCTTTCTTCGGGTTTTTATGCGGTGCGCGATGCAAGACCGGCTCAGGCCTGCCGCGCCGCGCAATACTCGGCAAACTCTTGACTGCCATTAAAAAACTGCCGTACATTGCGGTCGTTCGCCGCAGCCGCCGCGCTCAGGAAGGCGTCCCATGCAACGACGCATGCCCGCTCTCTTCACCTCCCTCTGCATCACTCTCGCGACCGGGGCCGGGGCGGCGAGCGCCGCCGCGAGTCCGGCCGCGGCTCCGGCCGGCCACTACACCGGCACCCTCACCGACGGCGCGACCTGGATCGCCGACGCACCCGCGCACTGGAACGGCGTCCTGGTGCTGTTCAGCCACGGCTTCGGCCCGCCGACCGCGGCCGACGCGCCGAGCCAGGCCAGCGCCGACGCGCTGCTGAGCCAGGGCTATGCGCTGGCTGGTTCCTCCTACGACCCGAACGGTTCCTGGTGGGCGTTGGCCAGCGCCGAACGCGACCAGTTCGCCACCCTCACCGCGGTCGAGCACCTGCTCGGCCGGCCCACGCGGGTCCTCTCGGTCGGCGAGTCCATGGGCGGCCTGATCAACAGCCAGATCGTGCAGGACGGCGCCGGGCGGATCAACGCCGCACTGAACCTGTGCGGGCTGGTCGGCGGCGGGGTGAGCCTGAACAACTACCAGCTCAACGCCGAGTACGCGATCACGAAGCTGCTGCCCGGCGCCTCCGGGATCCCGATCCGCGACTTCGCCACCCCGGACGCGGGCACCGCCGCCGCGACGCAGCTGGTGACCGCGATCACGGCGGCGCAGTCGAGCACTGCTGGGCGCGCCCGCATCGCGCTGGCCTCGGCGCTGCTCAACGAATCTGACTGGGCGCCGGGCCAGAGCGCTCCGGCCCGGCGCGACTACGTCGGGCAGGAGGCGCAGGAATACACCTGGCTCACCACCGGCCAGTTGCAGTTCATCGAGTTCGGCCGCTACTACATCGAGCTGGCCGCGGGCGGCGACAGCAGCTGGAACGCAGGGCTCAACTACGCCGCGCTGCTGCGCGGATCAGTGCACTACGACCAAGTTCGTGCGCTGTATCGGCAGGCGGGGCTGAACCTGGACGCGGACCTGGCGACCCTGACCCGCGGCGCCCACTACACGGCGGAACCCGGCTCGCTGGCCGCGATGCAGGCCACCTCGACCAACACCGGTCACTTGGCCGTGCCGCTGCTCGACGTGCACACCACCTCCGACCAGCTCGTGCCGGTCGAGCAGGAAAGCGCGTTCGCGCAGAAGGTCCGCGCCGCCGGAGACAGTGCCCTGCTACGACAGGCGTTCGTCGCGCGCCAAGGCCACTGCAGTTTCACCACCGCCGAGATCGTCGCCGCCCTCGACATCGTGGACCAGCGCGCGGTCGACGGTCACTGGGGCCAGAGCACCAGCGCCGCGAGCCTGCAAGCCGCCGCTACCGCGCTGAACCTCGACGGCGCCGCCTTCGTCCGCTACCGACCCGCGGCGCTGCTCGTGCAGAACCCGGCTCCGCGCGGATTCTGATCAGCGGTTACCAACCGCTGCGCCGCAGAAGAGCGCTGAGGGGGCGGGCACCATCCCGCCCCCTCGGCGATCTTCAATGAATCCGGGTTCGGCTGAGTCAGTGTCCTGGTCCGGTCAGGAGGCGCTGGCCGAGTAGTTGTTGATGGTGAAGTTCTCCTGCGCGTTGTTCGTGCCGCTGATCTCCCAGCCGTACTGGATGGTCGACAGCATCGGGTTGGAGAAGTAGCCCTTCGTGTTCTCCAGGTATTTCAGCAGGTTGAGAATGTTGACGGTGCCTGAGGTCTCGTTTCCGCTGCGGATGAACGAGTAGGTGGGGTTGGAGCCGTTGTTGCCGGCGTAGAGGGTCCAGGTGTTGCCGTCCATGGAAACCGTGCCCACCGAGGAACCCAGCGGCCCGACGTTGCCGCTCACGTAGGTCCACACCATGATCTCGATCCCGGTGCCGTTGAGCCAGATGTCGTAGGCGGACTCCCAGTTGCCGCCGCTGGGATTGGTCTCGTTGAAGCTGCTGGTGGCGGACGAGAGCGAGTTGAGCGCGACGCCGACGCTCTTGCTGATGTTCGCGTACGACTTGACGCCCGAAGTGCTCGGCTGGGTGGAGAAGACGCCCCAGTTGGTCGCGGACTTCACCCATAGGGTCTGGCTGCCGTGGCCGCTGCCCCACTCGTCGTTGTAGATCGTGTAGCCGCCGATCGAGTACTGCGCCCACTGGCCCGAGTCCTCGTAGAGGTAGCCCCCGGAGCCGGATGGCGACGGCGTCGGTGTGGGCGTCGGTGTAGGCGTGGACGTTTGGGTCGGCGTACCGGTGGAGACCGCGCCAGTGCAGGTGGTGCCGTTGAGCGTGAACGCGGTCGGGTTGCCCGGGAAGCTGGAGCCGGAGTAGCTGCCGTTGAACCCGATGCTGGTCGTGGCGTTCGTGCCGAGGGAGCCGTTATAGGAGACGTTGGTCGCGGTCACGCTCTGGCCGGATTGGCTGAAGCCCGCGCTCCAGCCCTGGGAGACGGCCTCGTTACCCGGCAGAGCGAACGCGAGCGTCCAGTTCGTCAGCGCCGAGCCGAGATTCGTGATGGAGATGCTCGCGGTGAAGCCGCCCGGCCACGAGTTCGCTGTATAAGAGACCTGGCATCCGCTTGCGGCGCTGGCGGACTGGGCCAGGGTCACCGCGGCGACCCCGGTGGTGACGAGCACGGCCGCGGTCGCGGCGGCGACCCGCTTTCGGGCGTGCGGCGCCGTGCTGCGCCACCTCGGGCGCACTGAGGGTACTGACATCGGCGGGGTTCCTCTCCTGTGGGTCGATCGGCGCTGCGCCGGATCCGGCAGTCGTCTGCGAGCCCGGAATCGAAGCGCTTCGATTCAGGGATACTGGCGGCGATTCGGCCTGTCCAGCGGCAAAACCCGGGCCGGCACAGGTGATCGTCGCGCGCAGAGAGCCGCTGGCAGATCCTTGATCCACTGGTGCCGCGGGGTGTGGTCGGCCGTGTGTCGAATGAAAGCAAGCGCTTCGACGATCGTTCGACGAGCGCAGCGGGGCTGTGCCCTGAATGCCGTAGTGACACGCCGCGATTACCGGACTTGAGTTGACGTGACGGGCGGGCCGAAACGTGCGACGTCGCCGCCGGCCCGCCGCGAGCGAGCGCGAGGAGGGAGAGCAGCGATGTCGCACGTTGAGCACAAGAACTTCGACAAGGCGGACGAGACCCGGCTGTTCGAGGACGGCACGGGGCGCGTGGAGCTGATCAACACGGAAGCCGGCCCGGTGGGGCTGGCCACCTTCGAGCCCGGCTGGCGGTGGTCGCAGCACGTCAAGCCGATCGCGGGCACCGACAGCTGCCAGGCCGAGCACACCGGCTACTGCGTCTCGGGCCGGATGCACGTGCGGATGGACGACGGCGAGGAGTTCGACTTCGGTCCCGGCGAGTACGCGCACATCCCGCCCGGCCACGACGCGTGGATCACCAGCAAGGAAGCATGCGTCGTCGTGGACTGGCAGGGCTTCGCGGACTACGCCAAGCACGCGTAGCGGCCTGGCGTGGTCGCAGGCGGATGATCCGGGCGGCCGGCTTGATCGCGGCAGACCGGCGGACCTCGCCGGCTACGCGATCAGCTGACCGCCTCGTCGCTCGCCTCGTCGCGCATCTGCCGGGCAGTCTTCGGATCCGGCGACGGCCGGCGCGGCTCACGCACGCCGGGGCCGGGCCCGCCGTCGCCGAGCCATAAGCGCACCGGCGAGCCCGGCGGCACCCTGGCCCCGGACTCAGGGCTTTGATCCGTGACGACACTGCCCGGCAGGCCCGCGATGTCAAGCGGCGGGCCGTCGGGATCGGCCGAGATCGCCCGAAGGTCCTTTGCATCCAGCACCTTGCGGGCCTCGTCACGGGCTAAGCCGACCACATCGGGCACCCGGACCGTGGAGCGTCGCCGCCGTTCCGACGCCGCCTCGGGTGGCTGCTGCTCGCTCGCGGTTGCGCGGCCCCGCAGGATGCCGCGAAACCCGGTCCGCTCGTACCCGGTCGGGTGTTCGTACTCCGGTTCTGGAAGGTCCGGCGGCAGGGGAACCTCCAGCCGCGTGCCCGCGGCGTCATCGACGTCGCGCCATCGTTCCCAGGCGGACTGGCGTGTCACGCCGAGCCGCACGGCGATCTCCGCCCACGACTTGCCCTGTGCGCGCGCCGTTCGCACGGCCTCGAACTCGGCTTGGTCGACCAGCCGCCGCACCCGGCCGACGTCGGCCAGCGCGGCCAGCGCGCTGTCGCCGTCGACCCCGAGGCCGCGCAGCGAGGAAAAGTTGCGGTACCACTCCAACAGCCGGTCCCAGGCCTGCTGGCCGTCCCGTCCCGCTTCGGAATCGCTATCCATGCTTGTCAGGGTAGCCTGACAATGCCGAATGCTCCAGTGCCCGGCGTTCCGTGCAATTCCGATCTATCGCTGTAGTTTTGTCGTATGAGTCAGGCTGGTGGTGGATCAACCGTGCGAACGGAACGCGAAGCGAAGCTGCGCGCGCCCGCGCAGTTCGCCCTGCCGGACCTCGGCGAGCTGCTGCCTGGCGTCTTCGCCAAGGCGCTGCCCGAGCTGGACCTGGACGCCGTCTACTACGACACCACCGACCTGCGGTTGGCGCGCTTCGGGATCACGGTGCGGCATCGCGCGGGCGAGGAGGAGCCCTGCTGGACCGTGAAGTTCCCCGACTCGGCCGCGCGCGGGCCGGCGCTCGTGCGCAGCGAGATCGAGATCCCGGCGCCGCGTGATCCGCTTCCGGCCAGCGTCGCAGACCTCGTACTTGCATACACCCGCAGCCGCCCGCTGGTCCCGGTCGCCGCGCTGCGCACCAGAAGGCGGCCGTTCGCCCTGTGCGACAGCGTGGGTAAGAGCTTCGGCCAGATCGTCGACGACGAGGTCACCGCCACCCGCGAGAGTTTCGCGGCGTACGAGTTCCGCGAGCTGGAAGTCGA
Organism: Actinocrinis sp.; assembly: GCA_035763685.1. Classification (GTDB taxonomy): domain Bacteria; phylum Actinomycetota; class Actinomycetes; order Streptomycetales; family Catenulisporaceae; genus Actinocrinis. The sequence continues at coordinate 11,599 of DASUAR010000281.1, read as the reverse complement.
GATCGAGGCCGGCGGCCAGTTCGGCAGAGAGCTGATGCAGTCCGCGATCACACGGCTGGAGGCGGCCGGCGCGTCGGCCGCGTCCCCGATGCCGAAACTCGTCCGCGTCCTCGGCGTGCGCGCGACCCGTGCGCCTCAGGTGGCAGTCGCCGAAATGCCCGAGCAGCCGAGCGCGGTCGAGCTCGTTCACCATGCGCTGGCCCGCTCCGTCGTCCAGCTGCTGCAACACGATCCGGGGGCGCGGCTCGGCACGGACCCGGAGGATGTGCACCAGCTGCGGGTGGCCGCCCGGCGGTTGCGCTCCGATCTGCGCACATTCGCTCCGTTGCTGGAGGGCGAGCGGATCGACGCGGTGCGCCGTGAGCTGGGCTGGCTGGGTCGACAGGTCGGCGAGGCGCGCGATGCGGACGTGCTCGGCGCGCGACTGACCGAGCTGTGCCGGACCCTGCCTGCTGCCGACCAGGCCGCCGGTGCGCGGCTTCTGCTGCGGCACGGCGAGCAGAGTGCGGCGGCTCGCGAGGTGATGCTCAGCTGCCTGCGCGACCGGCGCTATCTGCGCCTCATCGACGCACTGGTGAAGCTTGCCGCCAATCCGCCGATGCGCGCCGCGGCGAATCCGTCCCCTGATGGAACGGCGCCGCTTCCGGCGATGCCCGCCGACGTGGCCGCGCGGCTCGTTCGGCGTCCGTGGCGGCGGTTGAAGGACGCGGTGGCCGCGCTGGGGCCCGAGCCGGCGGACCAGCGATTGCACGACGTCCGGATCCTCGCCAAACGGGCTCGTTACGCGGCAGAAGCGGTCGTTCCCGTCGCCGGTAAGCCAGCGAAACGCTTCGCGAACCGGATGGCCGAGGTGCAGACCGTGCTCGGTGACCATCAGGACACCGCCGTCGCTGAGGAGTGGCTGCGGGCGGCGGCGCAGGCCGATCCGGAGGCACGCCTTGCGGCTGGTCAGTTGATCGCGGCCGAGCGGGCCCGCCGCGCTGAACTACGAGCGCAGTGGCCGGTGGTATGGCATAAGGCCACTGCGAAGAAGAAGCAGAAGATGCACCACACTTGGCCGAGCCGCGAGCGCTGAGCCAGGGGATGCGGCAATCCCGTGGCCGACGGGAGGTAGTCGGCCACGGGATCACAGATCACAGACGTGCGGTTGTTGCTATCCGAGGGTCCACTGCTGGTTGCTGCCGCCGTTGCAGGACCACAGTTCGACCAGGGCTCCGTTGGCGGTGGATGCGCCGGTGACATCCAGGCAGAGGCCTGATTGGACGCCGGTGATGGTGCCGTTGGAGTTGAGGTTCCACTGCTGGTTGGTCTGGCCGTTGCAGGACCACACGATCGCCTTGGTGCCGTTGGTCGTTCCCTTGCCGTTGGCATCCAGGCACAGCGTCGTGCCGCCCACCGTCACCGTCAGCGCACCGGAAGAGGTGTGCGTCCAGGTCTGATTCGCCGCACCGCTGCACGCGTAAATCTGCTGCTGCGTACCCAGCGTCGTCGTCGAGTTCGGGTCATCAAGACACTTACCCGCGCCCACTGCGTGCAACGGCCCGGTGCTACCACCGCTGCTGCCACCACTGATGCTCCAGGTGAAGCTGGTGGATCCAGCGGCGCCGCTGGCGTCCGTGGCGACGACGATCGGGGTATAGGTGCCGCCCGAGGTGGGAGTGCCGGTGATCAGGCCGCTCGACGAGATCGACAGGCCCGGAGGCAGGCTGGTCGCGCCGTAGGTCAGCGTCTGTCCGGCGGCCGAGTCGGTGGCCTGGATCTGGACCGCGGTGATCGCGGTGCCCACCGTGCCGGTCTGGTTCCCCGGGTTGGCGACGGTCACCGTGTTGCCGCTGCTCGAGCCGTTGGGCGTCAGGTAGACGGCGAAGGCGTCGTGGGAGGCCTGGAAGTTGAACGGCACCGTGATCGAGCCGCTGCCGGTGTTCATGGCCTGGTTGAGCACGACCTGCGGGGAGCTGAGCGGCGCCTGGTCGGGGATGCGTTGGACGACCACGTTCACGGAACTGCCCAGCCAGGGCTGGGTGGCCAGGCCGTTGAAGGTGACCGAGGCGCTTCCGATGTAGCCGTTGCTGTCGCCGATGATCGCCACGACGCGCTTGTTGGCGCTGTCCTCGGACGCGGAGATGGCGGTCGAGCCGACCTGGCCGGAGGTGCTGACCAGCGTGCCGGTCATATCGGCGTAGTCACGCAATGCCCACCAACCGCCCGTCGGCTGCCACGAGCCGCCGCTGTTGGTCAGCACGCCGGTCAGGTTCGGCGTCTCGCAGCAGACCCAGTTGCCGCGCATCGCGTTGAAGTACCCGGATTGCGCGAACCGCGCGAGGTACCAGGCTGTGACGCCGGCGGTCTGCCGATCAGCCGGCTGATACTCGTTCGCCGACAGCGGCCGGGCGCCGATTCCGGCAGACGACAGCGCGTTGTTCAGTGCGTTGGAGATCGTGACCGGGTCGTCGACGTCACCCTCGTCGTGGTTGGTGATCATGTCCGGCACCGTGCCCGCCGACTTCACGTGCGACAGCCACGTCGACCACTCACCCGAGTTGGCCAGCGGCGTGAATCCGAATGACGGGCCGACGATCTGGGCGTTCGGCGCGACCTTGCGGATCTCCTTGTACGCGGCGTCCCACATCTGGAAGTACTGCGCGCTGTTCGTACCGCGCCCCCAGAACACCGTGCCGATGTCCGGCTCGTTCCAGATGTCGTAGGCGAACTTCAGCCCCGAAGCCTGCAACGCGCCGACCACGGAGTCGATATAGCTGGTCCAGTTCGAGCAGCTGCCGTTGTCGCACGGCCACATGGTGCTGGAGGGCTGGCCGCCGTCCGCGCCGTACACGTCGCTCAGGATCACCTGGTACTGCGCGTGATACGAGCCCTGCGTCAGCCGGCGCGCCTGCGCCAGGATCTCGTTGACGTCGGCCTTCGTCGAGTTGCCGTACGTGTAGTTGTCGGCGATCCAGCCGCCCGAGGCGTGCCCGCCGCCGCGGTAGGCGTTGATGTTCAGCGGCTGGAGCAACTGGTCCGAGGGCTGGGTGCCGTCCTGGCTGATGCCGTATAGGAACCCTTCGCCGACCCCGGTGGCCGCTCCGCGGGTCGACGAGAGGTCCACACTAAGCGACTCCCCCGACGCAGCGTGGCCCGCTGCGGGCGCGAGCAGTGGGATCGTCAGAGCCAGGGCGGTGCCGGCCGCCAAGGCCAGTCGGCCGGGTCTCTTTCGCAGTGTGGTCGGTATCCTCATTGACTTTCCTCCACGACTTTCCTCCACGGTATGGCGCGACAACGCGGCCGCGTATCTCGCTGGGCCGGATGTGCGCCGCGCGCGGCGACCGAGTTGGTCGCCGCGGCGGCGCGCCGGAGTGGCTATCGGCGGTTCAAACGAGCTGTGTCCTCCTCGATCCGCACGTGCGATCCGTCAGCGCGGGTTGAAGTCCTGGTTCGTACCCGGGGCGTTCTTGCACGGCCACTGGTCCAGTTGCTGGCCGGTGTTGCTGCCGGCGCCGTAGACGTCGAGGCACAGGCCGCTGTTCTGGTTCTTGAACTGCCAGGAGCCGTCGGATTGCTGTTGCGGCAGCCACAGGCTGGCGGCGTTGCCGTTGACCGGTTCCTGGACGATGTCCGTCTGGCCCTGCGCCGTGGAGCCGCCCAGAACGGTCACGTCCTGGCCCGAGTTCTCGGCCTGGATCTCGCCGTAGCCGCCGGAGATCGCAACGAACTGGAAGTGCTGGTTGGACTGCCCGTTGCAGGTCCACTGGTCGATCGCCGACCCGGCGGTGGAGTTGTTGCCGTACACGTCGAGGCACAGGCTGTCTTTCGCCACCACCAGCTGGTGGTAGCCGGTCGGGAAGCCGCCGCCGGTGCCGCCGCCGCTGATCGTCCAGGTGAACGATGCGGACCCTGACGCGCCGGTCGGGTCGGTCGCGGTGACCGTCGCGTTGAACGTGCCCGCGGCGCTCGGTGTCCCGGTGATCAAGCCGGACGAGGAGATCGACAGCCCGGTGGGAAGGCCACTGGCCGTGTAGCCGAGCGTCTGGCCGGCCGCCGAGTCAGTGCCCTGAATCTGCGGGCCGTTGACCACCTGGCCGACCGTCCCGGACTGGCTGCCCGGGTTGGTCACCGTGACCGTGTTGCCGCTGACCGCGCCGCCCGGGATCACGTACGTGACGAGCGAGCGGCCCGGCACGGTCGCGCTGAAGGCGCCGTTGGCGACCGTCGTCGTGCCCTGAGCCGCAATGCTGTTGGAGTTGTTGGTCAGGTACGGGGTCACCGTCGCGCCGTTCGCCACACCGGTGTTGGACAGCGAATAGGTGATCGCGTCGGACCCGCTGCCGGTGTTGAGCGCCACGATCGCCAGCGAGCCGTCAGTGTTCTTAAACGCGCTCAAGTCGACCGCGCCGTTGGAGCTGTTCGCGCCGATGCGTACGGCCCCGGGGTGGATGTAGCGGCTGTAGTTGCCGAAGGCCCACAACCGGCCGGTCGGCATGACCGAAGAGCCGCTGAACTGCACCAGGCTCTCGTTGTCGCCGTTGCCCGAGGTACTGCCCCACCAGTACAGGTACGCGCTCACGTTCGCGCCGGTCAGGCCCTGGTGGATGTGCTGGGCCCAGGTCAACCCGGAGGCGTCGGAGCCGTCGTCCCAGGCCGAGTTGAAGCCGTCGAAGGTCGACCACTCCGTCTCCCAGGCCGGCTTGTTCCAGCCGGGCAGCGGCGAGGTCGGCGCGCCGCTGTAGCCGTGGCCGGTGGCCACGGCGGTGTCGGCCAGCGCGGTGGGGTCCGACTCGATCGCCTGGGCGTACTGGCCGGCCTTCGGCCAGCCGGTGGCGGCGCAGCAGGAGACCTGCGCCGAGAGCCCTGAGTTCTTCAGGGTCGGTCCGAGCACGTCGATCACGCTGGCCATCTGCGCCGGGCTCATCGACATGCTGTCGTAGTTGGTGGTGTAGTCGGGCTCGTTCGACGGGCCGAGGTAGGTGAGCGGCACCCCCGCGGCGGCGTAGTCCTTGCCGTACTGCACCAGGTAGTTCGCGTATGCCTGGCGCCAGTCACCGCTGGAGCAGGACGCTCCCGCGGAGCCGCAGACCTGGCCGCCGTTGACCGCGGAGCCGTTGGTCTTCATGTACCCGGGGGCGCTCCACGCGTCGCCGTAGATGTTCGTGACCCCGTAGCGGCTGTGGATCTGCTGGGCGAACCACAGCTGGCCCTGGTCCTGGTTGGTCTGCGAGAGCGGCAGGTAGTTCGGGGTCGCGTTCGGGCCGCCCGGGTTGTTCGGCTCGATCGTGTTGCCCGGATCCGCGCCGATCTCGTTGCGCAGGATGGTCAGCCCGGCCCCGGTGGTCGGGCTGTACAGGTCGGCCAGCACTTGCTGCTGGACCGACGAGGAGGCGTTCATCACCGCGCTCGCCTGACCGAACGCCTCAGAGGCGCCGAAGCCGGCAATGGTCTGATACGTCGTGGCTCCGTTGATCGACGCGGTGTCCGCCGCGTACGCCGGAGCGGAGGGGAGCACGACCGCCAGCGCGCACGCGCCGAGCACGCTCAGGCTGGTGGTGAGTGACACGCCTACGCGGTGACCGGTGCGTTTTGTCAGTGCGGGCATGCTCCCGCTCCTTTCCACTCATGAGGTCGAACCAGCGCTGATTCCGGTTGAATCAGGGCCAGATCAGGGTTGGATCAGGACCCGAGGACGCCTATCCGAGGGTCCATTGCTGGTTGCTGCCGCCGTTGCAGGTCCACAGTTCGACCAGAGCGCCGTTGGCGGTGGACGCGCCGGTGACATCGAGACAGAGGCCTGATTGGACTCCGGTGATGGTGCCGTTGGAGTTCAGGTTCCATTGCTGGTTGGTCTGTCCGTTGCAGGACCAGATGATCGCCTTGGTGCCGGCGGTGGTGCCCCTGCCGTTGGCGTCCAGGCACAGTGTGGTGCCGCCGACGGTGACGGTCAGCGCGCCGGCGGAGGTGTGCGTCCAGGACTGGTTGGCCTGTCCGTTGCAGGTGTTGATCTGCTGCTGCGTGCCGCCCGAGGTGCTCGAGTTCGGGTCGTCCAGGCACTTGCCCGCGCCCACCGCGTGCAACGGGCCGCCGGTGGTCGGCGGCGGGCTGGACGGCGGCGGCGAAGTCGGCGGGGGCGTGCCCGCGGCGCCGCCGTAGCCGGCGGCGACGATATTGGCCTGCACCGCATTGTCGGTGGCGTCGGAGGGATAACCGGCGACGACGGCGCCCTCGTAGAACGTTCCCAGGCTCAGGTTGCCGCCGCCGCTGGCGCAGCAGTCGCCGCCGCTGCCCAGGATCACAGCGCCCTGCTGTCGCATCGGGTTGTAGCCGGGAGGCAGCGACCCGTTCCACAAGGTCGTCAATCCGCCTGACTGCGCGTCGCCGCCCTTAAGGGCCATCAGCGTGGTGCCGTTGTTCTTCAACATCGCCGTGACGTACCGGTTCGGGAAGGCGCGCTGGCCCTGGTTCCAGGACTGGCTGCCGCCGGAGAAGAGTCCGTATTCGAGGTCTGCCTGCACCCACGGCCCGGATCCGGAGCAGCCGCCGAACCAGCAGCTGGTGCTGAAGTTGATCGCGTCCATCGCGCCCGCGCCGTCCGCGTGCCGGTCGGTCTCGCTGTTGCCGTAGTCGAAGCAGCAGCCGCCGTTCACGTGCGTCCCGGAGGTCACCATGTACGCGCCCTGCGGCGCGCTGCCCAGCGGCATCCCGGAGGAGGAGCCGTTGTGCCAGTAGCTGTTGCCGGGATTGATATAGAGCGAGTAGACCTTGTCGCCGGAGACGATGAGCGACTCGCTGGTCGCGTTCGACGGCTTGTCCGTGCCGCCGGAACCGCCAGGCCCCTGATACGCCAGGTCGTTGCCGTGGCCGGACTGGTCGTAGACGATCGTGATCACGCACGAGGTGTTCGCGCAAAACGAATCCTGCGCCGCGGAGTCGGCCACCGAGCCCGCGGCGACCACACCGATGTTCGCCGTCGCGTTGTCGGAGGAACGCCGCACTTGGTACAGCGACCCGCTGTACGCCGCGTACAGCGCCCGCACCGTGCTGTGCGCCGCCACGCAGGGCGTGCCGCCGGCCGCGTAGATATCACAGGGCTCTGAGGTAGCGGCCTGCGCCGCCGCCGTGCCGAGCGTCCCGCCGATCAGCGTGCCGAGCAACACCACGGCCGCGGCCGCCACGGAAGCGAAAACCGCGCGGCGGCCACGGCGGATCTGCCCGCGGCCCGTGGGCCTGCTCCCCAAGCGCCTCAGCCACGCCCGGCCCGGCGCCTGCCGCGGCAGCCGATCATCGGCGGCGGACCCGTCAGCCGGACAATGCGTGCCGGATCTCTCGTCCATCCCTTCTCACTGCTCCTCATCGAGTTGTCGAGAATGGCATTGCTGGGCGCCCGATCGGGCCGTCCCCTTTTTTTGGTGACAGCGCGCCGCACCGGCGCGCTGTCACACGTCGGGACCGGATTCGCGGTCCGCGGCGCCGCGACCGGTCAGGAGAAGGTCCAGCTCTGATTCGCGCCGCCGTTACCGGGCCACTGGTCGATCGCGGCGCCCGCGGACGTGGAAGCGCCGAACACGTCGGCGTACAGACCACTCAGCACATTGACCAGCGTGTAGCCCGCGCCGACCGGATTGACCGACCACTGCTGGCTCGTCGAGCCGGTACAGGTCCCCTGGTCGAGCTGGACGCCCTGAGTCGTCGACTGGTTCGGCGCCTCGAGGCACTTGCCGCTGTTGACGTTGACCAGAGTGAAGATGTTTCCGGAGACGCTGTGCACCGTCCATTGCTGGTTCGTGCCTGCGTGATTGCTCCACTGCACGACCTTGGCGCCGTTCGCCGTCGACGCGCCGCTGACGTCCATGACCAGCCCGCTGCCGGCGCTCGTCAGGTAGTGGGTGCTGCCGTCCGCCGGTTCGGAGCTGCTCGCCGACCACGTCCCGGCCGTCACGTCGAGCGACCAGGAGTTGAACCAGGTGATCGAGGCCGTGGTACCTGAAATCGTCAGCGGCAACCAGATCAGCGGCGAGGTGCCGAGATTCGCGGTAGTCCACCGGTCACCCGCGTAGATGTACGTCGTTCCCGACGACCCTTGCACGGTGATGATGTTCGCGGTCTGGCTGTTGTACGTGTTCGTACCCGGCTGCGCGACGTCGCTGAAACCGGTCCAGGGCCCGGAGAGCGATGTGGCGCTGGCGTACACGTTGTCGTTGGTGCCCCAGCCGGTCAGGTGCGAGGCCAGCAGGTAATACCGGCCGCCGGCCTTGACGATGGCGGGGGCTTCGAGGTCCTGGAACTGGGCGACGGCGCTGCTCACCGAGAGGTAGTCCGCGGACAGCCGGTCGATCCGCAGGCCGGCGTTCGGGTCCTCGCTCATCAGATACGCCGAGCCGTCAGCGTCCTGAAACAGGCCGATGTCACGGCTCTGGTTGCCCAGGGGCGAGAATCCGCCGCGATAGGTGTATGGGCCGCATGGAGAAGTGCTGACGGCTACCCCGACCCTCCTGTCGGTGTAACTGGAGTTGTCAATGTGCAGATACATCACGTACATGCCGGTTGACGCGTTGAAGATGACTTTCGGCCGCTCGACGATGCGATTGGGGCCGAGGTCGCCGCTACCCTGCCGGGCCAACGCCACGCTCTGGTACGTCCAGGACCGCAGATCGGTGGAGCTGTAGCACGGTATGTCCTGGAACGAGGTGTTGGCCGCCGACTCCCCGGTCTTGTCCTCGCCGAAGGCATACCAGGTCGCGCCTACCTTGACGATGCCGAGCCCGTGCATCTGCAGCGGCTTTCCGTTCTGGTCCGTCCAAGCCGCGCCGGGAGTGAAGGTCACCGTGGCCGCCGCCGCGGGAACCGCCGCGATCAGCGCGGTCGCAAGCCCGGCGAGCGCAGCGATCAGGACTGCGACACGTGTTTTCACGCTCGAACCCCGGCTGCGCCGTTGGTTTCGCATGTTGTCTCCTGTGAGCGTTGTGGGTGATCGCTTTCGAGAGAGCCCGATCCTTCGGCCGGCGCTTCGCCGCTGGGATCTACACCCGGACCAGTTGCCAGTGCCGGCTGGCATCACCGAGTTTCGGCACATCGCGACGCTTCGGCTGCGGCGTCATCACATCCCCTTCGCCCGAGAACAAGCCGCGCGCCCACGCGGCTCCGCTTCGAGCGAAGTGACTCATGGATCGGATCTATCGTCAACCGTTGCTGATATAAGCCTGAAACAGTTCGGCCGCATTGCGGGTCATCACAGCGCCGAGGCCGACTGCAACGTCCACAGGGCTACGCGCCGGGACCGCCGGAATCGGCTGGAAATCCGGCCTCTGCGGGCGTCGTCCGCGGTAGTTCATCAGTGCCCGATCATGACGAGAGCGCTGCTGCGGCGTAGAGATGGGATGAAACTTTCGACAGGTCGCCCCGCCGGCGGAACCGCATTCGTGGAACCAGAACCGGACCGCGCTTGCACGAAGAGCCGATCCGGCCGCTGCGAATGATTCATGCTCATCGAGCGTGATGGAACAACTAGATACTGCTCATTGGCGGGCGTTGCATCGGTCGGCGGCGACCCGGCCGGGCGACTTCGCAGCTTCCGCTTTAGCTGGCGCCGGCGAGCACACCGGAGACCAGGAAGCGTTGGCAGAACAGGAAGACGACGAGTACCGGCGTGATGGCCAGCAGCGTGGCCAGCGCCAGTTCGGGCCTCGGCACTTCGAGGATGCCCAGGCCCACCTGTACCGGGAATTGGTTGCTCTCGGGCAGCAGGACGTAGGGCAGGTAGTAGTTGGTCCAGTTGGCCACGAAGCTGAAGAACCCGACCAGCGCGACGATCGGGCCCGCCAGCGGGAGGGCAACGCGCCGGAACGTACCGAACTCGCTGCACCCGTCGAGGCGCGCCGCCTCCAGGAGTGCTTTGGGCAGCGTGGTGCTGAAGTAGATGTAGGCCAGGTAAGCGCCGAAGGGGTAGAACGCGTAGGGCAGGATGATCGACCACATGGAGCCGATCAGATGGGCGGCGTTGATCTCCAGGAACAGCGGCACCACCAGGGTGGTGTTGGGCATCACCATCACCACGAGGGTGGCGATCAGCAGCGCGCGCCGACCGCGGAACTCGGTCATGGCCAACGCGTAGCCGGCCGGGATGACCACCGCCAGGGTGATCGCAAGGGCCAAAAACGAGTAGACCGCGCTGTTGCGCAGCCACAGGAAGATCACCTCGCCCTCATAGCTCGTGAGCGCGTCCCAGTTGGCTCGCAGCGCGTGCCAGGAGCCGAAGGAAAGTGGGCTGCCGTTTACGAGCTGGTCGCTGGTCTTGGTGGCGGCCAGCACCAGCCAGAGCACCGGGAGCACGAAGAAGATCGCGAACAACCCGAGCACCAGTGCGGGCAGCGGATTGAGGCTGACCCGCCGAATGGTGCGGCGCGGCCGTTCCCGGCGGACTGGCGGTACGGCCGCCCGCGCTGGCATACGTGCGCGTGATGCGCGTTGATGCGTCTCAGTCGGCATCGACGAACCCGATCGGGTTATGCAGAGCACTGCGACGATCGGGCCGGCGAGGAGTTCCACGGCGGTGATCACGGCTGCCGCGTTGGCGTTGACGTTGATGTTCTGGAGGCGAAGTCTTCGGAGAGCCGGTTGAGGAAACTCGCCACCGAGAGCCATCGAACGTGCCGACTGCGGACCTGGGCCGGCTTGGGCGCCGGCCCAGGTCACGGTTGGTGATCAACGGGGTGTGAAGTCCTGGTTGGTGCCAGGGGCGTTCTTGCACGGCCACTGGTCCAGTTGCTGGCCGTTGTTGGACCCGGCCCCGTAGACGTCCAGGCACAGGCCGCTGTTCTTGTTCTTGAACTGCCACGAGCCGTCCGACTGCTGCGCCGGCAGCCACTGGCTGGCGGCATTGCCGTTGACCGGTTCCTGGACGATGTCGGTCACTCCCTGGGAGGTCGAGCTGTTCGCGACGGTCACGTCCTGCCCGGAGTTCTCCACTTGCAGCTCGCCATAGCCGCCGGAAGTCGGCACGAACTGAAGCTGCTGGTTGGTCTGGCCGTTGCAGGTGTACTGGTCGATCGCCGCGCCCGCGTTGGAGGTGTTGCCGTAGGAGTCCAGGCACAGGTTGTCATTGCCCACGACCAGCCGATGGTAACCACTTGGGAAACCCTGCGTGGTTACCGCTCCTGCCGCGTAGCCCACTGAGGTCAGTTCGGACTGGACGGCATTCTCGGTCGCGTCTGACGGGAAGCCGGCGGTGACGGCTCCCTCGAAGAACTCTCCCGTGTCACCGTGGTCGTTGCCACCACCGGTGCCCAGCAGCACGGAGTTTTCAAGGCGCATCGGCGAGTAGCCGCCGGCGGGCAGCGCTCCTGAGTAGGTTGTGGTGAGGCTGCCGCTGTTGGCATTGCCGTATTTCAGGGTGAAGTTGCTCGTGCCGTTGTTCTTCTCCCACGCCGTGACGAACGGGTACGTGATGCCCGGGTTGGAGGCGTTGTTCGGCCCGGTGATGGAGCTGTACATGCCCTGCTCGAGGTCTGCTTCGACCCACGGCCCGGGTCCGGTGCACCCGCCGAACCAGCACGCGCTGCCGAACTCGATCGCGTTCATGGTGCCGTCGCCGTCGTCCCGCCAGCCGTTCTCGGCG
>DASUAR010000280.1:0-11209 GCA_035763685.1 Actinocrinis sp. | reverse complement strand
GGCGCCCGGCCTTATCCGCGTGGTCTCCGCGCGGCCGCCGAACAGCAGATCCAGCCCGCTGACGACCATGGTCTTGCCGGCGCCGGTCTCACCGGTGACCGCGGTGAAGCCGGGCGACAACTCCAGTACGGCGTCCTCGATCACCCCGAGGCCGCGGATGCGCATCTGCTCCAGCACACTCGTGAGATTAGCGGAAGTGCCGGACAACGGGCTCTGCCTTACCGCAGCTCTCCCCTGACGGAGCATCAGCGAGAACCTCGTCAATTAACCCGAATATCATCGCTATTCCCTGGCCCGCCATCCATCGACGGGAAGCCCGAATTTCGCGACGAGCCGGTCAGTGAACGGCGCGTCGTGCAGCCGCGCCAGACGTACCGAACGCTCATCGCGACGTACCTCGACCCGCGCGCGATACGGCAGATCCAGCGTTCGGCGGCCGTCGCACCAGAGCACCGCGCTGCCCTCCGGACCGACCCCCCAGCCGTCCTCGATCTCGATGGCCAGCAGCGAGGACGGCGCGGCCACCAGCGGCCTGGCAAAGAGCGCGTGCGCGGAGACCGGCACGAGGAGCAGCGCCTCGACCTCCGGCCACACCACCGGACCGCCGGCGGAGAACGCGTACGCGGTCGAGCCGGTAGGAGTCGCACAGACGACGCCGTCGCAGCCCCAGCGCGACAGCGGCCGTCCGTCGATCTCGACCAAGACCTCGATCATCCGCTCGCGAGAGCGCTTCTCGACGCTCGCTTCGTTAAGCGCCCAGGTGTGCCCGATAACTTGGCCGCCCTGCATGACCATCACATCGAGGGTCATCCGCTCCTCGACCTCGTACCGCTGCTCCACGATGCGTTCAACGACCTCATGCAGGTCTTCGAGCTCCGCCTCGGCGAGGAACCCGACCCGGCCGAGGTTCACCCCGAGCAGCGGGATGTCGGCCGCGCGCGCCAATTCCGCTCCGCGCAGCAGAGTTCCATCGCCGCCGAGCACGACGATCAGCTCGCAATCGTCCACGGCGTGCCGGTCATCCGGCACGATCCAGGCGGTCGGGCCGAAGTCGACCCCGTCCACCTCCCCGGCCAGCACGCGCACCTCGATGCCTGCGCCGGAAAGCCAGTGCGCGACCTTCCGCGCCGCGTCCTTGGCTTCCTTGCGGCCGGTGTGGGTGATCAGCAGGACGCTGCGCTTCGGGCGCTCGTCACCGCTGTCGTCGACCGTCACGCGCGCTCCTTGTCGTCAGTTCGTTGTCAGTTCCGGTGTCCATCACTGCGCACGCTCGTCCGCGGCGGCGCACCGGCTCCGGCTCCGGCGGGCCCTTCCGCGATCGCTCGCGCCAATTCCGCTTCTTCGAGTGGCGCAGCGCCTGCGCGCAGCCACAAGAAGTACTCCACGTTTCCGCTCGGGCCGGGCAGCGGGCTCGCGGTAATGCCGAGCACGCCCAATCCGAGCGACCACGCGGCGCCGGCCACGGTGCGTACGGCGTCCGCGTGCAACGCGGGGTCTCGCACCACGCCTCCGGAGCCGAGCCGATCCCGTCCCACCTCGAACTGCGGTTTGACCATGAGCGCGAGGTCGGCGTCGGGCGCGGCGCAGCGGGCGAGGGCCGGCAGCACCAGCGTCAGCGAGATGAACGAGAGGTCGCCGACGATGAGTTCCGCCGCCTCGCCGCCGATCTGCTCCAACGTCAGATCGCGCACATTGGTTCGATCGACGACGATTACCCGCGGATCGGTCTGCAATCGCCAGACCAACTGCCCGTAGCCGACATCGACCGCGACCACTTCCCGGGCTCCCGCACGCAACAACACGTCGGTGAAGCCTCCGGTAGACGCCCCGGCGTCCAGGCAGCGGCGCCCGTCGACGACCAGTCCGGCCGGCCCGAACGCCGCCAGCGCACCGGCGAGTTTGTGCCCGCCGCGTGATGCGTAGTCCGACTCCCCGTCCGACGCGCCGGTCACCACGATCGCGGCGGAGGTCTCCACCTGGGTCGCCGCCTTGCCCGCGGCCTGGCCGCCGACGGTGACCCGGCCGGCCGTGATCAGCTCGACCGCCTGCTCGCGGGAGCGGGCCAGCCCGCGCCGGACGAGTTCGGCGTCGAGCCGCCGCCGCGCCTGTCCCGCCATTGTGTCCTGCCTGTCCGGCTGTTCTGCCAGCGTCTGCCTTGTGCTTTTCACCTAACGCGGTGTGCCATAGACGGTCACCGAGTTGGGTTGTCCGTGCGCTAACTACCCGCGTCTTGCCGATCGATCTGTGCCAGCGCCTCCTGGAGTCGCTGGTGAATGCCGTCATAGAGGTCCGGGTGCGTGCCGGTGGGCCGCTCAGGCAGCTCACGTAGCCGCTCGAGCGCGGCGTCCACGTCCGGGTGGCCGGTCGGCTCGGGTTCCGGTACGAGCGCGAACGGCTCGGGCTGTGCCGCTACCGCGGCCTCGACCGCGCCCTCAGTGTCCATGCTGCCCGTCGTCCTCTCGCCGTGCCGCTGCGTCTGCGCTGCTCGTCTCCGACCGTACCGCGCCGCGCCGCCCGCTGGTTGTAGGGTGCCAGCCGTGGCGACCATGAGCGAATGCGCGGAGGCACTGGACCGGCTGGCCGCGAAGATGGGCGGCCTGGACGAGGGCAGCCGCGACAGGCACCGGCTGGAGCGGACCGTCAGTTGTCAGATCCCTGACCTGGATGTGACTTTCCACGGTACGTTGAAGGATGCGCGGCTGCTGAATGTCACGTCCTACGACAACGGTTCCAGCCCGCCGCAGGCGCAGATCCGGCTGACCATCCCGAGCGACGAACTGCTCAAATTGGTGGACGGCAGGCTGAATTTCATCTCCGCGTGGACTTCGGGGCGGATCAAGGTCAACGCGTCCTTCGGCGACTTGATCAAGCTGCGCAAGATCTTCTAGCCCGGCCCACCGTCCGGTTTCCCACCCGGTTCAGTCTTTCCGCCACTCCATCAGCAGACTCGGGTCCAGCAGCCCGCGCAGGTCCTGCGCCAGGTAAGTCGGCTGGTGCTTCTTCGGAGCGTCCTTCAGGTCTTGCAGCCGCGTCACGCCGGTGAGCACGAGCAGCGAGTCGACTCCGGCCCGGTTCGCGCCCTCGATGTCGGTATCGAGCCGGTCCCCCACGACCAGCGGACGCTGCGCCTTCGTGCGGATCATGGTCTCGTGGTGCAGCGCGGGCTCCGGCTTGCCGGCCACGGTCGGCCAAGTCCCCGTCGCGGCGGCGACCGCGCCTACCAGCGCTCCGTTACCCGGCGCGATCCCGCGCGCGGTAGGCATCGTGCGGTCGGCGTTGGCCGCGAACCAGGGCGCGCCACGCTCGATCGCGTAGGCGGCCTCGGCAAGGTCCGTCCAGCTCGTGTCCGGCCGGTACCCCTGCACCACCGCCGCGGGATTGTCCTCGGCGCTGCTCACCAGCGTCAGGCGGTGCTCGAGCAGCGCCTGACGCAGTCCCT
The DNA here is from genome assembly GCA_035763685.1 of Actinocrinis sp. GTDB lineage: Bacteria > Actinomycetota > Actinomycetes > Streptomycetales > Catenulisporaceae > Actinocrinis. The sequence continues at coordinate 7,770 of DASUAR010000280.1, read as the reverse complement.
CGCCGCCGATGACGAGCACACGCGCGCCCTCAGGCACCTGCCCGGCGATCACGCGCGCGACGGCCTGAGCCGCCGTGACGACGTCCTCCGCGTGCGCCGGCAGCCCAAGCTCACGCAAGTGGGAGGCGACCGCAGTCGGCGTGCGCGACGCGTTATTGGTGACGTATGCGAGCCGCATCCCAGCGTCCGCTGCCGCCATCAACGAGTCCACGGCGTGCGGTACGGCGTCCTTGCCGCGGTAGACCACTCCGTCGAGATCCAGCAGCGCCGTGTCGTACAAAGCGGCGAGCGGCTTGTCTGCCGCTCGCCGCTCCGGCTCCGCCGCCGTCGCCCCGTCCGCCGCCACGCTTTCCAAGTTCGTCACAACAACCGATTTTCGCATGTGTCCCGGACGCGGAGCGCTGTCACCCACAGGATGAGAAGGATGACGAGACGAGTTCTACGCCGGCCTACGACCGTCCTTGTTTGCCCGCTCCCGACCGGGAACGCACCGTCGCCCGCGCCCCGCGCAGCGCCTGCGTGTAGTACCGCACATCCGGACGCATCGCCGCAGCCAACGCCAAGTGCTCGACGGCGAGTTCGTAGTTCCCCAGCCGGGCAGCGGCCAGGCCCCAGCCGAACTGGGCGTAGTCGTCGTCCGGGTTCGAGTCGGCCAACGTACGGAACACCTGCGCGGCGTCCTCGTACTCCTCCGCGTCGAATTGCGCCCGCGCCAGCGCTTCCAAGATTGAGCGCGAACGCGGTACTCGGTCGGCGGCCCGCATGAGCAGCTGTGTCGCCGCCGCTGGATTGCCGCTGTCGAGCAGTTGGATTGCGCGCTGGTACCAGTCGTTGGCCTCCCCGGAGAGGTCGGAGTCGTCAAGCGGCTCACCGTGCCCGGCCCACTGCTCGTCTGCCGCGTCGCCATGCCACTGCTGCGCACCCTCAGCCACTTCGCGCCTCCCGGAGTTCGATCTGTCCGCTATTACCGCTGTTCCCGTCTTTCCCGAGCTGTCACGTTCCGCTCGGCCGTCTTAGTGCCAGCCCCGTCGGCGGCACCCCATAGCATTTGCGTATGAACCCCGCTCCGGAGGCCGACGCTGCGCGCACCGATATTCAGGGGCGGCTCTCGCTCGCCCCGTTCCGCGGTCTGCGGTTCGCAAGCGCCAAGGTCGGCGACCCGGCGGCAGTCATATCGCCACCGTACGACATGATCGACCCAATTCAGGCACACCGACTTGCCCACAGCGGTGCGCACAACATTGTTCGGCTTATCCTTCCGGAGCTGGACGAGCCCGATGCGCGGCTGCGTTATCGGCGGGCCGCGCGCACCTTGCGGGAGTGGCGCGAGGAATACGCCCTGGTCCTGGACTCGCAGCCGGCGCTTTATGTGTATGAGCAGACCGGTCCGGCGGGTAATCAGCGCGGCCTTATCGGAGTGCTGGAGCTTCCCGCGGACGATTCCGGGCCGGTGCTCCCGCATGAAGACGTCGTGGACGTAGTGGTCGCCGACCGGCAGGCGCTCATGCACGCCACCGGCGCGAACCCCGAGCCGATCCTGCTCACGTACGAGGGCGGCGGCCCGGCCTCCGACTTGGTCGAGCAATACGCCGACGGCCCCGACCCGATCGTCGACGCGGCCACCGAAGACGGCACGCACCACCGGCTTTGGCCGATCACGGACCCGGCGCAGCACGCGATCATCGCGGCCGACCTGGCCCCGCGCCGTTCGCTGATCGCCGACGGACACCACCGCTATGCCGCCTACCAGCGACTCGCCGCCCTCGGCCGTCCCGGGACCGACCGGGGCCTGGCCCTGCTGGTCGACTCGAAGCGGCATCCGCTTCAGGTACGCGGCATCCATCGCTGGATCCCCGACCTGCCGGTCGCGCCGGCCCTCGCGGCGGCGGCCGAGTACTTCACCGTCACCGAGGTGCCGGGCGGCTACAAGGCGGCCCTGGAGGCGCTGGCGCGGATCGGTCCGGAGCGCATCGCGGTCGCCGCGGTGGACCGGCAGCGCGCTTGGCTCATCGCGGACCCGAAGCCGGAACTGCTGGCCGAGACGATCCCGCACGACCGGCCGGAATCCTGGCGCCGTCTCGACGCCACCGTGCTGCACCTGGCGCTCGCGCAAAAGATCTGGGGCGTCCCGGACACCGCCGAACGCATTCGCTTCGACCATGACGCGCGCAACGCGGTGATCGAGGCACAGCGGCATCACGGCCTGGCTGTGCTGCTGCGGCCGGTCGCCGAGTCCACCGTCCTGGAGCTGGCGGCGACAGGGATCCGCATGCCGCGCAAGTCCACCGCGTTCGCGCCCAAACCGGCCACCGGCCTGGTACTGCGCCTGCTCGACGAGAGCTACTGAGCTTGAACTCGTGATGTCGTAGCCTGCTGACGGCTCGTCAGTTCCGCGGTAGTTCTTCTGTATGAGGTATCCGCAGGGCGGCGGACTGACGGCGCAGCGGCGGGTGGTGCGCGAGGCGGTCCGTCTGGAGGCGGCCTCCCGGTTCGCCGCTGGGCAGGACAACGCCGTGATCGCACAGGATCTGCGCGTGCACGTGCGCTCGGTGCAGCGCTGGCGGGCGGCCTGGAAGGAGCGGGGTGAGGCGGCGTTGCGCTCGAAGGGCCCGGCGTCCCTGCCGGTGCTGTCCGACGAACTGTTCGCAGTGCTGGAGGCCGAGCTGGAGAAAGGACCGGCGGCGCACGGCTGGAGCGATCAGCGTTGGACCCTCTCGCGGATCAAAACCCTGATCGGCCGCCGGTTCCGCACCTCCTACACCGAGCAGGGGGTGCGCAAGCTGCTGGTGCGCCACGGCTGGTCCTGGCAGGTGCCTGCGCGCCGTGCGGTCGAGCGCGACGAACAGCAGGTCGCCGCGTGGGTGAAGGAAACCTGGCCAGCGGCGGAAGAACCGCGGCGGCGCTCGGCGCCTGGCTTGTCTTCGAGGACGAGGCCGGGTTCTCGATGACGCCGCCGACCGCCCGCACCTGGGGCCGGCGCGGACGCACCCCGGTCGTGCGGGTGCGCGGGCGCTCCCGTCGCCGCCTGTCGATCGCCGCCCTGGCCTGCTACAGGCCGGGCGAACGACCACGGCTGATCTACCGTCCGCGCCGCGACGACTCCGGTGACGGGCGCAAGAGCTTCGCCTGGACGGATTACCGCGACCTGCTGATCGCCGCCCATCTGCAGCTCGGCGGCCCGATCGTTGTGGTCTGGGACAACTGTGAGACTGGTGGTGCCGCTGGGAACCGGGAGCCTGACCCGTGGGACAACTGGCCGCAGTGCCTTGTTTAGGATCTGTCGGTTTCCGGTTTTCAGCGGTGCCCACGGCGCTAGCCGGGCGCGTGTCCCGATAGGGGCTTTGCCGCACCAGGCACCATCACAGTTCTGACCGCTTACCCGGGCGGGCGCCGGCCACCAGCCCCGTCAGAGGAGCCCCGTGACTCTCGCCAGCTTGCCTCGCCTCGCGCTGCCCGCCAAGGATGTTCCGGCCTCGGCTGAGGAGGTGATCCTCGGGGTCGACACCCACAAGGACGTCCACGTCGCCGCCGTAATCACAATGCTGGGGGCATCTCTCGCGCAACAGGAGTTCCCAGCCACGGCCATGGGCTACCGTCAACTGATCGCCTGGGCCAGGTCGTTCGGCACTCTCCAGCGTGCGGGCGTCGAGTGCACCGGTTCCTACGGCATCGCCCTGACTCGGGCCCTGTACCGGGACGGCATAGACGTCATCGAGGTCAACCAGCCGGACCGCGCCACCCGGCGCAAGCGCGGCAAGACGGACGCGATCGACGCCGACGCGGCCGCACGCGCCGTACTGTCGGGACGGGCCACCACCACGCCCAAGACCGCAGACGGACCGGCATCCGACATGCGCGTACTCCGACTGGCCAAGGAGTCGGCCGTCAAGGCGCGCACTCAGGCGATAAACCAGCTCAAAGCCGTCCTGCTGGTCCTCGAGCCCCATCTGCGCGAACAGCTCAGTACCCTGAGCAGCACATCCATGATCGCTGCCTGTGCTGCGCTCGAGGCAAACGAGAGCGAGGCAGCCTTCACGATGCGCCTGCTCGCCCGCCGCATCCAGGGCCTCGATCTAGAGATCAAAGAACTGGCCAAGCGCACGACCACAGCCGTCAAGGCCATCCGGCCGCAGCTGCTGGAACTGGTGGGCGTTGGCCCCGACAGCGCCGCGGTCCTGCTTATCGCAGCGGGCGACAACCCCGACAGGCTCCTCGACGAGGCGTCATTCGCAGCCCTATGCGGCGTAAGCCCTGTCGAGCAGTCCTCCGGCAAGACCCAGCGACGGCGACTAAACCGCGGCGGCCACCGCCAGGCCAACGCCGCCTTGTATCGCATCGTCCAATCCCGCCTGCGCTGGGACAAACGCACCCAGGCCTATCTGGAGCGACGCACCGCCGAGGGCATGTCCAGACGTGAAATCATCCGCTGCCTCAAGCGCTACGTCGTACGAGAGCTCTACCCGCACATCCGGCTCTCAGCGACCGCCTCGATGCCTCCTGCCGCTTGACGGATCATAGGGGCATCCTCAACACCCACCGCACCGCCGGGATGCGCCGGTTCATCGCCGAGCACGACTGACTGACCGTCTACCACCTGCCGCCCTACGCGCCGCAGCTCAACCCGGTCGAGGGCATCTGGTCCCTGCTGCGCCGGGGGCCGCTCGCGAACCGGATCTTCGCCGACCCCGAGGACCTGATCCGCGTCGTACGCCGCGCCCTGCGCGAGATCCAGTACCGCCCACACCTGATCGACGGCGTCCTAGCCGAAACCGGCCTGACAATCGGCGCACCGCCCTGACGACATCACGAGTTCAAGCTCAGTAACTCGAACGCGGCTGAAAGCGCCGGGCCGCTGAAACGAAACGGGCGAGCCTCGTCGAGGCTCGCCCGTCATCGTTCGTGTGCGGTGTCAGCCGCGGAGCGGATCCGCGACCACACCCCGCGCCGACTTACTGCTCTTCGTCGTTCTCCAGGTGGGGACCGACTTCCTTGTCACTGTCCGGGCGAGGCCGGTGCTCCTCGTGCGCGGCGCCCTCGAGTTCGTCCTCGTCGTCGAGCTCTTCGTCCTGCTCGTCGTCCTCGTCCTCGTCTTCATCGTCGTCTTCGTCGAGTTCGGCGTTCTCACCATCGAGCTCGTCGTCGAGTTCGGCCGAGTCCGCGTCGTGCTCTTCCTCGTCGAACTCCTCCTCGACATCGTCGAAGGTGAGTCCGTCGAGTTCGGCCAGCCGCTCACCGGCGCCGGTCAGCCCTTCCGGGTCCACCTCGCTCGCGCGGGCGAACCACTCCCGGGCCTCTTCCTCGCGGTCGGTCTCGAGCAACGCCTCCGCGTAGGCGTAGCGCAGGCGCGCAGTCCACGGCTCCGGCTGAGCGGGCGTCAGGTCCGCACCCTGCAAAAGGACTACGGCCGCGTCCGGCTGACCGAGGTCACGCCGGGCCCCGGCGGCCACGATCCGCAGCTCGACCTGCGTGGCCTTGTCCAGCTCCTTGGCCTCGGGCGCCTGTACCATCTCCAGCGCCTTCTCCGGGCGGCCCAGGCCACGCTCGCAGTCGGCCATGACGGCCCACTGGTGATTCGAGCCGGTGATCCGCCGCGCCGCACGCAGTTCCGACAGCGCCTCGGCGTAACGGTCCGAGAGGTAGGCGGCAAGGCCGAGCGCCTCGCGCGTGGCGGCCAGGCGCGGAGCAAGCTGCTGCGCGGCGCGGGCGTGCGCGTACGCCTTCTCGGGGTCCTCATCGACGAGCCGGCCGGCCATCACCAGGTGACCGCCGACGAGTTCGGCCTTCATGCGCACAAGCGTCCGCAGCTCGGCGCGGATGTCAGCGTCGAGGTCCGAGGTGTCGATGTCGTCGGGCAGCGAGAGTTCTTCGAAGCTCTCGGTCGCCTCGCCCTGCTTCGCGACCTCGTTGACGGCCGGTCCTTCACCGCGGTCGCGATCTCCGAAGCGGGGTCGCTCATCGCGGCGCTCGAAGCCTGCGCGGTCGTCCCGGCGCTGGAAGCCACGGTCTCCGCCACGGTCACGATCCCAACCGCCTCGATCGCGGTCTCCGTAGGAAGGCCGGTCATCGCGCCGCTGGAAGCCTCGGTCTCCGCCGCGATCGTCGCGACGCTGGAAGCCACCGCGATCCCCACCACGGTCCCGATCGCGGTCAAAGCCGCCGCGGTCACGGTCGCCGAAGCGCGGCCGGTCTCCGAAGGACGGCCGATCGTCGCGGCGCTGGAAACCGCCGCGGTCACCGCCACGGTCACGATCCCCATACGAAGGCCGGTCATCACGGCGCTGGAAACCGCCGCGATCCCCACCACGGTCACGATCCCCATAGGACGGCCGATCGTCGCGACGCTGGAAACCGCCGCGATCGCCACCACGGTCCCGGTCACCATACGAAGGCCGGTCATCACGACGCTGGAACCCACCACGGTCCCCGCCACGATCGTCACGACGCTGGAACCCACCGCGATCGCCACCACGGTCACGATCACCATACGAAGGCCGGTCATCGCGGCGCTGGAACCCACCGCGGTCCCCGCCACGGTCCCGATCACCATACGAAGGCCGGTCATCACGACGCTGGAACCCACCACGGTCCCCGCCACGATCGTCGCGACGCTGGAAACCGCCGCGATCGCCACCACGGTCACGATCACCATAGGACGGCCGATCGTCACGGCGCTGGAACCCACCCCGGTCGCCACCACGATCGTCGCGACGCTGGAAACCGCCGCGATCGCCGCCACGGTCCCGGTCACCGTACGAAGGCCGGTCATCACGCCGCTGGAAACCGCCGCGATCCCCACCACGGTCCCGGTCACCGCGCGGCCGATCGCCAAAGGAGGGCCGATCGTCACGGCGCTGGAACCCACCACGGTCCCCACCGCGATCGTCACGGCGCTGGAAACCGCCGCGATCGCCACCACGGTCACGATCACCGTACGAAGGCCGGTCATCACGACGCTGGAACCCACCGCGATCCCCACCGCGATCGTCACGACGCTGCTCGGGCCCACGGTCCGTGTCCCGATCGCGCTTCTCGTAGCCGGCGCGGCGCTCACCGTACGACGGACGATCGCCGTATCGGCCGCGTGATGCGCCGGAATCGCCACCACGGTCACGGTCTCGATCGCCGCCGGAGCGGCCGCCGGCACCGCCGGAACCACCGCTGCGGCCTTCGATTCCGCTGTCGCGCTGCTGCTCGTCGCGTCCCCGTCGCCCCTGCCCGGCAATGCGCTTGTTCCCCGTGGGGCGACCCGTGGGCGGGCGGCGGGGACGGCCGGATGAGGAGGTGGACATGCGGCTCAGGGCTCCTGTCGTGGTACTTCAGCGAACGTAGGTTGCGGCTGCTGCTCAAGGCTGTTTTGTTGCTTGCGCGCGGCCGCACCGCAGCGCGCGCATCCGCCTATTCTCGCCCAAGCGCTCATCCCGTGGCCAATCGAGGCGGCAGAGCTACAAGATGACAGCTGAGCTGCGCAAAGGCTTTGCGACCGAGATGCGAATCCGGGGCGGTGCTCATGCGCCGCTCATGCGTCGAGGTGATCTGCGAGCCGGCGCAGCCGGTGGCGCGCGTCACGAAATAGCGTCGCGCCAACGCAAAGTGGGGCCGCTTCCTGTCGTAGGAAGCGGCCCCACTTTATTCACTGGTTGTGCGGCGGTGTCCTGCTCTCCCGCTGGGTCTCCCCGGCAGTACCCTCGGCGCTGGCGGGCTTAGCTTCCGGGTTCGGAATGGGTCCGGGCGTTTCCCCGCCGCCATGGCCGCCGCAACAGTGTTGGTCCC
>DASUAR010000279.1:0-2622 GCA_035763685.1 Actinocrinis sp. | reverse complement strand
GCCGGAAGATCTCGTAGGACGCGTCGCCGACGCCGAGCTGCGCGCGGGCGCCGAAGCTGTTGGTCGCGCTGCTTGCTGACATCGCGGGGACTCCGTTCGCTGACCGTTGTTCGCCGGCCGTGGGTTCTGGCCGCTGTCGATGGATTATCTCGACGTCAAGATACCTCATCCTAACCGTACCGCTTAGGACTGGTTCAAGTCAGACTCTGCAACGGTGGCGTAACACAGTCTGTGCGAACATCACGTTGTCGACTGGTACACGGTTCCGTTCACCGGCCAGCCGACTGATGTGCTGATCGGACCGTATGACCGAGACCGTGGAGGGTACCCGCCCGTGAGCTTCGCCAGCACCCTGGCCCGCGACTTCCCCGCCGCCATCCCGGCCAACCAGTTCGTCAATTCGACCCAGGACCGGCTGCGTGAGCAGGAGGTGCACCGCGGCGCCGCGCTGCCCCTGATCGCGACCTGCCGGGACGAACTGGCCTTCGCGCTGACCGCCGAACTGCAGCGGGCCTGGGGACCCGCATTCAACATGGCCGGCTTGGCCGGGCTGCTGACTTTGGGCCGAACGGGTGTGGCCGCCGCGCGCGGACATGCTCCGATGGTGGACGGCCGCCGGGTCTTCGTCCTGTTCGGGCTCACCCATGTGGGCGTGGACGAGGCGGGGACAATTGGCAACTGTGAGCGGCCGGGCGTGCCCGGCCCGTCGCACACCTGTGGCGCGCTCATGGCTCTGCACGACGAGTTGCGCGGCGGCGATGTGCACACCTCGGACTACCCGTACCTCGACAAGGCCGACCCCGAGCAGTCCCGGCTGCGCGAGCGCATCGCGCCGCTGGTCGACGATCCGCAGCAGGTCGACCTGCTTTCGATCATCCGGATCGCCAGGGATCTGATCGGGGTCGACTCGGACGAGGCGATCAAGGTGCTGCGAGACGACACGGTGCCGACCGACGTCGCGGTCTTCACCGGAATCCACATCCACGGGCCGCGCGGCGCGGAGTATGTGGACGTCGGCCGCAGCTTCCTCGACCGCGACGGCCAGATCACCGAACTGTCTCTGTAAAGCCGCGCGCGGATGCACTCGCCCGCGGACGCGACTCTTCCGCGGCATTCGAAATCAATGCGCGCGCCCGCTCGAAATCCGCGGGCGCGCGCCGGTCGAATCCACTGGAACGGCCCGGGGTTATCCGCGCTCTGAATCACTGGATGACGGCTGCGCGATCCCACTCGCGAACCGCCGCCGGTTATTCGCACGGCTGTTCTAAGGAACGGCGAATTGCGGCGGTTTCCGTTGCCGCGCTTCGGCATGCCGCTTATGTCAGCAGTCTGTCGCTCCTGGCGCAGTTCGCCGCATCAACCGCGCACGACGCGAATCACCGTCGCGTTGGCGTCGGCGGCAGCTGCGCGTGCCAGTCTCGTCGCACCGCGATCAGCCGCAGCGCCGCCGTCGCGGCGGCCGCCGCGAAAGCAAGCGGCGTGACGCCCGGCGTATAGCGGTTCACCGCATCGGCGATCAGCGAACCGATCGCGGCCGGGATGGCGTAGAACTCCCGGCGCAGCACCGTCGGCACCTCGGCGATCAGCATGTCCCTGATCACCCCGCCGCCGACCGCGGTCAGCACGCCCATGAGCGCCGCGGGAACGGGCGCCAGCCCGTATCGCAAGGCCTTGCCGGTGCCGGAAACCGCGAAGAAGCCGAGGGTCAGCGAGTCCACGAGGAGATACGCGGTGGCAAGCCGCGCCCGTTCGCGCAGCTCGGAATCGACCCCGAACCCCTGGTACTGCGCCGCGATCACCGCCAGCGCGGCGAGCGTCGCAGTAGTCAGATATCGCCAGTCGGCGAGGAAGGCCGGGGGACGCGCGCCGATCAGCACGTCGCGCACGGCCCCGCCGCCGAGGCCGGTAGCCGCGCCGAGCACCAGGATCCCGACGAGATCAAGGCCCTTGCGCACGGCGGTGAGCGCGCCGGATGCCGCCGCGCTGAAAACACCGAGCAGGTCGAACAGGATCGGCAGATGCACCACGCTCGAAGTGTGCCGGGACGCGCCGCGCGGGGCCAATACACAGGGCGTTGGGATGCACGTCCACATCTTCGCAAGTCGGCACAGCCGTTGACCCGGTGATTCCACGTGTGTCCGCGCCCCGGTGTTCGCTACAGTGGTTGCCGGATTTCAGTGCGTGGCGAATGGCTGGAGCCCGGCCGGGGGCAGAGCGAAGGGCGCGCGATTACTTCGTCTGACGCCGCGTTGGGACTCCGTTCAGGCAGTGCACGCTGATACGGTGGACCGGACGACGAGTAGCGAGAAGAAGGCCGGCGCGATGAGTTTCCGGAACCGCCGAGGGGGATAACGACAAATGACCGCGCGCATCAAGGTTCACGGGCGCGATCTTCGTCCTGTCCAAACGGCGGTCACCCGAACGGGTAACGCGCCGCGGAGCGTGTTGCGCCGAACGGGCGTGGCATCTTCCCGAACCACCGATGCGCGCGCCACACTCGTTACTACGTCCAGCAGCGGCACCACCCAGGAGGTCTCATGACCGAACTGCGCGTGATGGCGGTCTCCGGCGACGGCGATCGCCTGGTGCTGCGTGCCCCGGACGGCCAGGAGTTCTTCCTCG
>DASUAR010000278.1:0-47887 GCA_035763685.1 Actinocrinis sp. | reverse complement strand
CTGGCCCAGCTGATGATCGTGCTCGACGTCACGATCGTGAACATCGCGCTGCCCGACGCGCAGAAGGCGCTGGGCTTCTCCAACGGCGACCGGCAGTGGATCGTCACCGCCTACTCGCTGGCCTTCGGCAGCCTGCTGCTGTTGTTCGGCCGGGTCTCCGACGTCATCGGCCGGCGCGCGATGTTCCTGATCGGCCTGGTCGGCTTCGCCGCGGCTTCCGCGCTCGGCGGCGCCGCGCCGAACTTCGAAGTGCTGGTCATCGCGCGCGCTCTGCAGGGTGTCGCGGGCGCCATGCTCGCACCGGCCGCGCTCTCGCTGCTGTCCACGACCTTCACCGAGGCCAAGGAGCGCGCCACCGCGTTCGCCGTGTTCGGCGGCATCGCCGGTTCCGGCGCGGCGATCGGCATGCTGCTCGGCGGCGTGCTGACCGAGTACATGAACTGGCGCTGGACGCTGTTCGTCAACGTCGCGATCAGTGTCGTCGCCGTCATCGGCGCCGCCGCGCTGATCCCGCGGCACCCGCGGGAGGCCGACCGGCCCTCGCTCGACATCCCGGGCACAGTGCTGGTCTCGGCCGGACTGTTCGGCATCGTCTACGGCTTCGCCAACGCCGAGTCGCACGCCTGGAGCGCGCCGAGCACCTGGGGCTTCCTGGCCGCGGGCGTCGCGCTGCTGGCGATCTTCACCTGGTGGCAGACCCGCACCAAGCACCCGCTGCTCCCGCTGCGCGTCATCCTCGAGCGCAACCGCGGTGGTTCGTACCTGGCGATGTTCCTTACCGGCATCGGGATGTTCGGGGTGTTCCTGTTCCTGAACTACTACCTGCAGGAGATCCTGCGCTACTCGCCGGTGATGACCGGTGTCGCGTTCCTGCCGATGGTCGCCGCCCTGATGATCACGGCGACGATCAGCACGACGCAGCTCTACCCGCGCATCGGTGCCAAGATCCTGGTCTTCATCGGCATGCTGATGTCCGGCGGCGGAATGGTCTGGCTCACCGGCATCAGCCTGAGCTCCACCTACGCCGCGAACATCCTCGGTCCGCTGCTGGTGATCGGCGTCGGCATGGGCATGATCTTCGCCCCGGCGATGAACGCCGCCACCTCCGGCGTAGAGGCGCACGACGCGGGAGTGGCCTCGGCCACCGTGAACACCGCGCAGCAGATCGGCGGCTCGGTCGGCACCGCGCTGCTCAACTCGCTGGCCACCGCGGCGCTCACCAGCTATCTGGTCGGGAAGAACGCCACCAGCCAGCTAGTGCAGGCGAACGCGGCGATCCACAGCTACACGGTCGCGTTCTGGTGGGCCGCTGCGATCTTCGGCGCGGGTGCGATCATCTGCGGTCTGATCCTCAAGGCGGGCAAGCCTGACCCGGCGGACCCCGACGCCGCGCCGGCCATCCACGCCTGAGCTGAGCGGCAGCGTCGCCGTCATCCGGAGCACACGAATGCCGCGTCATACAAGCAGCGTGAAGTAAGCAGCGCCGTGGTCCCCTCGCCGAGGTGAGGGGACCACGGCGTTTAATGAGTCGACGTCACATCTGGGCCACCTCGCCGAGACCATGGAGTTCGGATCATGCGCAAGCTGCTGGTAACGGTGTTCAACTACTCGCTCGACGGCCTGCTCGCGGACGAGGGCACCGAGTTCTGGAACTTCTGCTTCGACCAGCCCGAAAACCGTCAGCCCGACGCCCCGGCGCAGCTCGACTTCATCCGCAACGCGGACGCGCACGTCATGGGCCGCGTCGCCTACGAGTCAATCGCCGAGGCGATGACGACGACGGCCGCCGACCACCCGTTCGCCGGGATCCTCACCGCCGCGCCCAAGGTCGTCTTCTCCCGGACGCTGACGAGCGCCGAGTGGGCCAACAGCACGATCGCCGCCGGGGACACGACCGAAGAGGTCGACAGGCTCAGGCAGGGCGGCGACGGGTACGTCCTGGTCTGGGGCGGCGTGCGGCTGTTTCGCTCGTTCATGCAGCTCGACCTGATCGACGAACTCCAGGTGAGCATGTTCCCGTATGTCGCGGGCGAGGGTACTCGGCTGTTCGACGGCGTGCCCAAGTCGTACCAGCTCGAGTTGGTCTCCAACACCGCTTCCCCCAGCGGCATCGTCGAGCTGCGCTATCGACGAGCGCGCTAAGCGGTGCCGGAACGCGCGCCGGCTGTGCTGCGTCTAAGCACCGAGGAGGACGGAGGGCACGATGAGCGGTGCTCGAGCGAGTGGTGTTGCCTCGCTGGTCGTGATCGCGGCCACGGTATGCGCGCTGTCGTCCTGCGGGTCCGGCACCGGGCCGGGCGGTGGTTCGTCGCCGGCGCCAACCGTTTCCCAGACGTCCGGGGCCAGCACTGCCAAGACGGGCGTCCCCAGTGCCGCGCCCAGCAGCGCGCCGGCTTCCCCGTCCGCAGCAAGCGCGTCGCCCGGCCCGGCGACCGCAAAGCCCTCCCAGAGCGCCGGCTCGGATCCGCAGAATCCGGTCGATCTACGCAAGCCCACCTCCCGAGCGACCGCGTCGTCTCACTGATCGCCGCTCCTCGAATCCCCGAGACCGCCTGCTGGCAAGAACGCGCCGCGGGGCGGTAGCCGCCGGAATTCACCGGACAGCTACCGCCCCGCGGCGGTCATTCAGCAGGCTCCCGGTTCTGACTGTGGTTCAGTCGAACCGTGGATCACCTGACTCTGGATCAGCGCCAATCCCACCCGCGCGGGATCGCCAGCGACCAGATGCCGCGGCCGTGGGTCGCGGCGTAGATCCGGCCGTCCGGGCCGATCTTGACCTGAAGCGTGGCGTTCGTCGGCAGGTTCTCGCCGAGAACCTTCCACTCGGCGGAGTGCGCGCCGCGGTAGAACACCGCCAGGTCCGTGGCCAGCACCAGCGAGCCGTCCGGCAGGACCCGCACCGAGTTCGCGGGCACGTCGGGCAGGTTCTTGGAGATGTCACGCCAGGTGACGCCGCCGTTCCAGCTCTCGAAGACGTGCCCGACGCCCGCGCCGGGACCCTCGGTCCACTTGCGGGAGAAGCCGTTGACCGCGAGGTAGACGTGGTTGGCGTTGTGCGGGTCGATGTCGAGGCCGGACAGGTAGCGGTTCGGCACGACCCCGTCGACCGGCAGGTTCAGCTGGTGCCAGCCGGTTCCGTCGGCCTTGCCCACCGCGATGCCGCGGCTGAAGCCGGGGCCGTTGCACCCTCCGCCGCACCACGCGGCGTAGATCGTGCCGCCGGACGCGGCGACCGCGGTCGCGACGTTGCCGGCGCCCAGGTCGTAGACGTCGGTCCAGTCCGAGGTGGACCGGATCGCATAGCCCTTCGTCTGCACGGCCACGTGCTCGCCGCCGGCGACCCACGTGTTCGGGTTCTTGGCGTCCGCGGTGAACGGCGCGATGAACCGGGCGTTGCCGGTCACCCCGTCGTTCGGCGGAACGCTGTACTCCGTGGCGGTCGACGGGTCGGTGCTGACGTTCGCGCCGCAGTCGTTGGTGACCCACATCGCGAGGTTGGTGTACTCCTCGGCGATGTTGCAGCCGTTCGCCGGGTCGACGAGGGTGTCGCCGCCGTCGCCGCCGAAGTTGGAGCCCATCACCGGCTCGCTCGGGCGCAGGATCGACTGGCCGTTGTCCTGCAGCCCGCCGGAGACGTCGAAGCCGCCGCTCTTGGTGTCCTTGCCGACGCCGACCGAGTAGTACTGAAGCACGTTGATCGTGCCGTCGTTGAGCGACTGCCAGTCGGTGGCGTGGCCGAGCGAGTCGACCGAACCCTTCACCGGACGCTTGTACGCGCCGCCGTCATTGCCGACGTACACGAAGCTCTTGCCCTTGTAGCTGCCGATCGCCACCGCGTGCTGGTCCGAGTGGGTCGTCTGGGAGCAGGAGCCGGACTGCTTGGTCGGGTCGATCGACCAGCAGGCGAAGGTGAAGTTCCAGTACGGGCCGACGGTCTGCCAGGTGGCACCCGCGTCGTGGGATTCGTAGACCTCTTCAAGCCCCGCGTACAGGTGGCTTGGGTCGTTCGGGTCGACCTGCAGGAACTGGTTGTACCACGCCTGAACGCCGGGGTTGTAGGTGGCGCCGGTCTCGGCGGAGCCCGAGGCCTCCAGCTTGGCGGAGTTCGCGACGAGGGTCCACGGCCCCAGCGGCGAGCCGCTGTTGGAGACGTAGATGCCGCCGAGCGTGCTCTTCGGGCTGGTGATCAGCGTCGGGTCCTGGTTGATCGCGTAGTACTTCGATCCGTCCTTGGACCGGGCGAAGGTCACCGCGCCGACGTTGGCGGCCGCCGTGGGCAGATCGCCGAGCGAGGAGGTGATCCGGGTCCACACCCCGTTCTGGCGGGTGTAGAAGCCGTTGTAGGTGTCGCCGCTGCGCCAGCCGATGGCCAGCACGACCTTGGACGGGTCCTTGGGGTCGGCCGCGACGTCGTTGGCGATGTTCTTGTAGATCGCGCTCGGGTCGGCCGCGAGCGAGCCGCCGGGCAGGTAGGCGGGGTTGGGCGCGAACGCCAGCTTCCACGGCCCGGAGAGGTTGGTCGCCGAGTGGGTCCACACGCCGCGCGTGGTCGCCGCCCAGGCGGTCCCGCCGATGATCCGCAGCTTGCGGATGCTGGTGGAGTCCAGCTCGGTGCCGCCGACCCGGTCGTGGGTGGAGAACGTGCGGTGCTCGGGATCGCGCAGCACGTACACGCCCGAACCGGTGAACGTGTCGCTGGCCGTGTTGGCCTCGCCGGTGGCGTACCAGAGGTTTCCGCGCGCGTCGAGCTCGAGATCGCCGGTGGACTGCGCGGGCAGCTTGTCGGAGATGGGCGTCCAGCTTCCGCCGCCGACACGGGAGCGCCACACGCCGCCGTTGGCCGCGCCGGCGTAGACGTGGCCCTCGTCGTCCGCGGCGAGACCGGTGATGCGCCCGGTCACGTTGCCGGAGCCGGCCGAGGAGTTGGAGTCGTAGTCCCGGTAGATCGGGTCGTCGGAGTTGTACGGCTTGTTCGTGACCTGCCGCCAGTCGCCGCCCGTGGTCTCCATCGACTTCAGTTGGGCGAAGGCCGCGCTGTAAGCGCCGGGGGCGACGATTCCGGGGGCGCTGCGCGCCTGGAAGTACTGCTGGTCCGCCGAGGTCGGGTCGTCCACTCCGCCGTCCGGATTCCCGGGCGGCCCGCCGAGCGCGTTAGCGCGCACCGTTCCGAAGGGCGTGAGCTGCTGCCCCGTGGCGTGCGGAAGATTGTGCGGTCCGCGCGGCGTGGAAGCTGCGTTGGCCGATGACCCGATCAGGGCCAGAGCGACCACGGAGACCACTCCGATCGGGAGCAGCCTCCGTTGCATCTGAGTTCTCATACGGTTGGGTCCCCACCTATTCACCCGAGTTGGCACGACGACGGGAAGGTTCGTGCGCAGATATTGATGACGAGGCTAGAACGGCGGCCGGGGGTGTGTCGAGAGTGCGTGTGCTGACTCAGCACGAGCCCTGACTTGCCGGTTTTGGCGGGTATTTCCGGACCTGATATGATCTTCGTTCGTGTCGTGGAATATCAGCTACGGGTCAGCGCCCGGCTGGCTCCTGCCGCGATCGCGATGCCCAAAGTCCAGCCGAGAACGGTGAGCACCGCGCCGACCGCGGCTGCGGCGCCGTGGAATTGCCACACTTCGGGTTGGCCGAATCGGATGACGGGAATCAGCTGGTCCGCGGTGTAGAGCACCGGGTTGAAATCCGACGTGTTCTGGGCATCGACGCGGGTCGGTGTCACGGTGCTGTAGTACACGCTCGCGCCGATGAGCAGCGCCAGCGCCCAGCCGATGGCGCGCGACGGGCGGTAGCCGTAACCGACGAGCCCGTCGAGTAAATAGCCGCCGACTCGGCGGTACCGCGGCTGCGTGGCGCGGGCGGCCCGGGACTTGGCCAGCAGCACGGTGCGAGCCTGGCCGTCGTTGCCCAGGCCGCGGTAGTACGCGGCGAGTTGTTCGTAGGGTTGCGCCCGATAGCCGCCGGGCTCGGCGTTGCTGGTCCTGACCTGGCGGCGCAGCAGGGGAAGCCGCTCTCGCGCCCCCTGGTAGGGGTCGAACGGGCCGTAGGTGAACCCGTCGAGGTCCACGCGGCGCGGCCAGCAGTCGCCGACGTCGCGGACGCCGCCGGAGACGCTCGCGCCGTAGAGGGTGAGCAGCGCGTCAGGGCTCGACATCCCGGAGATGTCCAGCAGGCCGCCGATCCTGGCGAAGGTCAGCCTGACCTCGTCGCGGGCGGCGAATCCCCGATCAAGATTGATGCTGCCCTCCACGCTGGCGCGGCGCGCGTGCAGCGCGACCGTGCCGCGTCCGTCGAGCCGCGCTCCGCTGAAGTACAGGTTGCCGCCGATCTGCGCGCCCGGCATCGAGATCACGCCGTGCGACTCGAAGCAGCGCCCTGCTCCCGGCCGTTCCTGCCGGAAGGAGACGTCGCTGGCGACCGTCAGCCCGGTCGCCGAGATCGCGGCGCCGCCGGAGCCGTCGAGCGTGGCGCCTTCGAAGGACAGGCTGCTGCCGATCTGCGCGCCGGGCAGGCGGACCTCGCCGATCGCGGTCAGACCGCCGCAGTTGACGCTGCGCCCCACCTGCATCCCGCCGGCGTTCAGCGATTTGCCGTCAGGGTTCTCGATCCGTGCGTCGGAAAGGATGACTTGTCCGCGGATGTCCGCGCCGATCAGGCTCACCGGCCCGGTCACCTGCGTACCGCGCGCCCGCAGATCGCCCGAGATGGTCACGCTGTCCGCGAGTAGGGCGAGGGCGGCGGAGCCGGTGATCCTCGCTCGGGACACCGCGAGCACTCCGTCGATGCGCGCGTTGTACGCCGACAGGGTTCGCAGATGCGATTGGCGCAGATAGATCGAGCCGGTCTGTGCGCCCTCCAGGTCGATGTGTTCGTCGATGCGGCACTGCTCGAGCAGCCAGGACGCGCTGATGCGGCCGTGCGCTAGCAGGAGCGGGCCGGTGATCCGCGCGCCGCGCAGGCGAAGCGCCGCGACTCGGCCCGGAAAGGGGCGGCTCGCGCCGAGCAGCAACGCGGCCAGCACCTCGGCGCGCACCGTACGGTTCGCTGGCCAGTCGTCCGCGCTCGCCGGATCGTCGACCCGTGCGTCGCCGGCTCGCAGGTCGACCTCGGCCCCGGTGGGAAACGCGGTGCAGATCCGCCGCTCGGTCGGCGTCAGCCTGCCGAGCGCGCGCCAGACTTCGGATTCTCCCCTCACGCGAGCCATCATCGCGTACCGATCGCGGGCCGGCGACGCGACCAACGCGGACAATCGCAGAGCGCGCAGTCGCTGCCCCTGCGATGGTGCTCATGGGCGCTGCGCTCGTGGCCGCACCGGCAGATCAGCAACCGCCGGATGATGTCCACCGCTTACCCTCATCATCCCGCTGCTCGTGCTCAGGCCGGCCACCGCGTCCAGGTCACGTCATCAAACCACACGGTCCCGGAATTGTGCGCGCTCTTGAGCCAGATCTCCGCGAAGGCGGCCGCGGGCGGGGCCGTGCCGGTCGCTTCCAGTTCGGTCCAGCCGGTGTCGCCCGGCTTGAGCCCGGCGGAGTCGGAGCCGCTGATGAAGACGCCCCGGCTGTCGAACCAGCTGACATTGACCACGCTCGTCCCGGTCGCGCGCGCTCCGCGGACCCAGGCCGTCACGCGGTACTGGCATCCCGGCGTTACCTGCGGTTGAACGGGGACGGTGTAGAAGGCGGGCATGCTGGCGTCGGAACCGCCGCTGTCTGAGATGCGGGCCGACCCCGCGCGCGTGTCGTGGCCGACGTCCGGGTCCAGCGCGAAGTGCGCCTGACCGGGTTCCCATAGACGCCAGACCGCCGGGAGTTCGCCTTGGGGAGTGGCCACCGCCTGGGAGAAGTCGCCGTTGTAATCGTCGCTGACGCTTCCGGTGCGGAAGAGCCGGCTGATGACGGCGGCCCCGGGCTTCGGCGTCCCGTCGCGGTGCAGCAGGCCGAAGGCGTACTGGTCGGGCTGCTGCTGGCTCGGGATGGCGGCCTGAGTGAAGTCGTACAGCGACCACGGGGCGGCGGCGCCGAGACCGAGCGAGAGCGCGGCCTGCTCGACCGCTTGGTAGTAATGCGCCTGATACGCCTCCAGCGCGGGCGCTGCGGCGGGCAGACCCGGCGGCGAGCCGGTTGCCGCCGTCGCGAAGCCCGTTTCCCCGACGAAGACCGGCTGCGGGTCCGCGGCCTGGATCGCTTCGTCCATGGCCGGGTAGGCGAGCCCGTCAGACGCGTAGTAGTGCAGGTCCCAGAAGTCGGGTTCCACCCGAAGCGCGGCGCGCAAGGCGGAAATGTGCGCCGGCGTGGTTACCGAGAGGGTGACCGGGACACCGGGCGCGTCGCGTTTAACCGCGGGAATCAGTGCGTTTAACCACCGGTAGACCTGCGCATCGCCCATTGTCGAAGCGGCGTCGAGTTCATTGCGTACATCGATGAACGCGGTGTGCGCACTTGCGCCCAAGGGTTCGAGCAGGTCGTGCGCCCAGGCCAGGCTGTCCGGGATGTCCGCGAAATCAGTGAATTGATCAAACAGGGAAAGCTGCACCTTGAGGCCGTGCTCGCCGGCCATGCCGACAATCTGCGCGAGACGGGATTGCATGACCGGACTCGGCGTCGGGAATCCCATGACCTCCGGGAATACCGTCACCCGGACCGCATTCGCACCCAGGCCGGCCATCACCGCGAAATCGTCGCCGATCCGCCGCGGATTCCATCGCGTCCACATGTACTGCCACCCGGCGTCGGACGGAAAGTAGTTCACGAGGCGGATGGCGCGCAGATACCGGCTCAGCGCGGACGCGCCGCTGTGGGTTTGCTCGCGAGGTGGCGCGATGGTGGGGTTGGAGGGCGCTGACACGGATACCACCGCCGCGATCACGGCGATGGTCAGGGCGATGCGCAGCCCGAACTTGCCGCGGGTGCTGTGGGAGTCGTATTTCATGGGTTGCCGCCGTCACTGACTCGACACGCTCGCGACAACGATTCCGTCGTGCAGCGCGACCACCCGGACGGGACCGGGTCCGGTCGCGGTGAGCGCGGGTGCCTGCCAGGTCTGGCCCGGGGCGAGGTGAATGTCGTTCCATGTCGCCACCGTCACTCCCGCGTGGGTCACGACGATCCGCAGCGACGCCGCGCCGTGTCCGGCAGGTTGCGCCACGCCGACGTGGAGCTGATCGCCTGATGGATAAGCCCAGATCGCGACGGATGATGCTCCATCAGCATCGCTCGTGGCGCTGGCCGCGGAGTAGTGAACGGCCAGGACCGCCGCGGCCGCGAAGATCAGCACACCGGCGGCGGCGAGCGGGTTCAGCCGGTTGAACCATGACCCGCGTCCTGCGAGCCCAGGTGTGCGGGCGGCGGCACCGAACCAGGCGGCAGCCAGCGTGACGACTCCCACCGCGAGCGCGACGGGGATGGTGCTCAGGGCTTGACCGGCGGCGAGCGCGAGCCCGGCCAGGATCAGGAAGCTCAGCGTCAGACCGGCGGTCGGCACGATCGCATCGAATCGATCGCGGCGGATGAACCACACGGCGCAGGCAAAAGCGCTGACAAGGGCTAGACCCGCGATCTGCCTGACAGGACCCGCCGACGAAGCGCAGATCACGGCGAAGGAGGCGATGGTCACTACCGAACAGGCCGTCGCAAATGCGCGCTCGCGCGTCATCGTCAGTCTCGCTGTCGTCACCCTCACTGCCCTCCCGCTGAGCCGACGACCTGGTACACGCGCAGAGATCCAGCCGCGTAGATCTCCCGGAACACCGGGCTGGTGTCGAATTTGGCAAGCGACCCGGCGGACAGCGCCGAGTTGTAATACAGCGCCGGCTCGGAGTCGTCGAAGCGCGTGACGCCGGTCGGCAAATCGAGCACGTCCCGCTGCACGACCACATACTGAACCGCCGACCGGCGCAGTTCGGCCAGCACGTCACCGGTGACGGTCGGCGGATAGAAGATCGACCAGATCCGTGAGCCGTCCTCGGCCGACGACAGCACGTCCTGGCGACCGATCGAACCAAGCGCCAGCCCGGTCTGGTTGTCCGTCGCGATCCGGTGACCCGGGCCGAGCGTGGCGAGCATCCAGCCGGCCAGCGCTTGATCGTCCGGAGTCACCGCCGCCGATCCGTTCGTCACCCGGTAGTCCGGAGCCAGCCGCTGCGCATAGTTCCAGGAAACCGAAATGCCGCCCACGAACAGCAGGGCGACGAGGGAGAGGGCGAGCATCCGCCGCCATCGGGACGAATCGAGGAACGGCTCCAGCAGCAGACCGAAACAGAGCGCTATGCCCAGGTACAGGAACTCGGAGGAACGGTTCGCCGTCTCCTGGCCGCCGGCCGTGAACCGCAGCGGGAGCAGCGCCACCCAGCCCAGCGACGACCACGCCAGCAGCTTGGCGATCGCGGGCAGACCGGCTCGCCTGCTGCGGTAAAGGGCTACCGGAAGGCAGCCGAGGATGGCCAGGGTGCCGGCGATAGCGGCAACCCGCTCCCACGCGGGCGCGGTCGCGGCCTGGCCGGTGTTCGCGAACAGCGTGCGTGACGTGTGGAACTCGACGATGAGCTGGAAGCCTTGAACGGCGGCACGCGTCACCACCGGGCCGAGGTAGCCGATGGTGATCGGCGCCACGACGAACAACCACGCCACGGCGGTGCCGGTAGTCACCGTAGCCGGGAGCTTAGGCACGAATTCGGCTGCTGCTACTCCTGCGCCCGCTGAAGTGCCGTGAGAACTGCGGTGTGAGCGTGAGCGAGAGCGCGACCGGGAGCGATTACGGAGCCACACCGCCGCCGCCCACGCCAGCAGCAGCGCGGCCAGTACCCAGGCCGTGATGTGGTGGGTAGCCACCACGGCCAGCGCGACCGCCAAGCTGCACAGGACGGCTTGGGTACTCGGCGGCCGGCCGTTGCGCCGCGCCAGGAAGAAGACGGTGAGGACCGCCAGGGGCAGAGCCAGCGACTCGTAACCGTACTGGGCGTCCCAGTACAGGAAGTTGGGTCCGGCCGCGTACACGAGGACGGCCACCCCAGCGACGCGGGAAGACCCGAGCAGCTCATCGACGAGCCGGAACAGCGCCCCGACCAGGACCAGCCGCGCGCAGCCGACGAGGATCAGGCCGCAGGTGTAAGCGCCGAGCCCGGTCAGGCGCACCATGGCGTCCGTCGCGACCGCCAGGCCCGGATAGTAGCCCGTGGCGCGGATCAGCGGGTTGTAACCGAAGAGCTGCCCGGAGGACAGCAGGTTGGCGGCGTTGCGGTAGTGCGCGAACTCGTCGTGAAAGGTGAACGTCGTCGGCTCATAGACGACTTTCGCCAGGTACAGCGCGAGGCCGAAGCCCAAGGCCACCGCGAGCCGTGCCGGTCTGGTGCACCGGGACAGCAGCAGCACCCCGGCGCTCGGCGCGAAGATGGCGGCCAGCCCGGCCCAGAACAGCAGATAGCTGCCGGATGCCCCGGATCGGGATCGCGCGTCGGCGGCCGCGAGCAGGAGCACGCCAGCGCCGTCAGCCACGAAGGCCGAGCCGATCGCGAGCCCCGTAGCGCGGGTAGCCCGCCTGGCGCGCGTCCCACCGAGCACCGGGGGAGGGTCGGCTCCTTCCGGCATGTCGGGCACCGTGGCTGTGGTCGTAGACACCGTGATCCGCCCTACCGCGCTCGCCAGGCTGCGGTCAGCAGCCGGCCGATAGCTGCGCAGGCGGCGCGGTGACGAGTCCGCCTGCGCGGCCTGGCCATCAGCTCGCGCGCGAAACGGGCAAGATCCTCGGCGTAGCGTTCGTCGTTCTTCCACGCGACCCACGCCGGCGCCTGGCGAGCCAAGGGATCGCGGAGGGACGGTTCGGCCAGGGCTTCCATCGCCTGAGCCAAGGCGTCGGCGTCGCCTACCGGGAACACGCGGCCAACGGTGTCCGGAATACGGGCCCTGATATCGCCGGCCGCGTCGGAGACGATCACCGGCAGGCCGGCGGCCAATGCTTCCTCCACCACCAGGCCGTTGGGGTCGCCGTGGGTGGGAAAGACCAGGGCATCGCAGATCGCGTACCACTCCGGGAGATCAGCCGGCTGGACGAACCCTGCGAAGCTGACGCCGGGCGCGGCCGATTCCCGGCCGAAGTAGCGGTCGTAGTCCACGCCGTCGCCGACGATCAGCAAGCTGACATCATCGCGGACCGCCCGCAGCTGCCGGTAAGCGGCGAACAACTCGTCCAGTCCCTTGCCCGCCCAAACTCTTCCGACGTACAGGAAGACGCACCCGGTCAGCCCCAGCGCATCACGGCGCCGCTGCCGCTCGGTCGCCGGCATACCGCGGCCGCGGCCGTAGTGCGCCACGTCGATCGATTGTGTCACGACACTGGTTCGCTCCTGCGGCAGGCCGTACCTGCCCGCCAGCGCGGCCCCGTCCGCACCGGGGACCTTAGCCCCGTCGACCGCTTTGAAAAGCACGTTCTTGCCAAGCTCCCGCCACCAAGTACGCGTCGACCACGCATCGAAGTTGGGCAGCACCCGGAACGCGACGCGCTGCGCGGTGGCGAAGCCGATCAGCGCGCCCACGGCCAGATTCCAGCGGTCGTACTCCAGGACGAACACGTCAGGGCGCAGGCGACGCAGCGCCGTCACCGGAACCTTGACCCGCCCCAGGTAGCTCGCGGGGAACTTCCACGCCGACTCGTCCACGTCCCAAGACCGATCCGGCTCGCGTACCTGTGAGAACACGGCATGGAAGTCGAGTTCCGGACGCTCGACGGCCGCGTTGAAGCGCGCCACCGCGTACGGGGTGGGCTGGGTGAACCAGTACAACACCCGGACTGGTTGCGCAGCCGTGTCGCGTTCTGTCGTTCTCCGTCCTGTCATTCCACTGGCACCGCGCTCGTCAGGCCGCGGTAGACATCAAGGGTCTGCGTCGTCACTTCGTCCCAGGTCGGGATCTGTTGCGCGGTCTCGGGGGACTGCTCAAGGGCGCGCCCGAGGGCAGAGGCCAGGACCTCCGGGTCGGCGTCGAGGGGCACCAAGGTGATCGCCCCCGCGGTGCGGTCGCGGATATCGCGATGGGCCGGGATGTCCGAAGCGACCACTCGGGCGCCCGCAGCCAGCAGTTCCAGGATGGTGACCGGCATCGCTTCGTTCGACGACATGGAGCAGAACACCTCGGCGGTCGCGTACCAGCGATACAGAATGTCGGTGTCCACCCGGCCGATGAAGCGGACCTTCTCTCGCACGCCGCGCTGCTCGGCGAGTGCTTCGAGGGCGCCCCGCTCGGGTCCGTCCCCGGTGACCACCAGGGATAGATCGGGCGGCGTCAGCGCCATGGCCTCGACGATGCGATCGATCTGCTTGTACGACTGGAGTCGCCCGCCGGTGATGACTACCAGCCCCGCATCGGCGAACGGCTCGGCCGCCTTGATCCGTCCCAAGTCAGCGCCGTTGGGAATGACCGTGACGCGCGGCCTGGCCGAGGGGAAATGGGTCAGGAAGAGATCGGCTTCGGCGCGCGAGACACAGATGATGCGATTCGAGTGAGCCGCTATCGCCACCCCTGCTGCGCGGTACGGGATGTGGATGGCCTTACGCAGCGGAGAGTGACCGGTGCCGTGGTAGTGCGGCGTAAAGACAAGGGGCGTGGCGCCAGCCATCGTGGCGGCCAGGGGAGCGGCGGAATGGTAGCCGTGCGCGTGCACCACGTCGTAGCGTTGCCGCTCCCGCCGCAGCGTGGCCCATACCGCCGGGGACACCCCGAAGTGCTTGCTTGGCACCGGCACCTTGTGTCGCCGCACCAAAACGCCTTCGCGCAGCTCGGTATCGGGAAGGCCGGGATCGTCGCGGTGGGTGAGGACTTCCACGGTTACCCCGCGTCCAGCCAGCCGCTTGGCGATCTCCTCCACGTGCGATTCGACGCCCCCGGCGAACGGGGCATAGTGCGCCGAGACCATGGCGATTCTCATGCCACCGTCACCGCGGCGCCCACCGGCCGGTCCCAGGCGGCTCGCAGCCCTTCGGCGAGGGACGTGCGTGGCGCCCAGTCCAGCAGCTTCTGCGCCAGCGTCGGATCGGCCAGCAGGGTGGGACGGTCCACCGGGCGCAGCCGGCTCGGGTCGATGACGGGAGCGGGGCCGGACGGTGTTGCGCCAGCTGCACTCATCGCAGTAGCCAGCGCCTCAACCACCTCATGTCCGGTGTACGCTCTCCCGCTCCCCACGTTCACCGTCGCGGGCTGTCCATCGACGCGGGGCCCGTCCGCGCAATACCGGGCCAGCCGCAGCAGCGCGTCGGCGACGTCATCTACGAACACGTAGTCCCGCTTGGTGGAGAGGTTTCCCAGCCGCACCGATTCCCCGGCCTTCAGCTGGCAGATGAGGCTGGGAATGAAATGCGCGTTGGTCTCGCCGGGGCCGAAGACGTTGAAGAGCCGTGCGATTCCCACGCCGGCTCCGGTGTCGGCGGCGAAACCGGTCGCCAGCTCCTCGGCCCAGAGCTTGGAATAGCCGTACACGTCGACCGGTCTGACCGAATCTTCCTGCTCCTGATGGGCCCCGTCGGACGGTGCGTAAACCGCGGCCGAGGAAGCCAACACGAGCGAGGCGGGGCGGTGAAGGCCGGCCGCGGCCTTGAGCACGGACCGGGTGCCGTCCACATTGATCCGCAGGCACCGCGCCGGGTCGGCGTCGCACTCGGGAATGAAGTGCAGCGCCGCCAAATGGAAGACGGCCTCGGGTTGGAACGAAGAGAAGACCCGGCTCAGATCGGTCGTGACGTCCTGCTGAATCACGGAAACCCGGTCCAGGTCCGCGCCCAGGTTCTCGAGTGAGCCCCGGGACAAATCGTCCACGACGACGACCTCGCACGACTCGGCCAGCAGATGACGCACCAGCGCCGAGCCCAGAAAACCGCAGCCGCCAGTCACCAGACACCGCATCATGCATTCTCCTTCGACACTGTGTTGATTCGTGCTGTGCTGACTTCTGCCGGGGCCTCGACCACGTCGCGGTGCACGGCCAGGTCCAGCGCGCACCAGATCGCACCGGCCGTCTGCGTGGCCAGCCACGCCCAGCCCGCGCCGGCGATGCCCCACCAGCCCAGCGCCAGCGCGGTCAGCACGAGCCGGGAAACGGACACGGCCCAGCAGATGGCCGCCGCGGTGCGGTAACGCTTGTGCACTCGCAGCACCCCGCGGTAGATCGTGACCACCGCGTCGGGAAAGGCCCCCAGCGCCAGCAGCACGAGAAGCGTGTATGAGTGGGCTGAGTACTCCGCACCGAAGACCCGCAAGATCAGGCGGCCGGCGAGAATCGTGACCGCGGCGCCCAGGGCGATGAGCGGAAGGATCATCTTCATCCCGGCCCAGGCCAGCGACCGCACGCGGTGCGGCCGATGGCTGCCCTCGGCAAAGGTGGACGTTCCGACCGCCGACGCGAACACCGCGTAGAAGCCGCCGATCTTCCACGCCACGTAAAACCAGCCCGCGGCCTCCGGAGACGCCTTCAGCGCGACGATCACCGGGACCGCGTAAAGCGTCACCTGATCGCCCACACTGATCACGTAGTTGCCGGCGAGGCTTTCCCGCATCGACCAGACCTGCCGGGAGAAGCCGGCCAGGCGCGGCCGGTAGCCGTATCGGCGGACCAGCACCAGCAGGCAGCCCACGGTGGTGGCCGCCAGAACGGCCGACCAGGCCCAGAGGATGCCCACGGCCCCGAACACCGCGAACACCGGCAATGCGACGAGCGCCAGTTTGACCCCGGCGAAGACGGCGCTGGAGCCGAGGAACCAGATCCCCTGACGCTCGGCCACCCAGACGCTCTCCAACACCTGGAACGCCGTCGTCGCCACCACGGCGATAACGAAGGCCGCCGCCCACCAACCGTCCCGGTACAGGAACGCCGAATGTCCGGTCTGAGCCAGGACTGCCACCGTGACCACGGCGGTTACCGCCGACGTGGCCGAGGTGAACACCAGTGGCGCGGTGATGGTGGCGGACCACTCGCGCGGCTTGCGGCTGCCGGGTAGTTCGGCGAGTACGGTCATTGATCCGCCGAGGGCACCGAGCAGCGACGCGAAGGCCATGGCCGAGACGCCCGCGCCCGCCTCGCCGATGGCGGACGCGGGATACCTGCGCGCGGCCACCGTCCAGAAGACGTATCCGAGCAGCGAGGTCACGACCGTCGTCGCCGTCAGATAGAACGAGTTCATGACCAGCGGGTCCCTGGCGCGGCCACGGCTCAGGGACCTGAGCTTGCGGCGCCCGAAGGGCAATGGCGTTCGCAGGAGCGTCACGGCAGCACCGCGCCGAACAACATCGCGTCGAACAGCTCGGTGTAGCTGCGGGCGGTGTCAGACCAGGTGGTCACGCCTTCGAAGCGCTGGCCCACGAGCTTTGCGGCTTGGCGGATTCCCGCCGCCAGCGCCGCCGGGTCGGCCGGGTCGACCAGCACCGCGCCCGGGTAGCCGGCGGTGGCCTCGATCAGACCGCCGACCCTCGTGGCTACCACCGGAAGGCCCGCGGCCATCGCGATCTGCAGCGGCCCGGACGACGAAGAGCGGTGATACGGCAGCACGACGACATCGGCGCCGGCGAAGTACCCGGCCGCCTCGGCATCGGTGACGTAGCGATTGACGAACGTGATGCGGTCCCGGTGCGGCGAGGCGGCGACCATGCGGTTCGGCAGATCCCAGCCCTCCCAGGTCTCGCCCACCAAGGTGAGCCAGAACTGCGACTCGGATCCGGCCGCGCCGAGCAGGTCCAGGGCCGCGACGAGGTCCTCAGTGCCCTTAAACGGCCGGATCACGCCGAAATACAGCAGGTTGACCATGCCGGACGGGGCCTGCCTGAGCGGCGGCCGGGCGGGGAGATAGTCGTATCCGGCGTGCGGGACCAGTTCGACGCTCCCGGCCACGCCGTACCGGCTCTCGACGAGGCCGAGATCGAACTTCGAGTGGACCAGTTGCCTCGCCGAAAGCCGCAGCAGGCTGCGGCCCAGCAGATCCATGTAGCGGCTGACGAACGGCAACCGGGCTTCGCCGACGTCCTGGGCTTCATGAAACTCCACGACGACCCTGGCTCCGTGCAGCCGGGCCACGATGGCCAGCACGAGGTAGGTGTGCAGCACGGCCCCGGTCCACCACTGCAAGACCAGGACCTGCGGCCGCTCCCTGCGCAGGAACGCGACCGCGCGGATCAGCGACCGGCCCCAGTACCAGTCGACCCCGTCGACGCGCGGTACGTCCGGCGGCAGGCGCAGCTCGGTCAGCGCACCGCCCACTCGGGCCCGGCCCGGATAGAAGCGCGCGGGCACCAGGTTGCGGATCAGCACGGCCGAGCACTGGTGCCCTGCCTCGCTGAGCGCCTCGATCAGGGAGTACGTGTAGTACGTGATGCCGGATAGGAAGCGCGTTCCGGGGCCGACAACGCATACACGTCTGGGTTCAGCCACCGGTGCCGCCGACTGCTAAGGCGGGTTCCGACGCGCGCCCGGGTATCGGTGCGTCGAGCGGTGGGATATTGCCGAAAAGGTGGCCGGTGCTTCCGCTGATGACGAGCCCGTGCTCAGTCTCCTCGACCTGTATCTCGCCTTCCCGGACGGCCACACGGATCGGGTATCGCAGGCCCCAGACTCGGCTCGCCACGTATGCGGACGCCGCGGATCCGGTGCCACAGGCCCGCGTTTCGTCCTCCACCCCCACCTCGTAGGTGCGGATGCGCACGCCGTCCCCGTGTCGCTGCATGAAGTCGACGTGCAGGCCTTCCGGGTGACTGAGCCGGAGGCACAGCTCCTCGTCGTAGCGCAGCGCGGCGCCCGCAGTCCTGACGTCGATCGCGTCAAGATCCTGGCTGTCGTCGAGCAGCACGACCAGGTGCGCCACGCCGCTGAACGCGAAGTACCGGTCGGCGGTAACGCGCTGGAACTCCCGGCCGGCTCCGAGCGCGACGCGGATTGCGCCCTCACCGGCTGACGCCCACTTCGGCCCGTCGTCGGTCATGATGAGGTCCGCGTCGCGGCGCAGGTAGCCGCGTTCATCGGCGTACTGGGTCACGCATCGCAGGGCATTGCCGCACATCGTGGCGTTTGTGCCGTCCCGGTCGAAATAGGTCATCCGGATCGGCTCTTCGCCGGTTCGCACGAAGGCGATTCCGTCCACGCTGACCGCCGTGAACGCCTCGCACAGGTCCCGCGCGAGGTCGCTGCCGATCTGGCGGGAGGCCAGGCCGCTGAGCGTCTCGTCGACGACGAGGATCACGTTGCCGTTGCCGTGCATGACCGAGAAAATCAGCTGCCGGATATCGATCCCGGGAACGCCGCGGCGGCGCAGGTTGTCATAGTCCGCCTGTAGGGCATGGCGGTCCGCCTGAAACATGTCAGAGATTCCTTACCGGCAGCGGGCTTTTGCGAGCCCGGTCACCAGGTGGGTAGTTGCCATTTCTGCCCAAGCTCGGCATCGAACGAGGCCGGCTGGAAACGCTCAAGGCCGCCGCACGGATAGGGAGTGAGTTCGCCGAAGACGATCGATCCGGCGAAGGCGTAAAGGTCGACGCGGATGAAGTCGAATGGTTCGCCCAATTGCCGGGCGATATCCAGCATCAGGTCCAGGTCCGGCGGCCGCGGCGCGACGGGAGCGATTCCCTGCGGCCCGTACAGCACCTCGAGCGGCGACCAGTCCGCCCGGTACAGCCGCTGCTGATTTCCGTCGTACCGGTTCACCATCTCGATGAGATCCGGCTTGCCGCCGAAGACGAAGATCTTGTAGTCGGGCGGCGGCGATCCCGGCGGCCCGAGCAATTCCTCGACCAGGAACATCGGCCGGGCCGTGGCATAGGCCCATTCGCGCAGCTTGCTCGACTCGAAGGAATCGAGCCAAGTCGCCGTGACGGTGGCGAGCTCAGCCAAATCGGCCGGCCCGCTGCCGAAGTAGATCAGCCCGGAGCGGTGATTCGGTTTGAGCACCCAGTGCTCGGGCAGGTCGACCGCGCGCAGGTCGCTGAGGTCCGAGCCGGACCAGATCGTGTGCGGAACGCGAAGGGACGCCAATCCCGCATTCTCGGCATAGTCCTTCATCGCCAGCTTGTCGCAGGTCCATTCCAGCAGCGGCCTGCGATCGTTCAGTATGCGCCAGTTGACCTTGTCGCTGAATGTCACCGGCTTACTGAAATGCGGAAGCTTGCGGTGGTAGTAGGCGAACAGCAGCCGCCGTTCCACGCCGGCGGGCAAGCGGTAAACCATCGAGCCCGCGGCGGCGCGCACGCTCTGCGCGACGCTGCTCATGGTGTTGCCGATCACTCCGCCTCCCGCGACCTTGGTCCCTGAAATGACGCGACCTCCTCCGGTAGCCCGGTTTTGGGGAATTGCCGAGGGGTGATTCTGGTGGCCGCGTTGCGAGCGCGGCGTTCGGTGAAAATCGTGCGCAGCACGCGCAGACCGTCGCTGAACGCGGTGAGATTGCTGGTGCCGTGGATCCGTGAATGCTCAAAGCTGGGCACCTCGACGACCGCGAGGCGCGCCACGGTGACGCGTATCGCGATGAGGGTCTCGATCTCGAAACCGTCACCCCACAACCGCTGCGTGCCGTCTTGGGGCGGCGTGGTCGAATCGAGCCTGAGCACCGGCAGGTGCCGCCGCCAGAAGACGTTGAAGCCGTAGCACAGATCCGTATACGTCGTGTCATAAGCTTGATTCACCAGGGCCATCAGCACTCGATTGCCCAGCGTGCGCAGCCGAGTAAGGTCGCTGCTTCCGCCGCCTGGCGCGAACCTGCTTCCCTTCGCGAAGTCCGCGCCGTCCAGCAGAGCCCGGACGAAGGCCGGTATCTCGCCGGCGTCAGCCGATCCGTCCGCATCGAGCATGACGATGATCTGGCCGGTGGCGGCCGCGAAACCGCAGGCGAGAGCGTTGCCCTTCCCGCTGCGGGTCTGCGTGATGATCCGGGCGTCCGGCATCAGCCGGCGCGCGACCGCACAGGTGTTGTCGACCGAATGACCGTCCACCACGATGACTTCGTGAAGTCCGCGCGGAAGTCGGGCGAACACGTGGGGCAGGTTCCGGGCCTCGTTCAAGGCCGGGACGACCACGGAAACACTTGGCCAGGACGCAGGTAGATGTACCTGATTTGTCATGCTCCCCGTTCCGCGACCCGTGGATGACGGCACGACAGCCCGTCGTTGTCTCCATCACAGACGTCTGTCTGCGGCCCCAGGTTGCGGAAAGATCCGCGAAGAGATGTGCCGATCCTGCAACAGAGCCTGCCGTCGAGAGTCTCAGGGCTCGCAGGACTGGAACTGCGCGAGCGTGGCCGCGGTTGTGGTGGCCGACAAGAGACTCACCGCGATCTCGCAGACCGGGCACGCCATAGCGCCTTAACGAAAGCTCGGCACGTGGGCTGCGTACGGCTGCTGACAAGCTCGGCGCGCGCCGCGCGGCGCTGGCTCAGGATGACCCGGTTCGGCAGGTAGAGCCCGTATAGCGCTGCACCCAGCTGCCGGTTCCGATCCAACCGTGTTCGGTTCGCAGCATGCCGTTGACGATCTGCGGCGGTTCGGCGACGTAGAAGACTTCGTTGGGCGCGTATCTGGCGATGATGCTGTCGCGCTGCGGATCGTCGTAGACCCGGACGTTGTCCGCGGTGCCGTCGGTCACGACGTACTTCCACGGGCAGTACGTCACGGTCCCGGCGAGCGCGGGCGCGCTGTGGATCTGGGTAGGCGCCTGCGACTGCGCCTGCGCCGCCGGTGGATTGCTGCCTCGCATGGCCAGGGCGGTCGCGCCCGCGCCAAGCGCGACGCCGAGCACGAGTCCGGTGACGAGCGAGGCCGCGCGGCTGCGCGGCACGCGCATGATGCCCCTACGCAAACGTGTGACGCGAGCGCTGACGTTCAGTGCGCTGCGGGCACCGTCCGCGCTCTCTGTGCCGCCGCCACCGGTAGCCGCCCTGTCCTCTCCCCGCTTTTCGTCCCGCCCTGCGGCGCTTGAGGCCGGCTCCCGCAGCGCAGCCACCGCAGGGTCGGCTGCCGGAAAGTCCGCATTGCTGCGCTCCGCGATCGCGACCGCCCACAACTCGCGCACGCTTGCCGGGTCCTCGCCGAAGGACGCGCAGATCTTCTCGACCGTCGACCAGGACGGCACCGCTTTGCCGCGGAAGTACCGGGAGAGCGTCGAGTCGCTGATCGAGATGTCGCGCTCGACGGCGCGCAGCGTGCGATTCGACCGCTTGTGCATTTCGCGCAGCGCACGGGCCAGGGCGAGCCGCGCCGACGCGCCGTCGCCGTGCGCGGTGTCGTACTCGTTCATCCCGGGCCTTGCCATCGTGGTCGGTCGCTGATCTCCCCGTGCCCAGCCCAGCCGGAGCACGCCCTACCTTACCCAGCCCGGCGCGATCGGCCGGTGCCCCAGCGTGCTTCATCCCGTGGGACGCCGATGTCTCTGCAGGTCAGCGCGCTGCGTGTCCCAGGATATCCCGCATCCGCGGATCGATCTTGTTCACCGGACGGGTCAGCGGCCACGATCTGTTCGGCGCCGCGGGGAGGCGTCACGGGCTCGGGCCGGAGCCTCGGTGTCGTAGAGCGGGGGCACCGGGGCTCCGACCGCGCCTGCGGGCTGGATCGACAACTGGCAGCGGGTAACGGGAGGTGGCACGGAGCATGGGGGCTTCCCCGGAACGGTGGGTGCTGGGCTTCGACGCGGCGTGCGGGACGTGCCGCGCGATCTCCGGCGTCGTGGAGCGGGCGAGCGAGGGCCGCCTGGAGGTCGTCGCGCTGGCACGCGAGGACGTGACGGCATGGCGGCGCCAGGCGTTCGGGGACGCCGCGCCCTGGAAGCCGACCTTGCTCGCGGTCGGCCCAACGGGGACGGTCCGGGGCTGGACCGGTCCGGCCATGGCGCTCCTGCTGCTGCGGCGCCTCGGTCTGCGCAAGTCGGTCCGAGTGCTGCACGCGCTGGGCAGCCTCAAGCGCCGGGCCGACGGGCGGGCGAGCGAGCTGCCGGCGCGCGGGGCCGAGCCGAGCCGCGGGGCCGTGGACAGAGCCCGGTTCCTGCGATACGCGGCGGGCGCCGCGGTGGCCGCGAGCATGGTTCTCGCCGGGCGGACGCCGAGCTTCGCCGCGACGGAGCGGGAGTCGGCGAAGGGCTGGGTCGAAGCGAACCGGGCGAACCTGCCGCGCGCATACGACGAGGTCGTCGCCTACCCGATGACCTACCGCAAGGCCATCTACCGGGCCTTGTCCGCGCAGGACCGCAGCCGGTTGTGGGCGGAGCAACTGGGCCGCCATCTGGCCGCGCATCCCGATCTGGCCGCGCAGAAGGCACAGGTGGTCCGGGACGCCCTGGCGTTCGTCAGGAACGAGGCGTCATTCGACTTCGCGGCCGGCCGCTCCCGGGACATCGGCCGGGTGGAGGAGCTGTCGCGGGCGGCCGAGCGGGTTTTCGACCGCGCCGAGATCGGCGAGCTGTTCGCCACGCTCGGAACCTACGGCGAGGTTTCGGCCGCGCGGACGGTCGGGCCGGACGTCGACGTGGAGGGCTGCAACTGCTCCCAGGAGAGCAACTACTGCCCGCAGAACGCGGACTGCATCTACTGGAAGTACTCGCAGTACTGCATTTGCGGCGCGTACTGCTGCGACTGCGGATTCCTCTGGCAGTACGAGTGCGACGGGATCTGCGGCTGCGCCGTCGTGTGAGGGTTCGAACGAGGGCGCGGGCCGCCGCCCACCTTGCAGGCACGAGTCGGTAATAGCGGGCTCTGTGACAACGGGCTCTGTGACAACGAGCTCTGTGACAACGAGCTCTGTGATAGCGGGAACCAACGAAGGGACAGGAACATGAGGGCCAAACTTCGCGGCATCGCCGGGGTCGCCGCCGCGACGGCGACGATCGGCGCCACGGTGCTGACCGGCGCCAGCGCCGCTCACGCGGACGGCGACTACTACGGCTGCCCGTCCGGCGCGGTCTGCATCTACGTGGACGACGCCAGCATCCACCTTTACGCGCAGTACATCACCAACGAGTACTGGAGCTACGGCGCGCACAATCTCTACAACCAGTACGGCAAGCACTGGGTCCTCAACAACCAGACCGGCGGCGCGTCGGTGACCCTGTGCTACGGCGCGAACGGCACCGACTGCACCGGTCCCACGATCGCCGCCGGCTGGTGGGGCGACGACGACCTCGGTCCGATCAACTCGGTCACGCTCAACCGCTGACCGTATCGACCGCGCTGCGGCGGAGCCGGCTCTCGAGTCGCTCCGTCGCAGCAGCGGGTGTTACAGCGCGCTCCATTGCGGGAAGGGCATCAGCGTCCAGAACCAGCCATCAGGGAGCTGAGATCATGCTGACACCGGACATCACCCGCCGCAAGGGCCGCATCGCCGCCACGGCCGCCCTGCTGATCGGCCTCGCCGGTGTGGCCACCAGCGCCGCGGCCGACAACGCGACCACGCAGGGCAGGCTGGGCCAATCCTCGGTCCGCTCCGATACCGGCGCGCCCGCGGCCGCCACACCCGCTCGGCCGACAGCCGCGGACCAATGCGGGTTCGTCCCGGCGGTCCCCGCCGACCGGTTCAAAGGCATCCCGGTCTTCGATCCGGTCGCGGCCGCCCGGCCCTACACCGTCGTGTTCCACACCACCCAGGGCGACATCACCGTCAGGGCGCTGACGAGCGCCGCACCGTGCACCACGTTCTCGTTCCGCTACCTGATCAGTCGCGGGTTCTACAACGGAACCCACTGCCACCGCCTGACGACCCAGCGGATCTACGTCCTGCAGTGCGGCGACCCCACAGGCACCGGCAGCGGCGCACCCGGCTACTCGTTCAACGACGAGAACCTGGCCGGCGCGACGTACCCGGCCGGCACGGTCGCGATGGCGAACGCGGGCCCGAACACCAACGGCAGCCAGTTCTT
The DNA here is from genome assembly GCA_035763685.1 of Actinocrinis sp. GTDB lineage: Bacteria > Actinomycetota > Actinomycetes > Streptomycetales > Catenulisporaceae > Actinocrinis. The sequence continues at coordinate 24,025 of DASUAR010000278.1, read as the reverse complement.
CTTCACCTGGAAGGACACCACGCTGCACCCGAACTACACGCCGTTCGGCGTCGTCATCAGCGGCCTCGACGTGCTGAAGAAGATCGCCGCGGCGGGTGAGGACGACCAGAACAACCCGGGCGACGGCTACCCGAACCTGTACGTGGGCTTGCGCGACGTGGACGTCCATCCGAGCAGGTAGAGCACGGGCTCGTGAACGCCGTCCCTGATCTTTCCTCGGGATCAGGGGCGGCGTTCGCGTGTCCCGGAGCTGCGGACGGGAAACTTCGCTGAAAAAATATCGTCAGCGGTTGTCGGATTGGCACGTCGGCGTTCGTAGCAGGGGTGAGGCCGCCCACGAGGGGCCGCCGCACAAAACATCTGGAGAGGACTCGAAATGCAGTACCTGCTTTCCGTGATCACCGACCGGCCCGGCCTCGCGACCCCGGAGGAGGATGCCGCGATCGACGTATTCAACGAGCGGCTCCAGAGTGAAGGTCACTGGGTCTTCGCCGGCGGCCTCGGGACGCCCGACACCGCCACGATGATCGACAACCGCGGCAACGAGGCGATCTTCACCGACGGGCCGTTCGTCGAGTCGAAGGAGTTCCTCATCGGCTTCTGGATCATCGAGGCTGCCGACCTCGACGTGGCGCTCAAGCTGGCGGCCGAGGGGTCGAAGGCCTGCAACCGCAAGGTCGAGGTGCGGCCGTTCCTGTGAACGTGATCGACGTGTCGGAGGCGATTACCCGGGCCCACCGCCAGGAGTGGGCGCGGGTGGTCGCCTCACTGGCCAAACGGTTCGGCGATCTCGACATCGCCGAGGAGGCGGCGGCCGAGGCGTTCACCATCGCCGTGGAGAGGTGGCCGGTCGACGGCCTGCCGCCCAACCCCGGCGCCTGGCTGACCACCACCGCCAACCGCAAGGCCATCGACCGGATCCGGCGCGAGAGCAAGCGCGACGACAGGCAGAAGGAGGCTCAGCTGTTGTACGAGGACGAAGCGCCCGAGCCTCTCGGCCCCATCGGCGACGAGCGGCTGCGGCTGATCTTCACCTGCTGCCACCCGGCGCTCGCGATGGAGACCCGCGTGGCGTTGACGCTGCGCATGCTCGGCGGCCTGACGGTGGCTGAGATCGCCCGCGCCTTCCTGGTGCAGGAGGCCGCGATGGGGCAGCGGATCACCCGCGCGAAGGCCAAGATCAAGGCGGCGCGCATCCCGTATCGAGTGCCGTCCGCCGAGGATCTGCCGACCCGCGTGGCCGGCGTCCTGACCGTCCTCTTCCTCGTTTTCAACGAGGGCTATCTCGCGACCGGCCCCGACACCGATCCGGTACGCGGCGAGCTGACCGGCGAGGCGATCCGGCTTACCCGCCTGATGCGTGCCCTGATGCCGGCCGATGGCGAAGTAGCCGGATTGCTGGCGCTGATGCTGCTGATCGAGGCGCGCCGCAGTGCCCGCATTTCGCAGCGCGGCGAATTGGTCGCCCTGGCCGAGCAGGATCGCGGAGCGTGGGACGCGACGCTGATCGCCGAGGGGCATCAACTGGTGCGCGAGCGCCTGGCCGCCGGCGTCGCGCCCGGCCGCTACCAGATCCTCGCGGCGATCAACGCCGTGCACACATCGGCCCGCGACGTGCGCGACACGGACTGGTCACAGGTCGTCGCGCTGTATAACCAGCTGGTGCGGCTCGACCCCTCGCCGATCGTCGCGCTGAACCGGGCGATCGCGGTCGCCGAACTCGACGGCCCGGAGGTGGCGCTGGCGGCCGTCGACCGGCTGGCCGGCAAGCTGGCCGGCTATCACGCCTACTACGCGACCCGCGCCGACTTGCTGCGCCGGCTGGGCCGCAGTCAGGAGTCGCGCGCGGCCTATGACAAAGCCATCGAGCTGGCCGGAAATACCGCGGAGACGGCCTACCTCACCCGCCGCCGCGACCAACTGGTGTAGTCGCGGCAGACACCGAGCGAGCGCAGCTAGGCGGTGCCGGGGAATGTTCTCAAGGGGCGAATCGGCTGATCGACTTCGCGTGGACGCACGGTCGAACGTCCACAGACAACCGGTATGGCGTGGATTCCCGCGCGAGGGTGTGGCTCAACGACGCGCAGCCGCTGCGCTTTGCCGGAGTCGGCCGCCGCGAACGCGGCGCGCGAGCAGCCCAGTTGCTCGAATCGCTGAATGTGGGGCACTGCCGCGACCGGATTCCGGCCCGATTGTCCGGCGGCGAGCGGCAGCGGACCGCGATCGCGGTGGCGCTGGCGAACAACCCGTCCGTGCCGCTGGCGGACGAGCCGACCGGAGAACTCGATTCGCGCAGCGCCGAGACGGTCATCAGTGCGCTGCGAACGGCCAATCTAGCGCACGGCGTCACCGTGCTGACCGTGACTCATGACGCCGGAATCGCGACGCAGGTAACGCGGACGGTAGCGATCCGGGACGGGCGTACCGCGACCGAGACGCTGCGCACCGGTGCGCGGCATGAGATGGAAGAGGTCGAATACGCGATGGTCGACCGCAACGGGCGCCTGCAACTGCCGCGCGAGTTCACCGAACCGCTCGGCATCCGTGACCCGGTAAGGCTAAGCCACGAACCGGGCCACGTCGGGGTCTGGCCGCACCACGCGGACCGGCGCGCGAGTGAACCGGACGCGGGTGAACCGGACGCGGGCGAAACGCCGAGCGGGCAAGACCCGGTGCCAGGAAGTGAAGGTGACTGACACCGCGACCTCGCCGACCCGCAACTCGGCCGGCACCGCGCTGATCGAACTGCGCGCAGTCGAGCGCACCTACGGAAGCGGGCACACGGCCGTGCGGGCACTGCGCGGCGTCGATCTGGAGCTGCACCCGCAGCGGCTGACCGTGATCCGCGGCCGGTCGGGTTCCGGCAAGAGCACACTGCTCGGCCTCGCCGGCGGCCTCGACCTGCCGACCGCCGGCCGGGTACGTATCGGCGGCCGTGACGTGTCCGCGATGTCGGCGCACGAGCGCCTGCTGCTGCGCAGGACTGAAGTCGACTTCGTCTTCCAATCCTTCGGGCTCATCCCATTTCTGGGCGCCGCGGAGAATGTCGGTGTTCCGCCCGGCGCAGCGTGAGGAGCGGGTCGCGCGGATACCGGACTGCGGATCATGCGCCTGCTGCGTCAAATCGTCGATTCGGCTCAGGTCGCCGTGCTCGTCGCCACCCACGACCCGCGCGTGGCGGAGCTAGCGGACGACGTCTTCGACCTGAGTGACGGGGTCATCGCTGTCGTTAGATGCCTGACGCATCGCCCGCGCCAGGTGCGTGGCCTGGAACAGTTCGGCGGTCATCGGCGGCGAGAAGAGGTAACCCTGCCCCTGGTCGCAGCCGAGTTCGCGCAATTCGTCGTACTGCGCGACGGTCTCGATGCCCTCGCCGATCGTGGTCAGGTCCAGGGCCCGAGCCATGGCGATCACCGCGGCCACGATCGCTCGGTCCTGCCCGGCCCGGCCGAGTTCGCTGACGAACATCCGGTCGATCTTGAGGATGTTCACCGGAGCCTGCCGCAGGTGCATCAGCGATGAGTAGCCGGTGCCGAAATCATCGAGGGCGATACGCGCTCCGAGCCCGGAGAGCGCCTTGAGGACGGTGCCCGCCGAGAACTGCGCGTCGTGCACCGCCGTCTCGGTGATCTCCAGGGTCAGCTGCGCGGGATCGATTTCGTGCCGGCTCAGCGCGGCGGCCACCTCGTCGGCGAATTTGGGGTCCCCGATCTGACGGACCGACAGGTTCACCGCCATGACGGGTGCCTGCGCGGGGTCCGCGAGACGGGTCCGGCGGAAGGTACGCGTCCACGCCGCGAGCGTGTGGCACGCCTGATGCAGCACCCAGCGCCCGATCGGCACGATCAGTCCGCATTCCTCGGCCACAGCCAGGAACTCGGCGGGCGGGAGCAGTCCGCGCTGCGGATGCTGCCAGCGGATCAGGGCCTCCGCTCCGATGAGTCGCCGGCTGCGCAGCGCGTAGATCGGCTCGTAGAAAAGGCGGAACTCGCCGTGTTCCAACGCCGCGCGCAGCTCGGTCTCGACGGTCAGCCGGGAGACGGCCTGTTCGCGGATCGCGTTGGTAAAGAACTGGTAGCCTCCGGCGCCGTTGCTGTGCGCTTTGACCTGGTACATGGCGGCGTCCGCGTCGCGCAGCAGTGCGTCGGCGTCCGCGGCGGACGCGGACTCGAATGCGGGTGCGGACCCGGACTGCGGCCCGGAGTCCAGCCCGGCTGCTGACCCGGAGCCGGCCGCCGCGCCGTCGGCGCAGGTCGCGATCCCGATGCTCGCGCTGACGTGGATCTCTTGGCCGGCGTGGTAGAACGGCTCGGCCAGCGCGCGATTGATCCGTTCGGCCAGCGCGGCGGCGTCCGCGCGCAGCGGCAGCCGCTCGCACAGCACGGCGAATTCGTCGCCGCCGAACCGCGCTACCAGATCGGTGCGGCGCGCGGCGGCGTGCAGCCGGGTGGCGACGGCGACCAGAAGGGCGTCGCCGGCGGCGTGCCCGAGGCTGTCGTTGACCACCTTGAACCGGTCCAGGTCCAGGAACAGCACGGCCAGCAGGCTGTCCGCGCCGAGTGGCGCGGAAAGCGCCCTGTTGGTGCGTTCGACGAACAGCCGGCGGTTGGCCAGCCCGGTGAGCGGGTCGCGCACCGCCTGTTCGGCGAGCGCGTCTTCCACGCGCTTGCGCTCGGTCAGGTCCCGGCTGACCACGAGGACGCCGCACACCGCGCCGGCCTCGTCGAACTCCGGGACGATCCGCGACTCCAGGAAGCGGCGGGTTCCGCCGAGCACCAGGCTCCGCTCGACGTCCGCGGGTCGCCCGGTCGCGAGCACCCGGCGCACCGCCGCCTCCCAGTCGCGGGTGTAGTCCTCGGGAAAGCCCAGCTCGGCGCTCGTGCGGCCGATGAAGGCCGCAGCAGGCAGGCCGGCCAGCGCCGTCGCCGCCGGGTTGACGTAGGTGTAGCGCAGGTCGCGGCCCATCCGGGACATCGGATCCGGGCTGGATTCGAGCAGGGTGCGCATCTCGCGTCCGATTCGCTCGAGTTCCTGCGTCTTGGCCAGCAGTTCCTGCTCGGTGTGCTTGCGCGCGGTGATGTCGCGGGTGATCCCGAAGGTGCCGATGATGCGGCCGGAGAAGTCCCGCAGCGGCTGCTTGGTCGAGCTGAGCACGCATTCGCGCTCGCCGAAGCGCACGTTCCATTCGTGCAGGTCGGTGACGGGCTGCCCGGTCCGGATGATCTGCTGCTCATAGGCGAACGCTTCGGCGGCGTGCCGCGGGGAGAAGTAGTCGAAGTCCGTCCGGCCCAGCATGGCAGCGGGCGACTGCGCGCCGATGAGCTCCGCCTGGCTTCGGCTGACCCGGATGAACCGCGATTGCAGGTCCTTGAAGTAGATGGTGTCCGCGCAGGCCGACAGAAGGTTGAACAGGCAGATCTGGTCCAGCTGCGCCGGGTCGATTCGCGCCGGGTCGATTCGTACTGCGTCGATTCGCGCCGAGTCGGTTTGCGCCGAGTCGGTTTGCTGCGGGTCGAGCTGCCCGGCGCCGTGCTGGTCCGGGGCGGATGACGTGCCTTGGGGAGGCACGTCGCGCACGGCGCCCTCGCCTGGCCCTTCCCGTCGATCTCCGCTGTCCATCGCGCCGACCAATCCGCACTTGGCCACCGAACCGCGAGCTCCGAATTCACGGGATACCCAGCCATGATATGAGCATCACGACATTTGTGAACTACTTGCGGTGAGCCGAGTCGTCGGACGGCCCACGGCGGATCACCCCGCGAAGCCCCCTGAGGCTGACGCCGGCTTGGCCTCGTCGGCGGTGGTCGCGGTGACGCGGTAGGCGTCGAGACCGAAGGAGTGTCCGCTGGGCCGGTCGAACTGGAAACCGAAGGCGTAGCTGCCCGGCTGAAGCGTCTGGCCGGGTTTGAGGATGAACAGGTATGTCAGGCCACTGGCAGTGGGATCCACTGAGCTGTCGATGTTCTGCGAGAGGATCGTGGACCAGGATCCGGTGGATCGCACCGTGGCCCCGCCGGAGACGGTCACCGTCACGCGCAGCTCCCGCATGGCGCGCGTCGTGGTGATGGTCAGATCTTCCTGCGTCCAGTACTGGTTGCTGTGCAGGTCCAACGTTCCCGTCGCGGTCATCGGTCCGGGCGACGCGGTCGGGCTGGCCTGGCTACGGGCAGCGGCGCTCCCGGCCGGGTGGAGCGCACCCGGAGCAGCAGATTGCCGATCTTCGACCGGGTGAGTCGCGCTCGGCTCCGCCGCGGCCTGGTTCGCAGGGTGCGATGGTCGGTCGCTGATGTGCAGCGTCACGCCCACCGCGATGGACGCCGTGGCGACGGCCGCCAGAACGCCGAGCGGGACGCCGATCAGCCGCAGCCGCAGCGGGCGCTCGAAGCGCCGGTGCGCAGCGCGGTGGGACTCGAGGCCGCTCAGCCGGTCGAACCGCGCCTCGATGCGGCCTAGATCTGCGTCGTGTTCCTCAGCCAGTTCACGCAGCGCGCCGGTCAGCCACCCGCCGTCTCGGCGCGGGTCGCCGGATCGGGGACGGTTCATCGGGTCGCTCCTTCCGGCGCGGGTCGGCGGCCGGCGTCGCGCACCTCGGCCGCGTCGGCGCGCGATCCGCGCAACTGCCGCGCGAGCTCTTGCAGACCACGGGCGCTTTGGCTCTTCACGGTGCCCACGGCGATGCCGAGCGTCGCGGCCGTCTCCTGCTCGCTCAGACCGTAGTAGTAGCGCAGCACGACGCAGGCGCGCTTACGCGCGGGGATGCGAAGCAGGGCGCGGCGCAGGTCGACCGCCGCATCCGCGTCGGGGGCATCGGCGTGCTCGCTGCGGCCGGCACTCCACAGCCGCCAGTTGCGCCGCTCGCGCACCAGCCGGGCGGTGCGGTCGGCGGCGAGGTTGGCCACGATGCGGCGCACGTAGGCGAGCGGCCGGTCGGCTCCGGCGACCCGGACCCAGTTCTTCCAGGCTTCGGCCAGCGCTTCGGCCGTCACGTCGTCGGCCGCGTCGTGTTCGCCGGTCAGCAGGTACGCGAAACGCGCCAGTTCGTGGTAGTGCGCGGCGAAGAACGCGTCGAATGCGGCACGGTCGCCGCCGCGTATTCGTCCGGTTGCGGCGGACCCGTCGTCTTCTTCGCGCACGCCGGGGAATGTAGCAGGGTTGGGTTACCGACCGCGTCGGCGACTCTTTCAGGGCCGCAGCGCTGACGAACGCTCAGGAGGTCTGCGGCGTCGTAGCGGCAATCAGCCGTTGATCAGGGGTCGGGCTTACTGATAGGCCGCGGCCACGATGCTGGTCTGGATCGCGTTCTCGGTCGCGTCGGAGGGGTAGCCGGCGGTGATGGCGCCCTCGAAGAACTCGCCGTAGTCGCTGACGCTGTTGTCGCCGCCGGTGCCCAGTTCGAGCGAGGACTGCACCTTCATCGGCGAGTAGCCGTTGGGCAGCGGCCCGCTGAACGGTGTGGTCAGGCCTCCGCTCTGGGCGTTGCCGTATTTCAGGGTGAAGTTGCTCGTCCCGTTGTTCTTCTCCCAGGCCGAGACGAACGGGAAGTGCACGCCCTGGTAGTTCGGGTTCTTCTGCGAGCCCTGGGTGCTGAAGAACATTCCGTTCTCCAGGTCCGCGCCCACCCACGGCCCGGAGCCGACGCAGCCGCCGAACCAGCAGGCGGTGCCCCAGTAGATGGCGTTCATGGTGGCGTTGCCGTCGTCGCTGTGGTCGTTCTCCGCGCTGCCGTAGTCGAAGCAGCAGTATTGGTTGACGTTGTTGGAGGAGGTGACCATGTAGATCCCCTCAGGCTGGGCACCGGTGGGAGCCGCCTTGGCGTTGTCGACGCGGTAGCCGACGCCGGGGGTGACCTTGACGCCGTACGCGCTGTGCCCGCCGACGTTGATCGGTAGCGCCATGGCGTTCGCGCCGACGTCGGAGCCGTTCGGTCCGGGGCCGTGCCAGAAGCCGCCCGAGGAGATCGGCAGGTCGTTGTGCTGCGGGGACTGGTCGTAGAGCTTGGTGATGGTGCAGCTGGTGCCCGCGCAGAAGGTGGACTGCGGGCCGGCGTTGACCACCCCGCCCGCGCTGACCAGGCCGATGTTCAAGTAGCTGTGGTCTGACGCGCGCTGGATCTGGTAGAGCGGGCCGTTGTACGAGGCGTACAGCGCCCTGGTCGTCGAGTGCGCCGCGATGCACGGCGTGCCGCCCGCTGCGTAGATGTCGCACGGCAGGCTGGATGGGGGCGGCCCTCCAGTCGAGGACGCGGACGGCGAAGCCGAGGCCGACATCGATGGCGAAGCGGATGCGGAAGCCGACGCGCTCGCCGTCGCGGTGGGCGTGGGCGTCGGCGTGCCGCTGCTGACGCCGCCGGTGCACAATGTCCCGTTGAGCGTGAAGGCGGTCGGGCTCGGGTTGCTGCCGTTCCACGCGCCGTTGAAGCCGAAGCTGGTGTTGCCGCCGGTCGCGATGGACCCGTTGTAAGACACGTTGCTGACGGTCACATTCGCGCCGGACTGGGTGTAGCTGCCGTTCCAGAGCTGCTGGATGGTTTGTCCCGCGCCGAACGACCAGGACAGCTGCCACGAGGTGATCGGGCTGCCGAGGTTGGTGATCGACACGTTCGCGCCGAAGCCGCCAGGCCACTGGCTTGAGACGCTATAAGCGACCTGACAGCCGGCCGCGGCCTGCGCGGACGTCACCGCGGTGACCGTCACGCCCGCGGCGGCGACCGTGATGGCGCTCGCGGCCGCCAGCCATGGCCGGCGAAGAGGGGTACTCACAAAGCCTCCTGCGATGATAAGTACGAAACCCAGGGGTCGGATCCGAATCGGCGAGCGTAGTTAAGTCGGTCACATCGATAGCAACCCATCCCATCTCCCGCAACAAGTCAGGCCTCGAAGGGCCGTAAACCTCCTGGATAGCCTCACATTCGCCGAAAGTTTCATCCCATGTCTCGGCCGGGCTCACGAAAAGGCGGGCCGGACGCGGCGCGCATACCGCGTCCGACCCGCCGGTACTTCCCGGGTGCTCAGCCGACCGCGATGGCGAAGATGTGCATCGCCGTCTGGTTGATCAGCGCCGCGCCGACGTTCGGCAGAGTCAGGTACTTGATTGTCTTGCCCGGCGCCAGCGAAACGGTGTCCGTGTAGAGGCTGACCTGGTTGTGCAGCGCTCCGTTCGCGTTGTTCAGGTAGGGGAAGGTGGCCAGGATGTCGCCCCCGTTGGTCGGGGAGTTCGACCACCAGTCGTTGAAGGCGAGGCTGAACGACTGGCTGGTCCCGTCGGTGTAGGTGATCACGGCGGTGCCGGAGGCGGCGCCGTAATCGGCCGTGCCGATGATGCCGAGGGTGGATCCGGTACCCGAGACGGGCACGGTCTGGCCCTCGGCGACGATGTTGTTCGGCGTGCCCGCCGCGGCGTCAGGCCAGGTGAAGCTCAGTCCGTCGTGCGTGAACGTGGCGCCGGGCGCGATGCTGGGCGTGGCCGCAGCGAGCGTCTGCGCGGAGTAGCTGGCGCCGCCGCCGTCGAGGTTGCCCGGGGTGGTGTTGGAGTCGTCGCTGACACCGGGATTGGTGTACGCCGCGACGATTGACGGATAGGGGATCGAGACCGTCGTGCCGGTCGTCTCGCTGTGGCGGCCGGTGTTGTCGGTGAACGTGAGCTGGCCGGTCACCGCCGGCGCGGTCTGGGTCGGCGTGGCGTCGGCCGGAACGCTCACCGTCCAGCTGCCGGTGATGGTCTGGCCGGGCGCGACCGTGCCGAATGACGTCGGCGTGCTCGGTGTGGCCGTCCAGCCGGCGGGCGTGGTGAGGCTGAAGGCCGCGTTTCGCAGGGTCTCGCCGCCGCTCGGGTTCGCCGTCGTGGTGCTGACGGTGAAGGTGCCACCCGGCACGACGACGGCCGGGGCGGTCATGGAGAGCGGTTCGTGCACGACGATCGGCGTCGAGCCGGTGACGCCGTCGACGGTCACCCGGATCGACGCGGCTCCGTTGGCGTGTGTGGTGACGAGGCCGCCGCGGCTGACCGATGCCACGGCCGGGTTGCTGCTGCTGTAGCTGACGTGCTTTCCGGCGAGGTCGACGAAGGACTCGTTGTTGTCCACGGCCTCGACGATGCCGTCCGCGCTCTGATGCTGCGCGGCCTGCGCGGTGTCATCGGCGATCCACGGATTCTTCCCGGTCAGGTCGAGCTTGTCGCCGGGGGTGAAGACGACCTGGTCGGGCTGCACCGTCACGTACTGGATCCGCGGGGTGATCGCCCCGGAGACCCGCAGCGGGGCGGACGCGATCGGGTCCGCGGCGTCGGCGGCCAGCTGCAACGTGTAGGCACCGTCGTACACGACGTTCTTGTGCTGCTGGGCATCCCAGAATGCGAGGTCTGCGATGTCCACGGTGATCGACAGGTGCTGAGTCCGGCCGGGCTTGAGCACGGCGGTCTTCGCGAAGCCCTCGAGCCGCTTCACGGGCTGTTGCGCGCCGGCCGCCGCGGGGGAGCCCACGTAAAGCTGCGCGACCGTGGCGCCCGCGACGGTGCCCGTGTTGGTCACGTCGAATCGCACCGTGGCCTTGCCGTTGGCGTTCGCGGCGCGGGTGGCGTGCACCTTCGAGTAGGCGAAGCTGGTGTAGCTCAGGCCGTAGCCGAAGGGGTAGGTCGGGGTGCCGGTGAAGTACTGGTAGGTGCGGCCCAGGCCGTTGGTGTCCGCGGGGCTCAGGCCGTAGTTGCCGATCGGCGGCAGTTGCGAGTCGTCCTGGTACCAGGTGAAGTCCAGGTGCCCGCTCGGGTTCTGCTTGCCGAAGAGCACGTCAGCCAGCGCGGTGCCCTGGCTCTCGCCGTTGTAGCCGCTGTAGACGATGGCGGGGAAGTCGCCCTTTATGTTCTCGATGTCGACCGGGCCGTCGGTCTGCATGGACAGCACGGTGCGCGGGTTGCCGAGCGCGGCGACCTGGCTGATGAGCGAGTCGTAGTTGCCGGGCATGGCGAGCGTGGCCCGGTCGCTGCCTTCGCCCGCGGTGCTCGCGTCGGTGCCGACGAACACGACGACCAGATCCGCGCTCTTGATCGCGGCCTGGGTCTGCGCGGAGCAGGCTGCCGCGGCGGTCGCGGTGGTGGAGGTGCCGCAGGCGTCGAAGGTCACGGTGGCGTTCGGGTTCGCGGCCTTCACCGCGGCGGTGATGCCCTGCACCGCGTTCACCTGGAGCGCCGGGTCGCCGGAGTAGCCGCCGAGAGTGACGCTGTTCGCGAGGTTGCCCACGATCACGACGTTGTTCAGCGCGGCGGGGTTGGCCGGCAACACGGTCGCGGAGGAGCCGGGCAGCGGGTCGTTCTTGAGCAGCACCAAGGAGTTCGCGGCCACCTTCTCGGCCAGGGCCTGATGCGCCGGGCTCTGGATCTGCGCCTTGCCGATCCGCGTGTAAGAGACCTTACTCGGCGGGTCGAACTCGCCGGTCCGCATGCGCACGGTGAACAGCTGGACCAGCGCGCGGTCGATCACGCCTTCGCTCAGGATCCCGGCCTTGATCGCGGCCGTTATGTTGCCGAGCGTGGCGTCGCCGCCGGTGCAGTTGACATCCGTTCCGGCGCGCAGTGCGTACGCCTGCCCGCCCGCGTCGGCCGGAACCTGCACGCCGGTCGCGGTGTTCGTCCACGTACTCGTGCCGTTGACGACCGAGGTCGTCCAGCCCGGCGGTGCCCAGCCGTGGCTGGACTGGGCGGTCACGTCGCCGACGGCGCCGCAGTCCGAGGTGATGTAGCCGCCGAAGCCCCAGGTGCGCTGGGCCAACGCGTCGGCGGTGTAGGTGTCGGCGGGCGACGGCGTGCCGTTGATGGCGTTGTAGGAGGTCATCAGGCCGGAAACGTGCGAATCCTGCACCAGGCTGCGGAACTGCGCGGTGTAGTAGTCGCGGATGTCAGTGTCGCTGGCGTTGGCCGAGTCGGCGTGCCGGTTGTTCTCGTTGTTGTTGAGTGCGAAGTGCTTCGCGGTGGCCGCCACCTTCAGGTACTTCGAGGTCGGCGCCCCGGTCAGCGTCTCACCCTGATAGCCGTCGACGAACGCGCCGGCCATTCGGGCGACCAGGTACGGGTCCTCGCCGAAGGCCTCGTCGGTGCGGCCCCAGCGCGGGTCGCGGTCGAGGTTGACGGTCGGCGCCCAGAACGTCAGCGAGCCGTAGTCGCTCGCGGACGGGCCGATGTTGTTCTGCGCCACGCCCCACAGCGACTTGTCCAGCTCGCCGCGGATCTCGTCGGAGATGGCCGAGGTCTCCTGGTAGACCAGCGCCGGGTCCCAGGACATCGTTGAGGCCTGATTCGTCGGGAAGCTGGTGGCGTGCACGCCGCCGGTCGCCCCGCCGTTGTTCGAATCCGCGCCGAGGGTGTTGATGCCGTGCTGGCCCTCGCTCCAATACGTGTACTGCTGCACGCCCAGGCGCGGGATGGCCGGCGCGCTGTTGGTGTGCAGCTGAGCGACCTTCTCGGGCAGCGTCATCCGCGAGACCAGGTCCGCGGCCCGTTCGGAGAAGGAGTAATGCGTGTCGAGGTAGATCGGTACCGAGCCGCCGCCGGCGCGGGCCGCGGCGGGTGGCGCGGTACCTGCGACCGCGAGCGTGGTCGTCAGCAGGCCGGCGGCGCATAGCGCCACCGCCCGCCGAGACGAGCCGGTCAGGGTCATGTTGCCTCCTTGCAACGCGGAAGTGCGATGGGCATGCGAGAGCATCAGTCGACGGATTTGTGAGCGCTAACACGCGATCCACTAGGCCTAGCCGGCCCGCGATCGGGAAATCTCCGACGTCGAAGGGGAGTGGGTGTCACAGGGCGCCGAGAAAGGAGTGTTGTCGCCGCCGAAAAGCGTGTCAAGGCTTCGTTTGACCGAATGTTGCGGAACGAACCGGGGCCCATGAGCGTGAGAGGCGCCCGCGACTAGCGGCTAGGGCAGCGCTGAACAGCCCATATGTGAGCGGGATCGCGGCGATCGACCGAACGGCGGCCAAGGTCCATCCGCTCGCGGCCGCAATGTTTCATCGACCTCTCGGAACGTTTTACCACGACTGCTCGGCGTGAGAATCAGTGCCCGAGGATCGGCGGCACCGGCGGCATACGGGGCGTCGCCCGGTACGCGGACGCTCCCACACCTACAACGCCACCGTCAGCCACGCCCGGGTCGATCCCGCGCAGTACCCCTGGACGTCCGCTGACGCCTAGTCATTTCTCGCGACGAGAAACCACGAATGAACAGGGCGGTACACGGGCACGAGGCAGCGAGCAATGCGAGACCAACCAGCGCCCCTCATCACCGTCGGCCACGGCACCGCCGACCGCTACCAGCTGACCCCGCTGCTGCTCGGCGCGGCAATCGAGCAGGTGGTGGACGTCCGCAGCGCTCCCGGCAGCCGCCGAAACCCGGACGTGGGCCGCGTTCAACTCCAGGAGTGGCTCGCCGAAGCGGGCATCCGCTATCGCTGGGAGCAGCGGCTGGGCGGCTTCCGCCGGCCAACCGCCGACTCGCCCGACGTCGTGTGGCGCAACGCATCCTTCCGGGGCTACGCCGGCTACACCCGCGAGCCCGACTTCCTGGCCGCGATGAACGAACTGCTCGCGGAAACCGACGCAATCCGTACGGCCGTGATGTGCAGCGAGGCCGTGTGGTGGCGGTGTCACCGCCGGCTGATCGCCGACTACGCCGTCCTGGCCTGCCGTGTGCCGGTGCAGCACCTCATGCACGACGGCAGGCTCACTTCGCACATCACTACCGCCGGGGTCCGGCTGCGCCCCGACGGACTGCTCGTTTACGACGGCGCGCAGCCCGCGAGTTCACCGGGCCAGACGAATTAGTCCCAGCAAAGGCAGAAGGGCTTGCCGGCCGGGTCGGCGTAGACCCGCCAGTTCTCCCCGCTGTAGGAGAGCGAGGTGGCGCCGAGCTTGAGCACCGCCGCCTCGGCCGCGTCGATGTCGTCGACGGTGACATCGACGTGGAACTGCTGCGGATGGGCGGGATCGGGCCACCGCGGCGCGCGGTAATCCGTGACCTGCTGGAACATGATCGGCTGCGCTCCGTCCTCGCCGATCATCGCCATGCCCTCGCCCTCGTAGGTGACCGGCTTGCTGAGCAGTTGCGCGTAGAACGCGCCCAGCTCCTTGGCGTCCGGGCAGTCGAGCATCGCGCCCATGACCGTGGTCTGCGGATTCGCCGGAAAGAGGCACAGGTCGAACGGGTGCCCGACCGGATCGGCCAGCGTGTACCAGGTCTCGTTCTTGCGCAGCAGCTCGGCGCCGAGCTCGACCGCTTTCGCCAGGCCGGCGTCGAGGTCCGGCACCCGCAGGTCGAGATGCGCCTGCTGCGGGTACACGGGGTCGGGCCACTGGGGCGATACGTGATCGGGGCTGCGCTGGACCGCGATACGCCAGCCGTCACCGGTCTCCAGGGTGATCCACTCGTCGTCCGCGTCCAGCTCGCTCCACCCGCCGAGCGCGGTGTAGAACGCAGCGAGCCGCCGGACGTCGGGTGCGTCGAGCACCACCGCGCGCAATGTGCCGATCATTCGGACACTCCCTCCAGGGTCGCCGCTCATCATGGGTCACACTCCGCGGCGTTGTCTCGTCATATTCGTGCAGAGCCAAGATCACAGATTACCGAGGAAGGGTTGTCTACGGTGTCTACTGAGCCTGCGGCGCCTGACGGCATGTGGGTGCGGGCCGCCTTCTGTTTCCAGAAGCTCGACGGAGGTGGCGGATCGTGCACGATCAGGTCTCGGTGCCGTTCGACGTGTTGAGCGGCCGGGGCGCAACCGGCCTCGAACCCTGACAAAGTGGCGAAGTGCTACGGCGCAAGGACGGGACGACGCTGCCGGGCCGCCGACATTCTCGGCGGCCCGGCAGCGTCAGCATGAGCAGTACACCGGGCGAACACTCGCCCGCGGTTCGTGCAGGTCCTAGGCGGTGTTGGGGAATGTATCAAGGGGCGAATCCGGTGATCGACTTCGCCTGGACGCACGGCCGAAACGCCCACAGACAACCGGTATGAGGACGCTCCGGCCGCACGCCCAGGCTCGTCGCGCAGTGAACCATCTGCGCCTGGCGGCGCCTGGCGATTCGCCATCACGATCCCCGACAAAGCGGCGGCCGGATCGTTGCCTTGACACATTCCCCAACACCGCCTAGGCGCGGGCTTAACAGAGCGGTCGGCCGCGGGCGGGCGCCGGTCAGTGCCGGGGGCGGCCGCCGCCCCGCGTGCGCTCCCCGCGCTGCGTCGCTGCCTTGCTGTTCAGGTGGGCGATGCACAGGCTCGGTTCGACGAAGGGGTCGAGCCGGTCGGCCGTCACCGGCGCGCGCAACTCGCCCAAAGCCCCCTGCATCAGGCCCAGGTGCAGCGCGCAGACGACCTCTTGGTGGCGCTCGGCGACCTCCCGGAAGGGGCAGTGGCGCAGCCGAACCCGCAGGCCCGCCTCGCCTCCGCCGCCCTGCGGGTCCGCTGTTTCGGCCGCGGGATCGAAGCCGATCTCGCTCAGGACGTCGACCAGGCGGTCGACCGCAGACTGCGCGTCGACGCGTTCGAAGGGCGCCGGACGCTCGGTCAGGTAGCCGCCCCACACCCGGCCGGCCTCGGCCGCGGCCAGCTCGGGCTGCGGCACGGTTTCGGCGATCAGCGTGGTCAGCATCTCGGCCAGCAGCCGGTAGCTGCGCTGGCCGGCGGCCGCCGCGGCGGGTCGCGCGCGGTAGAGCGTGCGCGGCCGTCCCGGCTGCCCGCCGCTCTCGCTGTAGCGCTCGACCGTTCCGGCCTCGACGAGGCCGTCGAGGTGGAAGCGCGCGGTGTTCGGGTGCAGCCCGGCGCGCTCGGCGATCTCCTGCACGCCGACCGGTGTGTCCGCGGCGCGCAGCAGGTCCAGTACGCGGGAGCGGCTTTCGCCGAGCGCGGCCGTCGGCGCCGGGTCGGCCAGCGTTCTGTCGGTGTCCATCACCCCATTTTAGCTGATATAGCCTAGTGGAAACTAGATGCCATTGTCCGGTCGGCGACCGGTTCGCCCGGCCGCACGCCCTCCCGCCGGATCGGGCCCGGGCGCGGTGCCCGGCCGGCCAGCGTCAGCACGGCGTCTTCCGCCTCGTAGAACGCGCCCTGCGGGTCGATCAGGACCGGCAGGCGTGGTCGGCCGAGTGCGCGCCATTCCTCGCGCCAGGTCCGGATGCGCCGGTAGCCGACCGTGGTCAGCGGGCCTCCGTCCGGGGCGATGGTGCCGCCCTGGCGGCGGGTGGCCTTCCAGGGGTCCGGGTCACCGCTCATCGGCCGCGGCAGCGTGGTGCTGCGGTAGGGGCCGAACGGCACCCGCGGCCACATCACGTCGGTGATGATCCGCCGCACCTCGTAGGCGCTGCTAAGGTTCCGCTTCTCGATCCAGATCGCGTGCAGCAGCCTGCGGCGGATCTCGTCCTGCACGCCGTCGGTGACGGCCTCGGCGTACGCGGCGACGGCGGCGCGGGTATTGGTGATGATCTGCGGCAGGTCGGTCGGCAGTTCGTCCGCGCCCGGCGGCACCGGCAGCCGCGCGGCCCCGGCCAGCTCGCGCAGGAACGCCGGCGCCACAGCGGCCGGGACGCCGAGAGCCGAAAGGCCGGGGGCGTGCTCCACGGCACGCCAGTCGACCTCGACGCCGTCGGCCAGACGCTGATCGACCCACAACCCGGCCAGGTAACACAGCGGACTGTTGAAGTCCGCGATCACAACCGGCCTCATCGCTACCTCCATGCTGCGCAAGCCATCTCGGCGCCATCGTTGCGCGCCCGTCACGACTATTTAACAAACATCAGCCTTGTCAAAACCAGGGCCGATGGTCCCGACGGTCGCACGACTGCTTGGGGTCGTAGCGGGATCACGCGTGGGACCTACGCCCCTGTCCGGCAGGCCGGCGTGGGGATAGTCTCGCCGAGTTTCCACTAGAGTCCTTGTGTAAAACGGAAGGAGCTGGGCAGTGGCCAATCCGCTCACCGGCACCCCGGCCGGCGTCGAGGCCGGCGCGCCCGGCTACCGGCGGCTGCCGCTGGCCGACTCGACCTCGCCGCGGCCGCGCCGCCGCCGGCACATGGTGGCCGCCGCGCTGGTGGCGGCTTACCTGATCGCGGCGGTTGTGGCGATCGCGGCGCATCGAGTGTTCCCGGTCGCGCAGTGGCTGGCGCTGCATCTGCTCGTGCTCGGCGCGGCCACGAACGCGGTGTTCGTCTGGAGCCGCCACTTCGCGCAGGCCCTGTTGCACGCCCGGCTCGGCTCCGAGACCCCGGCGCACGTGCGCCTGACCGTGCTGAACGCCGGCATCGTCGCTGTTCTGATCGGTGTCGCGGTGCCGCTCGTTCCGCTCACGGTCGCGGGCGCGGCGCTGGTCGCGGCCGCCGTGATCGCGCACACGCTCAGTCTCGTCGCGATGGCCCGCGGCGCGACGCTGTCCGGCCGGCTGCGCATCACCGTGCGCTTTTACGTCGCAGGCGGAGTCGCGCTGGCGGTCGGTGCCGCCCTCGGCGCCGTGCTCGCGTCGGACGCCGCGCAGTCGGATGCATGGGAGCGCGCGGTGGTGCTCATGCACGCGCACCTGAACCTGCTCGGCTGGCTCGGGCTGAGCGTCATCGGCACGCAGTTCATGTTGTGGCCTGCGGTTCTGCGCACGCGAATGGCGGACGAGGCCCCGGCTGTCGCCCGCAGGGTTCTGATCGGCACGGTCACCGGTCTCGCGGTCGCCGTGACCGGGCTGCTGCTGAGCGCGGACATCGGCCCGATGCACTGGCTCGCCGCTGCCGGGATGGCGCTCTACACCGCGGCGGTCGCGTACTCGCTGCGGCCCGCGGTGCTGGAGTTGCGCGCCAAGCGGCCGCGCTCGGCCTCCGCGTGGACGCTGCTGCTGGGCAACTGCTGGCTGATCGCCGCGCTCGCCCTCGACGTCGCCGGAATGTCCCGCGGGCTGCCCGAAGCCGACTCGTTGCTGGACCGGGTCCTGGTTCCGCTACTCGGCCTCGGCGTCGTCGCGCAAATTCTGACCGGGGCGCTGGGGTTCCTGCTCCCGGTGACCGTCGGCGGCGGCCCGGCCGGCAACCGGCGCATGGCCTCGGTACTCGACTACGGCTGGCCGGCTCGCGCGGCGCTCGCCAATATCGGCGTCCTGATTCTCGCCGTGGCGCAGGAACCGGGCTGGCGCGCGGCCGGATGGATCGGCGTCCTGGCCGGTTTCGGCACCTTCCCGCTCCTCACACTCGCGGCACTGGCCGCCGTGCGCCGAACCCCGCGCGAGACACACGGGCCCGGCACCCCGGATCGGCATCGGCCGAATCGCGGTGCCGGTTACCTTGGGAGAGTTCTCCATCAACCCGGCGACGATCACCGGCGCACGGGGGACTGACCTTGTCCTGAACGTGCGCAACACCGGCCGGTCTAGTCCGGCTCTGCTGCTTCGCGGTGAGCCCGTTTGACCGTTTGCACAAGTCGGAAGCGCTGGGCGAGCACCTGGGTGTCGTCGTCGACGGTGAAATCCGGGTCGCCCAGCTCCTCGCGCACCTCTGCGCTGTGCCAGAGCTTTTCGTGTACGGCCCGCCACTCGGCTACCGACTCGTAGCTCTCCCCTTCGTCGAGGGCATGCTGCAGGTCGACGTCGGCGAGTCGGACAGGCCGTGCCTTCAAGGAGAGCGCCCACCAGCTGACGCCCGGCAATGCGGCAGACGGCGCCGCCGCCGCCCCTGCGTTAGCGCTAGCGCAGCTTCTCGGCGAGTACGGCCGCCTGGCTGTGTTCGAGATCGCGCGTCGCGGTGAGCAGCAGCAGCGGCTTGGCCTGGGCCAGCTCCCGCAGTTCGGCGAACGCCTCGGCGCGCTCGGGCTCCTTCAGCTCGGCAGTGTAGCGGCGGCGGAACTCCTCGAACTTCGCTGGGTCGTGGCCGTACCAGGTGCGCAACTGCGGGGAGGGCGCGACGTTCTTGGCCCACTGGTCCAGGTGCGCCGCCTCCTTCGTCACGCCCCTCGGCCACACCCGGTCGACCAGCACGCGCATCCCGTCCTGTGCCGGTGTGTCGTCGTAGACCCGGGCGATCTTCACCTTCGGCTTCATCGAGACTCCTCCTTGCGGTCCCCGTTGCGCGGATACCCCGAAACCGACGCGGACGCGTCGATCTCCTGCAGTGCGTGCAAGGCGAGGGTGGAGTGGGCGTAGGCACCGCCGGCGCGCATCTCGGCGGCGACCCAGATCGCCTCCATGATCTCCTGCGGGCTCGCTCCGGCGCGATGCGCCAGCTTGGTGTGGCCGTGGATGCAGTAGGGGCACTGGGTGACGTGCGCGACCGCGACCGCGATCAGCTGCTTGGTCTTGCCCGGCAGGGCGCCGTCGGCGAACACGGCGCGGCTGAAGTTCTCGAACGCGTCGTGCACCTGAGGAGCGAGTTCCTTGCGGCGTCGCGCCAGCTCGGGGGTGGTGGGATGGTAGACGGATTCGACCATGGTTGTTGGTGCCTCCTTCACGAGGTTGCGTCTAGGACAGCCGCGGGTTGCGCGGACTGTCGTGAGGCTGGGTTCCGGGATTCGGTGGCCGTGTTGCCCACGGCACCGCGAGCAGCGGTACGGTCAATGCCGCACCGGCCGCCGGGATCAGCAGCCACGGCAGTCGCAGCAGCGCGCCGAGCAGCGCCAGGGCGAACAGCGCCGTCTCCACCGTGAGCAGGGCCCGGCTCGTCCTGCGGTGCAGCGCGGCGCGGGTGCGCAGGAACGCGAAGCGCACCGGCAGCAGCCGGTCCTCGCGGCGCAGGTCGCACTCGATCTCGCGTAGGATGCGCGCCTGGTCCTGTCGTGTGGACACTCTCGGCTCCTCTCCGTTCGGTGGCCGGTCTCTGGTCATCGCCCGTCGCGGGCGCATTGCGGGGGTGTGGGCAGTGCCGCCGCGGCGGCCTTGAAGTCGGCGCGGGCGTCCTCCAGGGCGCCGAGCGAGACGATCTCGCGGGGGAAGAGCAGGGCGAGGGTCCAGTCCGCCACCACGCGCAGCCGCCGGTTGAACGTGGGCAGCTTGGCCAGGTGGTAGGTGCGGTGCACGAACCACGCCAGGGGGCCGCGCGTCCGGATCCCGTAGATCTGCGCCACGCCCCGGTACAGGCCGAGGCTGGCCACCGACCCGGCGTGCGCGTGCCGGTACGGGCGCGGCGCGCGGCCGCGCAGCGTGGCGATCAGGTTGTCGGCCAGCGCGCGGGCCTGGCGCACGGCGTGTTGCGCGCTCGGTGCGCACAACGCTCCCGCGCCCCGGGCCAGGTCCGGCACCGCGGCGGCGTCGCCCAGCGCCCAGGCGTCCGGGGTGTCGATCACCGAGAGGAATTCGGTGGTGCGCACCCGGCCGCGCTCATCCAGCGGCAGATCGGTCTGCTTGACCAGCGGGTGCGGCGCGACACCCGCCGTCCACACCAGGGTGCGCGCGTCCAGTTCATCGCCGTCGTCGAACACCAGGTGCCCATCGTGGGCGGAGACCAGCCGGGTCGCCAGGCGCACCTCGATGCCGCGCGCCCGCAACCGCTCGACGGTGTAGCGGCCCATGCGCTCGCCCACCTCGGGCAGGATTCGGTCCGCGGCCTCGACCAGGATCCAGCGCAGCGCGGCCGGGTCGATCTGCGGATAGCGGCGGGCGGCGGCGCGGGCCATGTCCTCGAGTTCCGCGAGGGCCTCGACCCCGGCGTAGCCGCCGCCGACGAACACGAACGTCAGCGCGGCCCATTGGGCGGGTCCCGGCGGCAGGGCGGCGGCGGCGTCAAGCTCGGCGAGCACGTGGTTGCGCAGGTGGATGGCCTCGCCGATGGTCTTGAAGCCGATGCCGCTTTCGGCCAGGCCGGGCACCGGCAGCACCCGGCTGACCGAGCCGGGCGCGAGGACCAGGATGTCGTAGTCCAGCTGTGCTGGCGTACCGTCCACGGCGTCGGGCGCCTGTGAGCAGCACGGCTCGAGCACGGCGACCCGGCGGGCGTGGTCGATCGAAGCGACGGCCCGGGTGACCACGCGGGTGCGCGGGAGCGCCTGGCGCAGCGGCACCACCACGTGCCGCGGTTCCAGGCTGCCGGCCGCCGCCTCGGCCAGCAGCGGCTGGTAGGTCAGGTAGGAGCGCGGATCGACCACGGTGACCTGCGCCTCCCCGCGGCGCAGCCTGCGCTGCAGGCGCAGCGCTACGTGCATCCCGGCGCAGCCGCCTCCGACGATCAGGATCCTTGGCGCATCGGCCATCTCGTTACCCCCTCGCAGGTGCGGCCGCCCCACCGGGGGCCAAACCAAATGTCACATTGTCACTAGTAAAAACGATCGCGAATCGTATTTTATTCCGGGCGGGGAAGCGGGAGGTCGGGATCGGCGAGGGTCGCCGGGCTGACCGGTTTGCCGCTGCGCACCAGGTGCTCGATCGGCTTGGCCGTGCCGCGCACGTTGACGCTCATGCCGCCCAGCACGCGGTCCTCGGCGAGCCAGAACGCGAGCAGGCCGTCCCCGGGCCGCTTCAGGTCTCCCCGCACGACGACCCGGTCGCAGTCGCCGGGTTCGATGTAGCCGGTGAACTCCATCGCCAGCTCGTACTGGTCGCTGTAGAAGAAGGGCACGCGGTCGTACACGGCGTCGCGCTCGCCGAGCATGGCGCGCGCGGCGACAGCCGGCTGGTACCGCGCGGTGGCCCAGTGTTCGACGCGGATGTGCTTGCCGTAGAGCGGGTGCAGGGCGCGCGCGGCGTCCCCGGCGGCGTAGATGTCCGGGTCGCTGGTTTGCAGCGAGGCGTCCACCACGATGCCGTCCCGGACGGTGAGGCCCGCGTTGGCGGCGAGCACGGTGTTGGGCGCGGCACCGATGCCCGCGATCACCGCGTCCGCGCTCAGCACCGTGCCGTCGGTCAGATGCACCGTCACCGCGTCGCGGCCGACCTCCTCGATCGCGGCGACCTCGGCGGCGAGCCGCAGATCGACGCCACGTGCCCGGTGCAGGGCCGCGAAGACCGGCGCGATCTCGGGGCCGAGCGGGCGCAGCAGCGGCATTTCGGCGCTCTCCACGATGGTGACCTGCGCGCCCGCGAGGCGGGCCGCGGCCGCTACCTCCAGCCCGATCCAGCCCGCCCCGACCACGACGAGGCGCGCGTCCGGGCGCAGCGCCGCCCGAATCCGTTCACTGTCCTCAACGCGGCGCAGGTAGAGCACTCGCCCGCGTGCGCTTCCTGGGACATGCAGCGCACGCGGCGCCGCGCCGGTGGTCAGCAGCAGCTTCGCGTAGCCGATCCGCTCGCCTGCGCCCGCCGTCACCTCGTGACGCTCCCGGTCGATCCCAGTCGCCACGGTATTGAGCCTCAGGTCCACGCCATGTGTGCGGTACCAGGACTCGGGGTGCACGAACAGCGCGTCACGTCCCGCCGTGCCGCGGAGGTATTCCTTGGACAACGGCGGGCGCTGATACGGGCGCAGCGACTCGTCGCTGAGGAGCGTGACCGGTCCGTCGAAACGCGCTTGGCGCAGCGCCTGCGCGGCCTTGGCGCCGGCCAGGCCGGCTCCGACGATCACCACGCCCGCTCTCTGCGACACGGAGCATCAGCTTCCTGATGCCTCGGCGTCCGATCGGGCGGTGAGCGTGCGCTGCAACTGCCCGCCGAGGTGTTCCCAGCTCGCGTCGAACTTCGCCACGCCTTCGTCCTCGAGGGTCTGCACCACCTCGTCGTACGAGATGCCCAGCCCGGCCAGCTCGTCGAGCACGTGCTGAGCCTCGGCGTAGCTGCCGTGGATGCTGTCGCGCGGCACCCGCCCGTGCTCGGCGACGGCGCGCAGCGTGGCCTCGGGCATGGTGTTGACGATGCCCGGCGCGACCAGGTCGACGACGTAGCGGGTGTCGTCGTAGGCGGGGTCCTTCACGCCGGTGGACGCCCACAGCGGGCGCTGCGGCCTGGCTCCGGCGTCACGCAGCGCGTGCCACCGGTCGGTGGCGAACGCCTGTTCGTAGTCGCGGTAGGCCAGACGCGCGTTCGCGATCGCAGCCTTGCCGCGCAGCGCGGCGGCCTGCTCCGTGCCGAGCTTGTCCAAGCGCCGGTCCACCTCGGTGTCCACCCGGGAGACGAAGAACGAGGCGACCGACGCGATGCGGGACAGGTCGCGCCCCTGCGCCCGGGCGCGCTCCAGCCCGGTGAAGAACGCGTCGATCACCTGCGCGTACCGGGCCAGGGAGAAGATCAGCGTGACGTTGATGCTGATGCCCTCGGCCAGACACGCGCTGATCGCCTCCAGCCCCTGCCGCGCCGCGGGGATCTTGACGAACAGGTTCGGGCGATCCACCGTCCACCACAGCGCCTCGGCTTCGGCGATGGTGCGCTCGGTCTCGTGCGCGATGCGCGGATCGACCTCGATGGACACCCGCCCGTCCACCCCGCCGGTGGCGTCGAACACCGGCCGCAGCACGTCGCACGCGGCGCGCACGTCGGTACAGGTCAGCTCGCGCAGCGCGGCGTCAACGCCGACGCGGCGCAGCGTGAGGCGCCGGATCTGCTCGGCGTACGCGTCGCTGCCGGTGATGGCGGCCGCGAAGATCGTCGGGTTGGTCGTGACGCCGGCGACGTGGCTCTCGCGCACCAGCCGGGCCAGGCCGCCGCCGCTCAGCCGCTGCCGGCTCAGGTCATCCAGCCAGATCGAGACGCCCGCGTCCGTCAGCGCCTCCAGCGGACCGCTCCCGCTGTCCGGCGCGTTCGTTCCGGAGTTCGCCATGTTCACCGCAGTCTCCCTTTCTCCCCCGTCAATCGGATTCGATCGGCGCGCGGCTCACAGCACGATCCGCGCGGGGTGTTCGAGCAGCGCGGTCAGCTCGCCGAGGAACACAGCCGCGGTGGCGCCGTCCAGCACCCGGTGGTCGATCCCCAGGGTCAAGGTCATCGTGGTGGCCACCGCCACCTGCCCGTCGCGGGCCACCGGCGTCGGGCGGGCGGCGCCGACCGCGAGGATCGCCGCGTCGGGCGGGTTGATCACGGCGGTGAAGCGATCGACGCCGTACATGCCGAGGTTGCTGATGGTGAACGTGCCGCCGGTGATTTCGTCGAGGGACAGGCGCCCGGCG
>DASUAR010000277.1:0-4465 GCA_035763685.1 Actinocrinis sp. | reverse complement strand
CATGCTCGGACAGCGGCACGGGTTCCTCCTCGCTGGACGTGACGCAAGGGCGAGATGCGGTCGTTCACTACCAACACCTCTCGAAGTCAAGGATAGGCAGGCCCCCGCGTGTGCGGAACGGCGCTACTCAATTTTCCGTTTCCGGACCTTCCGCAGCGCATGAGGGCCGCACCCGCCGCAGTCCACCCGTTACGCCTCGTCCAGCCCCGCCAGCACGTGAAGCTGGGTCGCCATGGCCCGGAACTCGGGCAGCGCCGAGGCGGCGGCTTCGAGAGCCAGCAGGTCGGTGACGTTCGCGGCGGGTCCGCTGCCGGCGGGCGCGTCGGCCACTGCGGCCGGGACCAGGTCCGCGAAGATCCGCACCCCGTGCACGGCGCGCACGGTAAGCCCGGCCTGTTCGACGAGATCACGCAGCGCCTGCTCGCCGAAGCGACGCGGCACCGGATCGTGGACGCCGAAGCGGCCGCTCGGATCGTGCAGGGCGGCGAGGGCTTCGGCGACGTGGCCGCCCAGCGCTCGGGCGAGCACGACCGCGGTGCGGTTCGCGGCCAGGATGCTGGCGATTCCGCCGGGTCGCAGCAGTCCGCGTGCGGTACGGCAGCCCTCGGCTGGATCGTCGACGAACTCAAGCACGCCGTGGCAGAGGACGGCGTCGGCGCATTCGGGTTCAAGCACGTCGAACACCGTGGCCAGATCGCCCTGCGCGGCCCTCACCGCATCGGAAACCCCGGCTTCGGCGGCCCGGCGCTCAAGCGCGGCCAGGGCGTCAGGGCTCGGATCGATCACGGTGACCCGGTGGCCGAGCCGGGCCAGCGCGACCGCGAAGCCTCCGGTGCCGCCGCCGACGTCGACGATGTCGAGCGGCTCGGTTCCAGATAGAGACGGGCCTTGCGTCTGCGCGGATTGCGCCGACCCGGATTGCGTCTGTGCGGCCTCGCGCTTGATCGTTTCCAGGGCCGATCGCACCACATCCCAGACGACGGCGGTCCGCACCGAGCTTCGGGGATTCGTGCGGTCGGTAACCACGGCGGGCCTCACTTCGACGGCTGTGACACTTCAGCGGCGGCGAGGGCCACCACGCGCTGCGTGATCAGGTTAGGCCATGCTAGATGTAGTGCCGCCCATGGACGCGAGGTTAATCGGGCCGCGCAGACGCGCTCTCCACGGGTTCCAAGAGTCGCAACGCCTCGCGGGCCACATCGGCCGCGTCAAGCGGTTCGAGATCCGGATCGTCGGCGCGGAAGGTGCCGATGCGACCCGGTTCGGTCCCCGGACCCTCGAAGCGGACAGTCACCCGGCCGACCCCCGCCCCCTGCACCCAGCCCTGGCCGCGCTGCGCGTGCCGCACGTCCTGCCCGGCAAGCCAGCGGCGCGCGGTGCTTTCCACCGGGACCGGGCCGAACAGCGTCACTGCGGGCACCGCAGACGTGTCTGCGGGCGTGCCCGTGGAAGCACCGCTCTCGGCACCAGGCAAGGCATCTGAGGCCTCGTCGCCCAGCTCGCCGCGGCCGACGCCTGACTCCGCCGCTCCGACCGCCGCCGCCCCTGCCTCCGCTTCCGCCTGCGCCATCGCCTCCGCGGCGGCGAGTTCCCGCTCGACACGCGAGAGCTCCGCGACCAGGTCCCCTTGTGCGTAATCGGCCAACCCCGACATGCCTACGCCCAGCAGCCGGATGCCCGTCGCTGAGACCGTCGCGGCCGGTACGGCGTCATCGAGCAGCCTGATCGCCGCCTCCGCGACCAAGCGCTCGTCGTCCGTCGGCGCGCCGAACGTCTCCGAGCGAGTGACCGTCGTGAAGTCGTGCCCGCGCGCCTTCACGGTGACCGTGCGGCCGGTGTGGCCCGAGGCGCGCAGCCGGCGGACCACGCGCTCGGCCAGCTCGGCGACCGCCACGCGCATCGCCGCCCGGTCGGCCAGGTCGTGCGGATAGGTGTCTTCCGCACTGATCGACTTGGTGGGCCGCTCCGGTTCCACGGCGCGCGCATCCATGCCCCGGGCCAGCCGGAACAGCATTCCGCCCCACGCCACGCCGAGCAGCCCGACCAGATCGGGCTCCGTCAGGACCCTGAGATCGGCGACCGTGCCCACGCCGATCTTGCGCAGCCGATCGGCGGTGGCCGGTCCGACACCCCACAGCGCGCGTACCGGCAGCGGGTCGAGCCACTGCAGTTCGCCACCGGCCGGGACGATCACGCAGCCGTCCGGCTTCTCGGCGTCGGAGGCGACTTTCGCGATGAGCTTCGAAGTACCGCCGCCGACCGATGCGGTAAGCCCGGTCCGCTGCGTGATCCGCTCCCTCAGTGCTTCGGCGACCTCCCGCACCTGCTCGGCGTTCTCGGGTGCCCCACTAGCCATCGCGGCCAGGTCCACGAATGCCTCATCCAGGCTGACCGGTTCCACCAGCGGCGAGAGCTCGCGGAGCATCTGCATGACCACGGTGCTCACGGCGTGATACGCAGGGAAGCGCGGATACAGGTACGCCGCGTTAGGGCACAGCCGCCTGGCCAGTGCGGTGGGAACGGCCGAGCGCACGCCGAAGACCCGCGCTTCATAACTGGCCGTGGAAACCACACCGCGCAGCCCCACGCCGCCCACGACAACCGGCTTTCCGCGCAGACTCGGTTTGTGCTGCTGCTCGACCGCCGCATAGAACGCGTCCATGTCCACGTGCAGCACTGACGGCGCCTTGCGCGTCGCTGCCGGTGGTGGTGAACGGTCCATGTCTCCATGGTCCCGCCTGGCACTGACAATGCCCATGCACGCCTGGCCACGGAAAAAGCGCGGATTCGTCGCGCCCAGCCATCCCCGGCTGCGGTAACGCGGTCAAGCTCGGTGCCGATGTTGCGACTCGGACACGGAAACGCAGAGGGCCGCGACGGTCACCCGCCACGGCCCTACTATCCACGTGTCCGCACAGCCGGAGGCTCAATCCGACGTCGTCGCCAGGTCCGTCCTTCGGCTCACGTTCGGTGACGGGCGCTCCCCGCTCAGGGTTGGGAGCGCACGGCACCGGGCGCACCGGTCCCGGCGGACTCCGCACCTAGGCGGAGCACTGATAACGATAGGGTCACAGGGGCATAACCGCCAAGTCCTGCGCGCAAACTCGGTCGGGTTTGTGCCGCACTCGCCCGGCTCGATTTGCGTCGTCCCAGGTCAGCGAATTCCGCCTCCCGAAACTGCGGCCTAGACCACACTCCCGCTTTCGCGCCCGCAACCGGTACCGGGACGTGTCACGGTGCTGCCGCGCGTTACCGCGTGGCAGCACTCGAACAGCGGCGGTGACGGTCCGTCAGCTCACTAGGCCGGTTTCCCGGTCAGCTTTCCGCGACCCAGCCCGGCATCGGGAACCCGGTCAGCAGGTCCCTGATCTCCCCCGCGACCTTCTCCAGGTCCGCGGCGACCTCGGGCTCCTTGAGCCCGTCCAGCGAGCCCGCCCGCGCCGCGACCGCGACCGCCGCGTCGATCCAGCCCGCCACCTGCGCCATGTTCTCGGTGGCCAGGCCGCGCGTGGTGATCGCGGCCGAGCCGAGGCGAAGGCCGGAGGGGTCGAACGGGCGGCGCGGGTCGAAGGGCACCGTGTTGAAGTTCAGTTCGATGCCGGCCGCGTCCAGCGCCTTGGCCGCGACCTTGCCGGTCACGCCCTTGTTCGTCAGGTCCACCAGCAGCAGGTGGTTGTCCGTGCCGCCGGAGACCAGGTCGAAGCCGCGCTCGCTGAGCGCCTCGCCGAGCGCCTGGGCGTTGGCGACGGTGTTGGCCGCGTAGTCCTTGAACGAGGGCCGCGAGGCCTCCTTGAGCGCCACCGCGATGGCCGCGGTGGTGTGGTTGTGCGGACCGCCCTGAAGGCCCGGGAAGACCGCCTTGTCGATCGCCTTGGCGTGCTCCGCGGTGGACAGCAGCATCGCGCCGCGCGGGCCGCGCAGGGTCTTGTGCGTGGTCGTGGAGATGACATCGGCGTGGCCGACCGGCGACGGGTGCGCGCCGCCCGCGACAAGACCTGCGATGTGCGCCATGTCCGCCAGCAGGATCGCGCCGACTTCACGAGCGATCTCGGCGAAAGCGGCGAACTCGATGGTGCGCGGGATGGCCGTGCCGCCGCAGATGATCAGCTTCGGCCGCTCGCGCAGCGCGATCTCGCGCACGTCGTTCATGTCGACCCGGCCGGTCTCCTTACGCACGCCGTAGTGCACCGGCCGGAACCACTTGCCGGTGATCGAGACCGGCGAGCCGTGCGTCAGGTGGCCGCCCATCGGCAGGTCCATGGACAGGATCGTGTCGCCGGGGCTGAGGAACGCGAGGTAGACGGCGAGGTTGGCCGGCGAACCCGAGTACGGCTGCACGTTGGCGTGCTCGGCGCCGAACAGCGCCTTCGCCCGCTCCACGGCCAGCGTCTCGACCGGGTCGATGATCTGCTGGCCCTCGTAGTAGCGCTTGCCGGCGTAGCCCTCGGAGTACTTGTTGGTCAGG
>DASUAR010000276.1:0-45929 GCA_035763685.1 Actinocrinis sp. | reverse complement strand
TCGGGTTCCAACCGGAGCCGTTGCGTTCCGCGCAGTGGGAAAGAACTCGTCGGGAAGCCCGGTCGCCGCGAATTATTCTCGCTTGATCGGCCGGACAGCGCCGCAGTTCTTCTCTTCGGGAGGTTTCGGTGAAGCAAAGCAAGTTGGTTGCGGCGCTAGCGGTGGTCGGATTGGCCGCCGCAGCCTGTGGATCCAAGCCGGTGAGCACAAATTCCGGTTCGAGCGCGGGCGCCAGCGCGAGCGGCGGCTCGGGCGGGAGCAGCTTCACGGCATGTATGGTCACCGACACCGGCGGCATCGATGACCACTCGTTCAACTCCGCGGCGTGGGCCGGCATGCAGAAGGCGCAGTCGGACGGCAAGGCGACCGTCTCCTACGTGCAGTCCGCCAACGAGAACCAGTACTCCTCGAACATCGCCTCGCTGGTCAGCAAGGGCTGCAAGCTCGTCGTCACGGTCGGCGGCCTGATGGCCGACGCGACCACCGCCTCGGCCAAGGCGCACGCGACGCAGAACTTCACGATCGTGGACTCCGGCTCGGTGAGCCCGAACGTCAAGGGCCTTGAGTTCAACACCGCGCAGGGCGCCTTCCTCGGCGGCTACCTCGCGGCGGGCTACAGCAAGTCCGGCAAGGTAGCCACCTTCGGCGGCCTGAACATCGCCCCAGTCACCGTGTACATGGACGGATTCTGGGAGGGCGTGCAGTACTACAACTCCAAGCACGGCACGCACGTCCAGGTACTCGGCTGGAACGAGACCACCCAGCAGGGCTCCTTCGCCCAGTCCTTCACCGACCAGAACGCGGGCAAGCAGCTGGCCTCGGGCTTCATGAGCCAGGGCGCGGACATCGTCTTCCCGGTGGCGGGCGGCACCGGCCTCGGCGCGCTGGCCGAGGCGCAGCAGTCCAACGGCGGGCTTAACGCCATCTGGGTCGACACCGACGGCTTCACCGCCGCGCCGCAGTACGCCAGCGTACTGATCACCTCGGTGCTCAAGGGCATCTCCGACGCGGTGACGAAGGCGGTCGAGGACTCCTCCACCGGCAACTTCAGTGAGACCGCGTACGTCGGCACCCTCGCCAACGGCGGCACCGGCCTGGCGCCCTACCACAACTTCGAGGGTAAGATCCCGGCCGCGCTGACCTCCGAGCTCAACACGGTCAAGCAGGACATCATCAGCGGCGCCATCACCATCAAGTCCAAGAACCAGCCCACCAGCTGAGCTGGACACTGACGGGCACGGGGCGCGTCCGGCCGGCGGGAACGGCGGCCGGACGCGCCCCGGCTGCACGTAGAAGTACCGCTCAAGCGCAGCCGGGAGTACGGCGCGGGCCGCGCGGGCTTTAAGGTTTCCATACTGCTACGTACGGAAGGGTCCGACGGTGCGCCTGGAATTGCGCGGGATCACCAAGCGCTTCGGATCGCTGGTCGCGAACGACCGGATCGATCTGGTCGTCGAGCCGGGCGAGATCCACTGCCTGCTCGGCGAGAACGGCGCGGGCAAGTCCACCCTGATGAACGTGCTCTACGGGCTCTATCACCCGGACGAGGGCGAGATCCTGGTGGACGGCGAGGCGAAGGAGTTCCACGGGCCGCGCGACGCGATCGCCGCCGGGATCGGCATGGTGCACCAGCACTTCATGCTCGTGCCCGTGTTCACCGTCGCGGAGAACGTGGTGCTCGGCGACGAGACGGTGTCATCGGGCTTCGGCGGTCCGCTGGGTTGGCTGGACCGCCGCAAGGCCCGCAGAGAAGTTCGCGAGGTCTCCGAGCGTTACGGCTTGCCCATCGACCCGGACGCCCGGATCGAGAACCTGCCGGTGGGCGTGCAGCAGCGGGTCGAGATCGTCAAGGCCCTGGTGCGCGAGGCGCAGGTGCTGATCCTCGACGAGCCCACTGCGGTGCTCACCCCGCAGGAGATCGAGGAGCTGTTCACGGTGATGAACACGCTGCGCGAGGCGGGCAAGTCCATCGTCTTCATCACGCACAAGCTCAAGGAGGTCCTGGCGATCGCGGACCGGATCACCGTGATTCGCCGCGGCCGGGTGGTCGGCACCACGACCCCGCAGACAACTGAGCAGGAACTGGCGTCGATGATGGTCGGCCGCGCGGTGCAGCTGGTGGTGGACAAGCAGCCTGCCGCACCCGGGCAGACGGCCTTCGACGTCAGTGGCCTTACCGTGCTCGACCTGCACGGCAACAAGGCCGTTGATGACATCTCCTTCTCGGTGCGCGAGGGCGAGATCCTGGGCATCGCCGGTGTGGACGGCAACGGCCAGTCCGAACTGGCGCAGGCGATCCTCGGCCTGATCCCGGCGCACGCCGGCTCGATCACCCTGGACGGCAGGGAACTGGTCGGGGCCGGGCCACGGCAGACCCTGGACGCCGGGGTCGGCTTCATCCCCGAGGACCGCTTGCGCGACGGGCTGGTCGCCAACTTCACCGTGGCCGAGAACCTGGTGCTGGACCTGTACAAGTCCAAGCCCTTCGCCGGGACCTTCTCGCTGGACCTGGCCGAGATCGAGAAGAACGCGAAGGCGCGGATCGAGGAGTTCGACATCCGGCCTACCGACCACACCACCCCGGGGGGCAACCTGTCCGGCGGCAATCAGCAGAAGCTGGTCGTCGCGCGTGAGCTGTCCCGGCCGCTGCGACTGCTGGTCGCGACGCAGCCGACCCGCGGTGTGGACGTCGGCGCGCAGGAGTTCATCCACAAGCGGATCGTGGCCGAGCGCGACCTCGGCCGGCCGGTGGTGATCGTGTCCACCGAGCTGGACGAGGTGCTGGCGCTGGCCGACAAGGTGGCGGTGATGTACCGCGGCAAGATCGTCGGCGTGGTGCCGCCGGACACCCCGCGCGGTGAGATCGGCCTGCTCATGGCTGGCATCACGGACGGCGCGGCGGCGCCCGCCGGGGATTCGGCGCCGGTGGCACCGGTTGACGCCGCGTCATCGGACACAGCGTCATCATCGGACACAGCGTCTGACGCTCGGAGTACGCGGCGGGAGGGGACCGGCTCGTGACCACCGAGACCACCGAGCACGAGACACCGACCCCGGAGCCGTTCGGCGGCCTCGGGCAAGCCGCCCGCAACGTGTTCACCGCGGAGAACTCACTGCTGGTGACCTTCCTCGCGGTGGCGCTCGCGCTGGTCGCGGGTGCGATCCTGATGGTCGTCTCGGACACGACCACCCTGGACAAGGCGGGCTACTTCTTCGCCTCGCCCGGCGATTTCTTCTCCGGCGCCTGGCACGACATCTCCTCCGGCTACACCGCGCTGTTCAAGGGCGCGATCTTCGACCCGGGCACTGTCAGCGGCACCCCGGCGCAGTTCTTCGGCCCGATCACCAACACGCTCCTGATGGCCACCCCGCTGATCTTCGGCGGCCTGGCGGTCTCGCTGGCCTTCCGGGCCGGCATGTTCAACATCGGCGGCCAGGGCCAGCTGATCGTCGGCGCGATCCTCGCCGCCTACGTCAGCTTCGCCTGGCACCTGCCCGCCGGGCTGCACGTGGTGGTGGCGGTGATCGCCGGGGCGCTCGGCGGCCTGCTCTACGGCTCGCTGGTCGGCTGGCTCAAGGCCTGGCGCGGCGCGCACGAGGTCATCGTCACGATCATGCTCAACTATGTAGCGTTCTACCTGCTCGGCTATCTGCTCAACGCCAACGGTTTCCATGACCCGAGCAAGCACGGACAGGCGGTCTCCAAGCCCGCCGACCCGAACGCCCGGCTGCCGCACCTGTTCGGCGACTCGGTCAACACCGACGTCGGCCTGGTGATCGCGCTGGCCGCGACGATCGCCACGGCCTGGCTGCTGCACCGCTCCAAGCTGGGCTTCGAGATCCGCGCGCTGGGCATCAACCCGCGCGCCGCCCGCATCGCCGGTATCAACGTCGCGCGCACCCAGATCCTCGCGATGGCCTTCTCCGGCCTGCTGTTCGGCCTGGTCGGCGTCACCCAGACGCTGGGTACCACGAACCCGAACAACAACTCGCTCAGTCCCAACATCGATGCCGGCCTCGGCTTCGACGCGATCACCGTGGCGTTGCTCGGCCGCAACCGGCCGTGGGGCATCGTCGGGGCCGCGCTGTTGTTCGGCGGCTTCAACGCGGGGGCCTCGGTGATGCAGGCCAGTGCGGGCCTGCCGATCGACATCGTGAACGTCGTGAAGGCGATCATCGTGATCTTCGTCGCCGCCCCGCGACTCGTGCAGGAGATCTTCCGGCTGCGCGCCCGCCGCGCGTCCGTCGCCACGGGAGGCCAGGCGTGACCGCCACCACAGCCGAAATCACCGCCCCCACCGTGCGCGGCCTCGACCGCACACGGCTGGTCGCCGGCTTGGCGCAGGCCGTCGTCGGCGCTTACGCGCTCTGGGCGTTCGGCCTCGGCGCTCGCACCCAGCACAGTGCCGAGGCAGCCGTCGGCATGGCGCTCAACCCGAACGCCTCGGGGGCGCTGGGAATGCAGCATTTCCCGGCCGCCCCGGTCGCGATCGTGCTCAGTGCGCTTTGCATCGTCTGCGGTCTGACGCGCGCCTTCCTCCCGCTCGGCCTGGCCGCGCGGCGCCGGCTGACGGTCGGCTACGTCGTCTCGTTCATTCTCGCGTTCCTGGTCTGGGCCTCGGCCGGGACCAGCGCCCTCGGCGGGGTCAGCCTGCCCGGCGTGCTCGACAACACACTGATCGTCTCGGTCCCGCTGATCCTCGGCGCGATGTGCGGCATCATCTGCGAGCGCTCCGGGGTGGTGAACGTCGCAATCGAGGGCCAGTTCCTGTTCGGCGCCTTCTCCTCGGCGATGGCCGCGACCATGTCCGGCTCGGTGTGGGTCGGCCTGGTGGTCGGCGCCCTCGCCGGGGCACTGCTCGGCTCGCTGCTCGCTGTGCTGGCGAACCGGTACCACATCGAACAGGTGGTGCTCGGCGTGGTGCTGAACCTGTTCGCCCTCGGCCTGACCACCTTCCTCTACGACAAGCTGCTCTCACCGAAGGCCGCGGAGTTCAATCAGCCGCCGGTGTTCCAGGCGATCCGCATCCCGGGCCTGGCTTCCATCCCGGTGGTCGGCGATGTGCTGTTCGACCAGAACATCCTGTTCTACCTGACCTTCGTCATCATCGCCGTGGTGCAGGTGGCGCTGTTCCGTACCCGCTGGGGCCTGCGCACCCGCGCGGTCGGCGAGCACCCGAGGGCGGCGGACACGGTCGGCATCAAGGTGCTCGGCACGCGGTATCGCAACGTGATCATCGCGGGCCTCTTCTCCGGGCTCGGCGGGGTGTGGCTGACGATCGGTCAGGTCGGGTCGTTCACCACGAACATGTCCGCGGGCAAGGGCTTTATCGCGCTGGCCGCCCTGATCGTCGGACGCTGGTCGCCGGTCGGCGCCCTCGGCGCGGCCCTGCTGTTCGGTTTCGCCGGCGGACTCAACAACGCGCTCGCGCCGCTCGGCACCCCGATTCCGGGACAGTTCCTTTCCATGGCCCCGTATCTGGCGACTGTGTTCGTCGTCGCGTCCCTCGGCGGCATCGTGCGCGCTCCGGCGGCCGAGAACCAGCCATACGTAAAGGGATAACGCAGTGCTGACAAGACAGTGGCTGACAAGACAGCGGCTGAAAAGGCAATGGCCGACAAGAGCGTGCTCGGCATGACCGACGTCGACTGGCCGGCCCTGCGCGACGAGGCCCGCGCCGCGATGGCGAAGGCGTACGCGCCGTACTCGCGTTACCCGGTCGGCGCAGCGGCGCTGGTCGACGACGGCCGGATCATCACCGGCTGCAACGTCGAGAACGCGTCGTACGGCCTGACCTTGTGCGCCGAATGCGGCCTGGTCTCCGCGCTGCACATGACCGGCGGCGGTCGGCTCGTTGCCTTCGCCTGCGTAGACGGAGAGGGCGGAACCTTGATGCCCTGTGGCCGCTGCCGCCAGTTGCTCTATGAACACGGCGGACCGGACCTGCTGGTAGACACGCCCCAGGGCGCACTGCCGATGGCCGAAGTCCTGCCGCAGGCGTTCGGCCCCGAACACTTGACCCCGCACGATTAGGCACGGAGAGCCCCATGAACGTCATCGACGTGATCCGGGCCAAGCGCGACGGCGCGCGGCTGACGGACCAGCAGATCGACTGGGTGATCCGGGCTTACACGGACGGCGTCGTCGCCGACGAGCAGATGTCCGCGCTGGCCATGGCGATCCTGCTCAACGGGATGGACCGCGGCGAGATCAACCGGTGGACCGACGCGATGATCGGCACCGGCATCCGCATGGATTTCTCCGGCCTTGACCGGCCGACCGCGGACAAGCACTCCACCGGCGGCGTCGGCGACAAGATCACCCTGCCGCTGGCCCCGCTGGTCGCCGCCTGCGGCGCGGCGGTCCCGCAGCTCTCCGGGCGCGGCCTCGGCCACACCGGCGGCACGCTGGACAAGCTCGAATCGATCCCCGGCTGGCGCGCCAGGCTCTCCACCGAGGAAATGCTGAACGTGCTGCGCGAGGTCGGCGCCGTAGTCTGCGCGGCGAGTGACGAACTGGCCCCGGCGGACCGCAAGCTGTACGCGCTGCGGGACGTGACCGGGACCGTGGAGTCGATCCCGCTGATCGCCTCCTCGATCATGTCCAAGAAGATCGCGGAGGGCACCGGCGCGCTGGTCCTCGACGTGAAGGTCGGGACCGGTGCCTTCATGAAGGACCGCGAGCAGGCCAGGCGGCTGGCCGAGACGATGGTCGGTCTCGGCACCGACCACGGCGTGAAGACCGTGGCACTGCTCACCGACATGCAGGTTCCGCTCGGCCTGACCGCCGGAAACGCCCTGGAGGTGCGCGAGTCGGTCGAGGTGCTCGCCGGGGGAGGGCCGGCCGACGTGGTGGAGCTGACCCTCGCCCTGGCACGCGAGATGCTCGCCGCCGCCGGCCTCGACGGCGTGGACCCCGCCGACAAGCTCGCCGACGGCTCCGCGATGGACGCCTGGCGTCGGATGATCCGCGCGCAGGGCGGCGATCCCGAGGCCGAGCTGCCGCAGGCCAAGGAGCGGCACGTGCTGACCGCGCCGGCCTCCGGGACGCTGACCCGGCTCGACGCGCTCGCGGTCGGCGTCGCCGCCTGGCGGCTCGGCGCCGGCCGCACCCGCAAAGAGGATCCGGTGCAGGCGGGCGCGGGTATCGAACTGCACGCGAAGCCGGGTGACCCGGTGGTCGCGGGTGCACCGCTGCTCACCCTGCACACCGACACGCCGGACCGCTTCGAAGCCGCGCTCGACCACCTGAGCGGTGCATTCAGCATCGGCGCCGACTCTACAGGCCACGGTGCGGACTTCACTCCGCGTCCGCTCATCCTCGAGCGGGTTAGCGCGTAGGGTACTGCGGGTGACTGAAACGACATCGCTCACCGCGGACGAGATCAGGCAGGCGCCCAAGGTGGCCCTGCACGACCACCTTGACGGCGGCCTCCGGCCGCAGACCGTCATCGAACTGGCCGACGCCTGCGGCTACACCGGCCTGCCGACCCGCGACGCGGCCAAGCTCGGCATCTGGTTCCGCGACGCGGCGGACTCCGGCTCGCTGCCGCGCTACCTGGAGACCTTCGACCACACCATCGCGGTCATGCAGAGCGCGGACGCGCTGCGCCGGGTCGCCGCCGAGACCGTCGAGGACCTGGCCGCCGACGGCGTCGTCTACGCCGAGACCCGCTACGCCCCCGAGCAGCACCTGCGTAACGGCCTGACCCTCGACGAGGTCGTCGAGGCGGTCAACGCCGGCTGCCGCGAGGGCGAGGAGCGCGCCGCCGTGGCCGGTCATTTCATCAAGGTCGGCACGCTGGTCACCGCGATGCGGCAGAACACCGAGCCCGGCCACAGCCTGAAGATCGCCGAGCTGGCCGTGCGGCACCGTGACTCCGGAGTGGCGGGCTTCGACATCGCCGGACCCGAGCACGGTTTCGGCCCGAATCTGCACGCGGACGCGTTCAAGTACCTGCGTGAGCAGTTCTTCCGCTTCACCATCCACGCCGGCGAGGCGGACGGCCCCTCGTCCATCGCCGAGGCGCTGCTCAACGGCGCCGACCGGCTCGGCCACGGCGTGCGCATCATCGAGGACATCGAGTTCACCGAGGACGACGCCAAGCTCGGCCGGATCGCCGCCTATGTGCGGGACAAGCGCATCGCGCTGGAGGTGTGCCCCTCCTCCAACCTGCAGACCGGCATCGCCGGGACGATCGCGCAGCACCCGATCCAGAAGCTGTACGAGCTCGACTTCAACGTGACCGTCAGCTGCGACAACCGGCTGATGAGCGGCACCTCGATGAGCCGCGAGTTCGGGCTGCTCGCGGAGAACTTCGGCTGGGATCTGGCCGACCTGGAGCTGGTCGCGCTGAACGCGATCGACGCCGCGTTCCTGGCCCATGACGTGCGGGACGCCATCGCCGACCAGATCATCAACGGTTTCACGGACCTGCGCGGCGACGAGGACGAGGACTGAGCGCCGAGGTTTGACCGCCAGGGGCCTGCGTCGTTCGGCGCGGGCCCCTGATCAATCTGTCTCGTCTGATGCCGCGTCCGATCCAGCGCGTGTTGGAGCCAGGCCCTAACACGGCCTAGTTCGTCGGCGCGGTCAGGCTGGTCGTGGAGCCGTCCCCGGGCATCGGAACGTAGTAGTCGACCGTGTCGCCGCACGCGTTCCAGGTCGGTTTCTCCGCACCCTTGACCTGTATGCCCACTGAGACCGACTGGTCCCAGTACTGCATCGTGCACAAGAACTGGGCCTTCGCCTTGGTGGTCAACGGCTGGCTCACCAGGTACGCATCGGCGAACCCGCCCGCTCTGGGCGTGGCCACCAGGTCGGCCGGCAGCGCCGAGGACATGCCCTGCGCGGCCTCGGTCTTCGTCGGTCCCTCGACCATCGCGCTGAGCACGGTTTCCTCGTTGGTCGTGGTGCCCGCGTCGCGGTACGTGAGCGTCAGCCGGCCGTCCTGGTAGAAGAACAGCGCGAACTGCGATGAGCCGGCTTGCGTCTGCGCCCGCAGCGCGGCGTTGCCGGAGACGTCCGGCGCCGGGCCGAGGCTGGTGATCCCGGTGGGCTGGATCCCGCAGGCCGCCGCCATGGGAAGCACGAGCGCGGCCAGCATCCCGCCGAACTTCAGCGCCCTGTGCCTCACACGCGCACCCCCTGCGTCCGTCCGTACGGTCCTGAGTCTGTGGTGCCCGTGTCGTCGCCGTCGCCGCCGGCGCCGTGGTCCGGGTCGACCGCGTCCGCATCGGAGGCGAGCACGCCTTGGGCGTTCGAGGGGAACCTGAGCGTGAAGACGGCTCCGCCTTCGGGCCGGTTGCGTGCCGAGATCTGGCCGCCGTGCATCCGGGCGTTCTCGAACGCGATCGCCAGGCCGAGGCCGCTGCCCTCGGACCGGCCGCGCGCCTTGTCCGCCTTGTAGAAGCGGTCGAAGATGTGCGGCAACGCGTCCGGCGGGATGCCGGGACCCGAGTCGGCGACCTGGATCACCACGAACGGCCCGTCGTCCGCGACGGTCAGCGCCACCGGCTCGCCACCGTGCTTGAGCGCGTTGCCCACGAGATTCGCGATGACCACGTCCATGCGGCGGGCGTCGATCTTGGTGGGCAGCGGCGAGGGCGCCTTCACGATCACCTTGTTGGTCCAGCCGCGCGTGGCCAGCGTCGCCTCGATCAGCTCCGGCAGATTGATGTACTCGATCCGCATCGCGGCCGTGCCCGCGTCGAATCGGGAAATCTCCATCAGGTCCTCGACGAGCCGGGCCAGCCGCTTCGTCTCGTTGGCGATCAGGTGCGCGGCCGACACGGTCGTCGGGTCGGCGTCCTCGACATCCTCGAGCACCTCGGTCACCGCGGTCATCGCGGTCAACGGCGTGCGCAGCTCGTGCGACACGTCCGCGACGAAACGGCGGGAGGCGGCGTCCATCGCGCGCAGTTCGGCCATCGACCGGGCCAGCGCCTCGGCCGTCTCGTTGAAGGTGCGCGAGACGTCCGCGATCTCGTCCGTGCCCTTGACCTCGAGGCGCACGTCCAAGTCGCCCTGGCCGAGCATCCGCGCGGCATGTCCGATCCGCCGGATCGGCACCAGCACGTTGCGCGTCGCGAGCAACGCGACGCCGCCCGCGCCGATCAGCGCGAGACCGCCGGAGACCAGGCCGATCGTCATCAGCTCGGTCAGGATCGCCTGTTCCGACTCCAGGGAGGTGAACAGGTAGACCTCGGGGCCGTTCGGGTTGATCCGAGTGCCGGTCACCTCGTACGGCGTGCCGTCTATGATCTTGCGTTCCTGCACGACTTGGTCGTGCGCCGCCACCTGGAACGCCTTGGTGATGTCCTGGTTGCTGAACTGCGAGTCGCTGGCGACCGGGCCGCGGGTGGTGATCAGCAGGATCACCCCGCCGCCGTTCTTGGCCATGGTCTCGGCGATCGTGGTGTCGGTCTGCGCGGAGCCGGACTGCTGCAGTTGCGCGCCGTTGGCCTGCACGTCTGCGATGAGTTGCGTGTTCGCGTTAGTGGCCACCCGAGAGACCAGCGCGTCGCGGATGAGGAAGTACGAGGCGGCGGTGATGATCGCGGCGGTGATGGCGGCGACAGCGGCGAAGCCGAAAAGCAGCCGTGGCCGCAGGCCGGTTAGCCGCAGCCTGCGCCGATGCGCTCCCGAGCGCCGGCGGCGGGCATCGCGTCCGACCGCGTCCGCGGGGGCCGCGGCGATCGGATGAGTTCCGGGTCCGCTGCGCGGCGGACCCGGCGATTTTCGGCTCACCGCGCGGTCACCTCGGCGGATCCAGACGGTAGCCGATGCCGCGCACGGTTCGTATCAGCTGCGGCTCGGACGGCACCAGCTCGACCTTCGCGCGCAGCCGCTGCACGCAGGCGTCCACGAGGCGTGAGTCGCCGAGGTAGTCGTGGTCCCAGACCAGCCGCAGCAGCTGCTGCCTGGAGAGCGCCTGTCCGGGGCGGCGCGACAGCTCGACCAGCAGCTTGAGCTCGGTCGGCGTGAGCGAGATCGGCTCGCCGGCGCGGGTCACCGTCATCGCCGCGCGGTCGACGACCAGATCGCCGAACACGGCCGTGTCTCCGACATCCGGGACGCCGTTACCGTGCCGGCGCAGTACCGCACGGATACGCGCGTCCAGCACGCGTGGCTGTACCGGCTTGACCACATAGTCGTCCGCGCCGGATTCGAGCCCGACCACGACATCGATGTCATCGCTGCGCGCAGTGAGCAGGATGATCGGAACCTGGTCGGTGCGGCGGATCCGGCGGCAGATCTCGAAGCCGTCGATGCCGGGGAGCATGACGTCGAGCACGACCAGCTCGGGCCGCTGGCTCTGCCACAACTCCAGCGCCTCCTCGCCGGTGGCCGCGGTCGCGACCTGGTGACCCTGGCGGGTCAGCGCGAGCTCGATGGCCATCCGGATCGATGGATCGTCTTCGACGAGAAGGAGGCTGGGCACCTACCCATTCTTACCTAACTCACACGTCCATGGTCGATACCACCGGCGGCTTTAGCAGTCCTTCACACAATCGCGTATTACACGTGGTGAATGTGTGTTCGAATTGTGACTCCGTAGAGCGAGCGGGTGACCGCGTGTAGTCAGGCTCTGCCACCGAGGCAGGATTCGAACGGCCGGAAGGGGTGGCGAACGCCTGTGGCAAAGCTGTGACGCGAGGCGTACGCGACGATGAAATGCGGGGGCCAGTCTTGTCACCATGAGCTTCCAGACTCTGGCAACACTTCCGACCCCCGCTAAGAGATTCGACGCGGGTACCTCCACGACCGGTTCCAAGCGCGCGGGCGGCGGCGCATCTGACGCGCCCGCGGATTTCGCGGCGTACGTCGCGGAACGCCGCTCCTCGCTGCTGCGCGCCGCTCACCAGGTCGCGGGTGACCGCACCGAGGCCGAGGACCTGCTGCAGGAGGGCCTGCTCAAGACCTACCAGGCCTGGCACCGGATCGAGGACAAGGCGGTCGTCGGCTCGTACCTGCGCCGCACCATGACGAACCACCAGATCTCGCAGTGGCGCAAGCGCCGGGTGGAGGAGTACCCCACCGACGAGCTGCCCGAGCACGGCTACGACGGCGAGTCGATGTCGCAGGTGGAGATGCGTGTCGCGGTGGCGCGGGCGCTGATGCGGCTCTCGGCGCGGGACCGCGAGGCCCTTTCGCTGCGGTACTACGGCTCGTACACGGACACTGAGATCGCCGAGCGGATGGGCGTCTCGGTCGGCACGGTCAAGTCGGCATTGTGGCGCGCGCTGCGCAAGTTGCGCGACGACCCGGCGCTGCGCCCGCTGGCCGGGTACGTGTCGCAGAACAGCGAGTGGCTCACCGATTCCCAGGCCGCGTAACGGCGTAGGCGGCTAGCCGTGTAGCCGGTCACGGGGTGCCCGTTCGTGGGCTGATGTCATGCGCCGACTGAGGCTGACGGGGATGAAACGGCGCCTGCCACTTCAATCACGCTCGGTAATGTGGAAGTCTTGCGCCCGAAAAGACAGTCTGTCTGAAAAGACAGTGTGTCCAGAGACCAGCGGACTGACACGGGAGCGTTGCACCGCCATGCCTGAGACGTTGAAGAAGCTGCGCGAGCCGGCGGCGCTGGCCGCCGTCGTGTTCGCGGGGCTCACCCTCCTTGTCGCAGTGATCAACCTGCTCGCGCCCCCGTCGTCGAACGGGTTCTCCGAGCCCTTCGCCAACCGCGCGCACGACCAGGTCGGCACGTTCCTCGACGTGGTCGTCGCGGCGGCCGCGGCCTTGGCGGTCTACCTCGCGAACCACATGACCCCCGCGCTGGCCAAGGCACGGCCAATCACGCTCGCCGCGCTGGTGGAGATG
The DNA here is from genome assembly GCA_035763685.1 of Actinocrinis sp. Classification (GTDB taxonomy): domain Bacteria; phylum Actinomycetota; class Actinomycetes; order Streptomycetales; family Catenulisporaceae; genus Actinocrinis. The sequence goes on along the minus strand of DASUAR010000276.1, from coordinate 33,106 downwards.
GGCGTCGCGCTGCTGTTCGGCGTGGTGACCGCGCTGGCCCAGTTCGGCGCGGACGGCATCGGCGGCGAGGGCAAGTTCCTCACGTTCGTGATGGCGATCGGCGAGGGCGTCGTGGTCGCCGTCGCGGCCCTGTTCGTGTGGATGACCTGGCAGATCCTCAACCCGCAGACCGCGCGCCCGGCCGCTGGGCAGCCCGGCCAGTACGGCGGCGGCTGGAGCGCCGGGCCCGGGGCCGGCAGCGGCGGGGGCCAGAGCGGCCAGCAGTACCCGCAGGCCGCGCCGCCGCCCGGCGGCTTCGGCTGGACCCCGCAGCAGGGCGGTGGCCAGCCGGGACAGCAGCCGGGTCAGCCGGGTCAGCAAGCCGGACAGCCTGGGCAGTCCGGGCCGACGGTGTTCGGACAGCAGGGGCAAGGGCAGGGCCAGGGTTCCGGCGCGGCCGGAGCGCCGCAGCCTTTCGGTTCGGACCGCACGCAGTTGCTTCCGCCGGTTCAGGGCGGCCAGCCAGGTCAGGCCCCGGGATACGACCAGGGTCAGCCGCCGCAGCAGCCCATGCCGCCGATGCCGCCGACCATGCAGGATTACGCCGCCGCGCCGAGTCCTTGGTCGCCCGGCGGGACTGGCAGTAGTGCACAGCCAGGCGCGCAAAACCCGGCGCACGGCCAGGGGCAAGGTCAGGCCCAGGGACAGCAGATTCCGCCGGCCCGTGGCGAGGAGCCGGAGCAGTGGCCGGGGCCGTTCCAGGTCGGCGACTGGCGTTCCGAGTAGCACATTTGCGCACTGGCCTATTAGGACAAAAACCTACTTAAGGCCCAATGTCCGCCGGTAGGGTGAGGCGGCGTGACTTCGGACTGGTATCCGAGTTGCCTCGGGTACCAGTCCGTTTTGCGCGGATCTCAGACCTCGGTGAGGGACGTTTCAAGATGCGTCAGTCAAGGACAGCCGGCCGAATCCCGGGCAGCGCGCGCCGTCTGGCGCTCACCTCGCTCGGCGCGGGCTTGACGGTCGCGGCGGCGGCTCCGATGGCGTCGGCCGCGACGGTGGCCGCAGCCGTGCCCCCGGCCTCCTCGGACGTTGCGGACAGCGCGGCGCTGGGTTCGAACGCCACCAGCGCGAACGCTGTTCCGGTGACTTCCGCCGAACTGTCGCAGCGGGCGCAGGAAGCGCCGCTGACCGCACCCGAGGCGGCGCCGGCCGCGGCCTGGTCGCGGCTGGGCAAGCTCAAGCTTTACCCGCTGGCCGGCACTGGAGTCGACCCGCTGTCGAATGTCGTGGAGACCAGCCTCGGCGGCATCCCGGTATCGACTCAGCCGGTGGCGGACACGTTTGCGGACGGTCTGCCGGTTTCCGATCTGCCGGTGCTCGGCTCGTTGCTCGGTGGGCCGCTCGGCTGACCGGTCCTCGGATCGCGCGCCGTACCGGCGACCGGTCCGACAATGCCCACTCCGCGTCCGGCGTCGGCCGGCGGCTCCACAAGAGCCCGCCGACCGGCGCCGGAGTCACGCGTGCCAGGCCGTGCGCAGCCCGGCCAGTCCCCGCCCGGTCAGATCCCGCCTGGTCGGTCAGACCCCGACCGGGTGCCAGACCGTCTTGATTTCCAGGAACGACACGATCCGGTCGAGCCCGGGATCGGCCGTCCAATCCGGCTCGGGCTCCGGCCGCCTCAGCCGCTTGAGGTTCTGTGCGGCGGCCCGCTCCAGCTCAGTGGCCAGCTCCAGGTCCGGCACGCTGGACAGGTCCAGCGCGTCCACGTCGAGGTGGCTGGCGAGCGGCATGCCCAGCTCGGCGATCCGCCCGGTCAGGATGTTGACCACGCCGCCGGGCAGGTCCGAGGTCGCCAGCACCTCCGCCAGCGTGATCGCGGGCAGCGCGGCCGAACCGGGCGCGACGACGACCGCCGCGCTCCCCGAAACGATCACCGGGGCGAGTACCGAGACCAGCCCGAACAGCGAGGGCCGCTCGGGGGCGAACACCGCCACGACCCCGGTCGGCTCGGGGGAGGAGACGTTCCAGTACGGTCCGGCCACCGGGTTCACCGTCCCGCGCACCTGGCTGATCTTGTCGGACCAGCCCGCGTACCAGACCCAGCGGTCGATCGCGGCATCGGTCTGTGCGAGCGCTGATTCGCGGCTGACGCCCTCGGCCGCGGCCACCTCGTCGGCGAACTGCTCGCGGCGGCCTTCGAGCATTTCGGCGATCCGGTAGAGGATCTGGCCGCGGTTGTACGCGGTCGCGCCGGACCAACCGCTAAACGCGGACCGGGCCGCCCTCACCGCATCGCGGGCGTCCTTGCGGGAGGCCAGTGCGGCGTTAGCCAAGAACGCGCCCTGCGCAGAGGTCACCTCGTAGCTCCGTCCGCTCTCCGAGCGCGGGAAGGCCCCGCCGATGTAGAGCTTGTAGGTCTTGCGCACGGTCAGCCGGGTCCGCGTGCCGGTTCCCGCAGCGACCGGAGCCGGGACCGCGGTCGATACTCGTTCGGCAGGCACGGCCGCGGCGACGGCCGCGGTCACAGTCGCCGCGGCCGGCGTGCTTGGCTCCGCGGCCGCCTCCTTCTTCGGCGCAGGCGTGGTCGACTTATTCGGGGTCGCCTTCTTCGCGGCGGTCTTCGTCGTCTTCCGCGCGGTCGTCTTACTCACGGACGTCTTGCTCGCCGCGGCCGTCTTCGCCTTGTTGCCGGCTTCGGTCTTGTCAGACATCGAGGTACGCCTCCAGACCGTGTGCGCCGCCCTCGCGGCCGTAACCCGACTCGCGATAGCCGCCGAACGGCGAGGAGGGGTCGAACTTGTTGAACGTGTTCGCCCAGACCACCCCGGCGCGCAGCTTCTTCGCGATCGCCAGCATCCGCGAGCCCTTCTCCGTCCACACGCCCGCGGACAGGCCGTATGGCGTGTTGTTCGCCTTAGCCACCGCCTCCTCGGGAGTGCGGAAGGTCAGCACCGAGAGCACCGGACCGAAGATCTCCTCGCGGGCGATCCGGTGCGTGGCCGAGACGTTCGTGAATATGGTCGGCGCGAACCAGTAGCCGGTGGACGGCAGCTCACAGGCCGGGGACCAGCGCTGCGCGCCCTCCGCCTCGCCGGCCTCGGTCAGCTCGGTGATCCTCGCCAGCTGCGCCGCCGAGTTGATCGCGCCGACGTCGGTGTTCTTGTCCAGCGGATCGCCGATCCGCAGCGTCTGCATCCGGCGGCGCAGCGCGTCCAGCAGTTCCGGCTCGATCGACTCCTGCACCAGCAGCCGCGAGCCCGCGCAGCAGACCTGCCCCTGGTTGAAGAAGATCGAGTCGATCACGCCCTCGACGGCCTGGTCGATCGGCGCGTCGTCGAACACGATGTTCGCCGCCTTGCCGCCCAGCTCCAGCGTCACCTTCTTCCGGCTGCCCGCGACCGCCCGCGCGATCCCGCGGCCGACCTCGGTGGAGCCGGTGAACGCGATCTTGTCGGTGTCCGGATGCGCGACCAGCGCCGCTCCGGTCTCTCCGGCGCCGGTGATGATGTTGACGACGCCGGGCGGCAGGTCGGCCTGCCGGCAGATCTCGGCGAAGGCCAGCGCGGTCAGCGGGGTGGTCTCGGCCGGCTTGAGCACCACGGTGTTCCCGCAGGCCAGCGCCGGGGCGATCTTCCAGGCCAGCATCAGCAGCGGGAAGTTCCACGGGATGACCTGCGCCGCCACGCCCAGCGGCTTCGGATCGGGTCCGTAGCCCGCGTAGGAGAGCTTGTCCGCCCAGCCCGCATAGTGGAAGAAGTGCGCGGCGACCAGCGGCAGGTCCACATCCCTGGTCTCGCGGATGGGCTTGCCGTTGTCGATCGACTCGAGCACCGCCAGCTCGCGGGAACGCTCCTGGATGATCCGGGCGATCCGGAACAGGTATTTGGCGCGCTCCGAGCCCGGCATCCGCGACCAGATCCGGTCGTAGGCGGTGCGCGCGGCGCTCACCGCGCGATCGACGTCGGCCGCCGACGCGACGCCGACCTCGGCGAGTACCTCCTCAGTGGCCGGGTTCAGCGTCTTGAGCGCGCCGCCGGTGGCCGGGACGAACTCGCCGCCGATGAAGAGGTCGTAGCTCGGATTGATCTTGACGATGGCCCGCGACTCGGGTGCCGGGGCGTACTCGAACAAGTTCGCCGCCGCCGCGGTCTTTTCAGGCAGTCGTTCTGCTTTCCGCTGTGCCATCGGGTCAGTCCACCGTCACGTAGTTAGGCCCGGAGTAGTAGCCGGCCGCCTGCTTCTGACGCTGCATCAGCAGATCGTTGAGCAGCGAGGAGGCGCCGAACCTGAACCGCAGCGGGTCGAGCCAGTCCGGCCCGCAGGTCTCGTTGACCACCACCAGATACTTGATCGCGTCCTTCGCGGTACGGATGCCGCCGGCCGGCTTGAACCCGACCAACCGGCCGCCCGCCGCGCGGAAATCGCGCACCGCCTCCAGCATGACCAGCGACACCGGGAGCGTCGCCGCGGGGGAGACCTTGCCGGTGGAGGTCTTGATGAAATCGGCCCCGGCCAGCATCGCCAGCCAGGAGGCACGCCGCACGTTGTCGTAGGTGACCAGCTCGCCGGTCTCCAGAATCACCTTGAGGTGCGCCTCGCCGCAGGCTGCCTTCACCGCCGAGATCTGCTCGAACACCAGGCCGTAATGCCCGGCGAGGAAGGCGCCGCGGTCGATCACCATGTCGATCTCGTCGGCGCCGGCGGCCACGGCCATCCTCGTCTCGGCCAGCTTGACCTCGACAGAGCTGCGGCCGGAGGGGAAGGCGGTGGCGACCGAGGCGACCTTGATCGCGGTATCGCGCAGCTCGTGCTTCGCCACCTCGACCAGGTCCGGGTACACGCACACCGCGGCGACCGAGGGACAGGTCGGGTCGGCTGGATCGGGCCGCCGTGCCTTCGCGGCCAGCGACCGCACCTTCCCGGGAGTGTCCGCCCCCTCCAACGTGGTCAGGTCGATCATCCGGATCGCCAGGTCGAGCGCGAAGCCCTTGGCGGAGGTCTTGATCGAACGGGTGCCGAGCCGGGCCACCCGCGCCTCAGCGCCGACCTTGTCCACGCCCGGCAACCCGTGCAGGAAGCCGCGTAGCGCGGCCTCATTGCGGGTGGCCGCGCGCAGATCCAGCCGGTCGGGCACGTGGTGGGTCCCGGCCGGATCCGCGCCGGTGTCCCGGGCCGCGGCTATGTCCCGGCTCGGTCCGTCTTCTGGTTTCCCGCCCGGATCGCGGGACGGATCGGTGTGCGGCCGCTGCGCCGCTTCGGTGGTGCTGGTCACACGATCCAGCGTAAACGGCGGCGAGGAGCGCCGCCGGGCCTGTCGCCCAGGTTGTGGATAACTTGTGCGATCCGCGCCCCGGCGTCCGATCGGGTATCACGCATCGATCGGAACCACCCCGTTATGCTGCCGTGATGTGCACTGAAACCGGCCACCTCACATGGACCACACACAGCCCGTGAGGCAGAATCCAGGGTCATGACGCCGCTCGCCACCGACTCCCGTCCGACCACCGAGAAGCCGACCGTCTACCGCGGCCCGGCCGCGCTCATCGGCGGCGCGTTGGTCGTGCTGTTCTGCGGATTCGGCGCAATCGACCTGCTGATCGAGTCCGGCACCCAGGACCTCGTCGCCGCGGCCATCCTGATGCTGGTCGCCGTCCTCGCCGCGTTGTACGGCGTCTATCCGGCGGCGTTCGCGTGGAATGACCGGCTTGTCGTGCGCAACCCGTTTCGCACGATTGAGCTGCCGTGGGACGCGGTGACCGATCTCAGCGCCCGGCTTTCCTTCATGGCGCACACGGAAAGCCGCCGGTTCACCGTCTGGGCCATCCCGGTCTCACTGCGGGAGCGGCGCCGCGTCGAGCGGCACCGTCTCAAGGACCTGTCGCAGTCGCAGCGCTTGGCCAGTCGCGGCGTCCCGGCCGACATGCTGCAGTCGGTCAACCGCCGCCCTTACGACGCGGCCGATCGCCTGTCCATGGCGGACCAGGCAATCGAGGAGATGAACGCACGGCGCGAGGCATTCGCGGTTCAGGCGCGGTTCAAGGCCAAGCAGGCCGAGGAGGCTGCTGCGGCAGCATCGGAGACCGCTACCGCCGCAGTGCCGGCCGCTGACGTCGCCGATGTCGCTGCTACCACGACAACCGACGACGCCGTCACCGTAGCTTCGAGCGACGCTGCGGCGAGCGCTCAGAAGGCCACGCCCGTCCTGGAAACCGCCCCGGTTGACTCGGGCATAGTGCGCTGGTCTGTGTTGTCGTTCGCGCTGCTCGGCGCGAGCGTCGTGTTCCTGGTCATCGCTCTCGCCGTGAGCTGACTAGGGTCTAGGCGGTGCTGAGCCGCTCCGCCAAAGCAGCCTTGAGTGCGTCTAGCAGCGCGACCGCGTCAGCCGCCGAACCGTGCGTTACGACCTCGATGTAGCACTTGAGCTTCGGCTCAGTGCCCGAAGGCCGAACCACCACGCGTGCGCCGCCGTCGAGCGAGAGTCGCAGTCCATCGGTCGGTGGCAAGCCGGGTGAGCCGAGTGACAGGTCGTCCAGCAGTGTCACCGCCAATCCGGCCAGCTCCTTCGGCGGGGCGGAACGCAGCGCGGCCATCATTCGCGCGATCTGGTCCAACTCATCGACGCGGATCGAGAGCTGATCCGTGGCGTGCCGGCCGTACTCGGCGGCCAGCCGCTCCAGTTCGCCCTCGAAGCTGCGGCCGTCCGCCTTGAGCGTTGCCGCCAACTCGGCGACCAGCAGCGCGGCGCTGATGCCGTCCTTGTCGCGCACGCCGTCCGGATCGACGCAGTACCCGAGTGCCTCCTCGTAGGCGTACGACAAGTCCTCGACCTTCGTCAGCCACTTGAAGCCGGTCAGCGTCTCGCGGTAGTCGATGCCGTGTCGCCGCGCGATCTTCCCAAGCAGGGAGGAGGAGACGATCGTCGTGGCGAAGGTGCGCGCGCCGCCACGTTCGGCGAGGTACGCGCCGAGCAGCGCACCGACCTCGTCGCCGCGCAACATCCGCCACTCGCCACCAGCGTCACCGGCCGCACCTGACGCACCTGATGCCTCGTCACCTGTGTGCATGGGAATCGCCACGGCGCAGCGATCCGCGTCCGGGTCGTTGGCGATGACCATGTCGGCACCGCACTTGCGAGCCAGGGCCAACGCCAGGTCGATCGCGCCGGGTTCCTCCGGGTTCGGGAAGGCCACGGTCCGGAAGGTCGGATCCGGATCCTGCTGCTCGGGCACGGCGATCGGCGTATCGAACCCGGCGCGCTCGAAAGCCGAAGCGAGTACCGCACCGCCGACACCATGCAGCGCGGTCGAAACGACCCGCAGTTCCCGTGGACCAACCGGGCTAAGAACACGCACCGCACGATCGAGATACGCATCGAGGATGGAGTCGTCCAGCGTCTCCCATTCCGTGCCGCGCGGAACCGAAGACAACGGGCCGACTGCCTCGATGGCCGCTGCGATCTGCTCGTCTGCCGGGGGAGTGATCTGCGAACCGTCGCCGAGGTAGACCTTGTAGCCGTTGTCGCGCGGCGGATTGTGACTCGCCGTCACCATGACGCCCGCACACGCGCCCAGATACCGGATCGCGAACGCAAGCACCGGGGTCGGCAGCGGCCTCGGCAGCACCAGCGGACGCAACCCGGCGCCGCTGAGCACCTCGGCGGTGTCCCGCGCGAACACGTCGGAGTTCTTCCGCGCGTCGTAGCCGATGACGACGGCCTCTTCGAGGTGCCCGGTGTCGAGCAGGTAGCGAGCGAGGCCCGCGGCGGCGCGACTGACCACCACCCGATTCATCCGGTTCGGCCCCGCGCCCAGTTCACCGCGCAGCCCGGCGGTACCGAACTGGAGCGTGCCGGAGAAGCGCTCCGCGAGCTGGCTACAGGTATCGCACGCGCCTTCGTCGGCGTCTGCGCACTCCTCGATCAGCGCGCTCAGCTCTTCGCGGGTCTCCGGGTCGGGGTCCTCGTCCAGCCAGGCGCGGGCGAGAGAGAGCAGGCGTTCCACGGCGACTCCCTTCGAGCCTCTCCGTCTTGCTTTTTCGGTCGGTAAGGGCGGCAGCGGCTGCGGCAGCGAGCGCTAAAGGCGGCCGAGTACGTCGCGCAGCAGCACTCCCATACGCGCGGCCGACGCGTTACCGGTGTCGATGACTTCCTGAGCGCTGAGCGGCTGCCCTGTCATACCCGCCGCCATGTTGGTCACCAACGAGATGCCCAACAGTTCCGCCCCGGCCTCACGCACCGCGATCGCCTCAAGCGCCGTTGACATGCCCACAAGGTCAGCGCCGAGGGTACGCACCATGCGGATCTCCGCGGGCGTCTCGTAGTGCGGTCCGGTCAGCTGGATGTACACGCCATCGGCGAGCGACGGATCGACCTCCTTGCACAGCGCGCGCAGCCGCGCCGAGTAGAGGTCGGTCAGGTCGACGAAGTTCGCGCCGACGATCGGGGAGGTCGCGGTCAGGTTGATGTGATCGCTGATGAGCACCGGCTGTCCCACCGAGTACGCCGGATTCACGCCGCCGCAGCCGTTGGTCAGGACCACCGTCGAGCAACCCGCGGCGACGGCGGTACGCACGCCGTGCACAACGCGCGCGACGCCGTGCCCTTCGTAGAAGTGCGTACGGCCGAGGAAGACCAGTGCCAGCTTGCCGGTGGACGCGAGCCGGACCGACCGGATCCGCCCGGCGTGACCGATGGCTTCCGCCATGGTGAACCCGGGCAGTTCGGTGACCGGGAACTCGTGCTCGGGCTCGCCGAGCGCGTCGGCGGCCGGCACCCAGCCGGAGCCGAGGACCAGCGCCACGTCCGGCGTGCCGCCGATCCTCGAGATCAGTGCTTTAGCTGCGTCCTGTGCGCCCTGGTACGGGTCCGCGTTCGACTCTGCAATCGCCTGTGTCGTCACGCATCAGACGATATAGCGGCTGCCGGTAGCCCGCTCTGCGCGGTCGCCGCCGTAATCGATGACGCCATGGGTGCTTCGGCCACCTTCGCCACGTTCGCCACGACCGCGATGTCCGCTGCCTCGGCTGCCCTGACGGTGTCCGCGCCCGATACCGGTGCATCGGTGCTGCGCCGGGTTCGGATGTCACGCGAGAGCAGCGTCAGCAGGCTCACCGCGACGATCACGCCGGCTGCGGCGTACTGGGTGTTGGAGACGCCGATCGCCGCGGCGATCGGTCCGGCGAGCAGCGCTCCGATCGGCATCGACATGACCGAGCCGAGCGCGTCGTAGGCCGACACTCGGGCCAGCTTGTCTGCGGGGATGTAACGCGCCATCACCACGAACCACTGCACCATCATCGTCTCGAGCGCGATCCCGACGCCGAGGCTGGTCACGCAGATCAGCCACACCGGCCACAGCATCGCGAGGGCGAGTGAGGGCAGTGCGATCGTCATACCGATCATGGCGACGAACAGCATCGGCCGACGCGGCGTGTATCGCAGCGCGATGAATCCGCCGATGATCAGGCCGATCGATTCGAAGGCCATGATGGTGCCCCAGGCGGCCGGGCCGCCGAGGTGTGCCTTCGCGACGGCCGGGCCGAGCACGCTGAACGAGCCGTACCAGCACATCAGCACGGCCGAGTACTGGAGCACGATTCCCCACAGCCACGTGTGTGACCGGAACTCGTCCCAGCCCTCCCGCAGTTCGCTGAAGATGCCCGGGTTGTGCGAGCGCTCGATGGCACGGACCCGGATCAGCAGGTTCGGCGCGACCGACGCGAGCATTCCGATCGCGTCGATGACCAGCGCCCAGCCCGGCCCGGAAGCCGCGACGAGGAAGCCGGCGATCGCCGCGCCACCCATCATCGCGCCGTTCATCACCAGGCGGCTGACGGCGTTCGCCTGCTGAAGCTCGGCGTCCGGGACCAGCTTCGGCAACAGGGCCTGCGAGGCGGGGTAGAAGATCGCGATGGCGGTACCAGTGCCCGCCTCCAGTGCGATCATCTGCCAAAGCTGCGCCGAATGTGTGAGCACCAGCAGCCCGAGCGTTCCCTCGAACAACGCGACCAGCAGGTTGGCGAAGGCGATGACGTACTGCGGCGGTATCCGGTCGGCGATGACTCCGCCGAGCGGCCCGAAGACGAGGTTCGGTGCGATCTGCGCGGCGAGCACGTAGGAGAGGTCCGCGGTGGAGCCGGTGCTGTTAAGGACCGCGAAGGACACGCCGACGGCCGAGAACGCGAAGGCGGAGGGCGCGACGAAGCGGTCGATGAGCAGGTACCGGAAATCGCGGTAGCGGAGCACGCCGAGGCGACTCGACATCGACGTTGACATGGCTATCCGCTCCCCGGACGCGCGCCCTCGTGAGACTGCGCCCCTCTTAAGTCACTGTTCGGCGCCCTCGTAAGACACTGCTTCTGACGCTACCGAAGCCCTCCGGCAGCCCGCCAACGCATTTCCGCCCGCACCGTCTTTCCTGCGCACGTCACGGCCGCCCCCACGCAAGCTGTGGACACCGCAACAGCGCTGGTACCTGGCGCAATTAGACTGAGCCTGTGACAAGAATTGCGATCATCGGTGGCGGACCCGGCGGCTACGAGGCGGCGCTGGTGGCCGCGCGGCTCGGCGCGGAGGTGACCATCGTCGAGCGCGACGGCATCGGCGGAGCTGCGGTGCTGACTGACTGCGTCCCGTCCAAGACCCTCATCGCGACCGCCGACGTCATGACCGCGTTTGAGGACGCACCCGAACTCGGCGTCCGGATCGGCGAGGACGCGGCGCACTGCGTGACGGGCGTGGACCTGGCCCGAGTCAACGCGCGGGTCAAGGCCTTGGCGGCGAAGCAGTCCGAGGACATCGCCGAGGGGCTGGCGAAGGCTGGCGTGACCGTGGTGCATGGCTCCGGGCGGTTGGCCGACGGCGGCGCGATCGTGGAGGTCACGACGCCCGGCCGGGCTGCTGGAAAGGGCGCGTCTGGAAAGGGCGCGTCTGGAAACGGGGGTGCGGAAAAAAGCGTCGTGGACCGGATCGCCGCGGACGCGGTGATCATCGGCACCGGGGCGCGCCCCCGCGAGCTGCCCTCGGCACGGCCGGATGGCGAGCGGATTCTGACCTGGACTCAGCTTTACGACCTCGACGAGCTGCCCGAAGACCTGATCGTGGTCGGTTCCGGCGTGACCGGCGCCGAGTTCGCGGGCGCGTATCAGGCACTCGGTTCACAGGTGACGCTGGTCTCGTCGCGCGATCGGGTGCTGCCGGGAGAGGACGAGGATGCGGCGCGCGTGCTCGAGGAGGTCTTCCAGCGTCGCGGCATGCGAGTGCTGAGCCGTTCGCGCGCGACATCTGCGGTACGCGAAGGTGACCGTGTCACGGTCACGCTTGAGGACGGCCGCACCGTGCAGGGCACGCACTGCCTTATGGCGGTCGGTTCGCTGCCCAACACCGAAGACCTCGGCCTTGAAGCGGTCGGCGTGCAGACAACGCGCTCGGGTCACATCGTCGTGGACCGCGTCTCACGCACCACGGCGGCCGGTGTCTACGCGGCCGGTGACTGCACGGGCGTCCTCCCGCTCGCGTCGGTCGCTGCGATGCAGGGCCGGATCGCCGTGTACCACGCGCTCGGCGAAGCGGTGTGGCCGATCAACCTCAAGCGCGTCTCCGCGAACATCTTCACCGAGCCGGAGATCGCCACGGTCGGCCGGACCACGTTCAACGCGGAGAGCGACGACCCGAAGTTCGACGTGGTGAAGCTGCCGCTGGACACGAACCCACGGGCGAAGATGCTCGGCTTCCACGACGGCTTCGTGAAGCTCTACTCGCGCCCCGGTTCCGGCACCATTCTCGGCGGCGTCATCGTTTCGCCGCGCGCCAGCGAGCTGATTCATCCGGTTTCGATGGCGGTGGATCTGCATCTGACCGTGGACCAGGTCGCTTCGGTGTTCACCGTGTATCCGTCGCTGTCCGGTTCGATTGCGGAAGCGGCGCGCCGACTGCACAAGGACGAGGAATAGCCGCTGAACCGGTGGCTTAGCGCGTGAAAGTTCCGGGCCGGGGCGAATTCGTATCGCCCCGGCCCGCGCTGTCTCGCTATTGCGGTTCAGGCTCCCATTTCGGCGGGATTCGCCCTGATCCGGTCTCTGGTGTGTTCAGTCTTTGATTTCGCAGAGGACGGCTCCGGCGGTGACGGTGGCCCCGATCTGCGCGGTCAGGGAGACCACGGTGCCGGCCTTGTGCGCGGCCAGCGGCTGCTCCATCTTCATCGCCTCCAGCACCACGATCAGATCCCCCGCGGCGACCTGCTGTCCCTCGGTGACCGCGACCTTCACGATCGTGCCCTGCATCGGGGAGGTCAACGCGTCCCCGGTCACCGCCACCGCCGCCCGAGCGCCCCCCGACCGCTTCGGCGCGGCTGCCGGGCGCCGCGCCCCCGCGGCACTACCCGCGGGCACCAGGGACACCGGCAGCACCACCTCCAACCGCCGCCCGCCGACCTCCACCGTCACGCTGTGACGCTCCTGCGGTTCCGTGCTTTCAGCCAACGGCCCGGCGAAGGCGGGCAGATCCAGCTGCGCCTCGGTCTCGATCCACCTGGTATGCACACTGAACGGCTGCGCCGGGTCCGCCGGGGCGAATGCCGGATCATCCAGCACCGCGCGGTGAAACGGCAACACCGTGGCCAGGCCCTCAACCTGGAACTCCGCCAGCGCGCGGCGGGCACGTGCCAGGGCGTGCGCGCGATCCCGGCCGGTCACGATCAACTTCGCCAGCAGCGAATCAAAGGCCTGCCCCACCACGCTGCCCGCCTCGACCCCGGCATCCACGCGCACCCCCGGCCCGTCCGGAGTACGCCACACGCTCACCGTGCCCGGCGCCGGCAGGAAGGAGCGCCCAGGATCCTCCCCGTTGATACGGAACTCGATACTGTGCCCCGACACCGGCGGGTCCCCGTAGCCCAGTTCCTCCCCCGCCGCGATGCGCAACTGCTCGACCACCAGATCCAACCCGGTGACCTGCTCGGAAACCGGATGCTCCACCTGAAGACGGGTGTTGACCTCCAGAAACGAGATCGTCCCGTCCTGCCCCACCAGGAACTCGCACGTGCCCGCCCCTACATACCCCGCCTCGCGCAGGATCGCCTTGGACGCGTCATACAACTGCTGCACCTGCGCGTCGGACAGGAACGGGGCCGGGGCCTCCTCGACCAGCTTCTGATGCCGCCGCTGCAACGAACAATCCCGCGTGGACACCACCACCACGTTGCCGTGGGTGTCAGCCAGGCACTGAGTCTCCACATGGCGCGGGCGCTCCAGATAGCGCTCTACGAAACACTCCCCGCGCCCGAACGCCGCCACCGCCTCCCGCACCGCGGACTCGTACAGCTCCGGGATCTCCTCCAGGGTGCGCGCCACCTTCAACCCGCGCCCCCCACCCCCGAACGCCGCCTTGATCGCCACCGGCAGGCCATGCTCCCGCGCGAACTCGACCACCTCATCGGCCCCCGCGACCGGCTCACTGCTACCCGCCACCAACGGCGCCCCCGCCCGCGCGGCGATATGCCGCGCCGAAACCTTGTCCCCCAACGCCTCGATCGCGGACGGCGGCGGACCCACCCACACCAGCCCCGCCTCGGTCACCGCCCGCGCGAAAGCCGCGTTCTCCGACAAAAACCCATATCCTGGATGCACCGCGTCCGCCCCCGACGCGGCCGCGGCAGCCAGCAACCGCTCAATCGAGAGATACGACTCCGCCGCGGACACGCCCCCCAACGCGAATGCCTCATCCGCCATCCGCACATGTACCGCATCACGATCCGGCTCCGCATACACCGCGACCGAAGCCACACCCACATCCCGACACGCCCGCGCCACCCGCACCGCGATCTCCCCACGATTCGCGATCAGCACCTTACGCACGTCAGGCTCCCTCAATCTCAAATCCAAGAAGACCCCTTGAGTGTAGGCAGCCGTGAGAAGCCGCCGCCTGGAGGGATCACTACCACAGGTGCCGCCACTTGTTGTATGCGGCCCACAACCAATCCTGCTGCATTGAGCGTCTCCTTGTAATGAGGTGGGCGCTATGGTTCTTCTCACAGGGGACGTAAGGTGCGAGAGCGAATGACGACTCGGGTCGGAATCAGCATGGCGCGAAGTACGCGATCGGCGCGTTAGGGGAGGGTGACGACGGGTGTCCATATCCGGCGGCTCGGTGGAGACGAGCAAGGCGGACCGGCTCAAGGCGCAGGGCGCCTCGATGCTGGCCGACCTGCGCGTCGCTGCCGAGGTCACCGTTTTCGTCGTCGCCCTGATCTGGGTGGTGCAGGCGTTCAACGCCGCCGATGGATACCGGCTCGACGGCGAGTACGGCATCGTCGCGCGCAGCCTTCCCTCCCTGCCGCACATCATCACCGCGCCGTTCCTGCACCTAGGCCTCGACCACATCGAGAGCAACACGCCGCCGCTCGCGCTGCTGACCTTCCTGGCCGCGCTCGGCGGCATCAGGCGGTTCCTCTACGCCGCCGCGATAATCGTTGTGGTCGGTGGGCTCGGCACCTGGCTGGTCTCGCCGTCCAACAGCGACACCGTCGGAGCCAGCGGTCTGATCTTCGGACTGCTCGGCTACGTCGCCGTACGCGGCCTGTTCGCCCGCTCACCGTGGCAGGCGGTCTGGCAGATCGCGGTCGGCGTCGCTGTGTTCGTCTACTACCAGTGGACGCTCGTTCTGCTGTATCCGTCCGCGACCGTCAGCGCGATGCACATCTCGTGGCAAGGACACCTGTGCGGCCTAATCGCCGGGATTCTCGCCGCGGTGCTGATGTGGCGGCGAGGTAGACGACTCGACGCCGAGCCGGAACCCGCCTGACCCACGTACCTAGTCCCTGAATCCCGACCCGGAGTGGCGCCAGTCGTGCCGATACCCCCGAAGACCCCCTCGCGCGTGTTCCGCGCCGCCCCCGCCAAAGCCGCACTGGCGGTGGGCGGCGCCGCCCTCGCCGCGGGTGCCCTGCTGGCCTTCCCGGCCACGGCCTCGGCCTCGGCCGCGTCGAACTCGGCGGACCTCGTCATCAGGCCGTCGCGCCCGTTCCCGAGCTTCAGCTTCCCGGTACCGCCGACCACGCAGTTTCCGACCTCCGGCGGCTCGACCATCATCCCGGTGGGCGTGAAGAAGTCGGCCGCGCCGAAGCACTCGGATCAACCACAGTTCAGCTACGTCTCGACCTTCTCGCCGGCGCCGGTCGCCACCAGCGCGCCGGCGAACACCGCGAGCGCGAGCTGCGTGGCGAGCAGCGCGCCGGTCCCGGGGCCTGGCGGTGACCTGGACTTGCCGGGCATCAACGGCACCGCCAAGGACATCGGTCACGTCGGTGCCCTCCCGATCAACAGCCTCGGGCCTGCGGCGATGCTGCCGCCGCAGATCGACTCGACGAACCTCGGGCAGCTGAAGGTGACCCGGCCGGTGGATGCGACCTCGACGAATCTGTCGATGGTGGCCAGCTCGGGATATCGGTTCCCGTGTGTGCACATTGAGATCGGCCCGGGGCGCGGGTTCGGGAACGCCGAATACGCGCTGGTCAACGCCGGGTTGGTCGCGGATGACCGGTCGGGTTCGACGGAGATCCTGACCTGGACGTACTCGACGATTCTGTGGTCTTACACGGTGCCGGGTTCCGCGACCGTGCACCAGGGGTCGGGGCAGATCAACGCCCAGCCCGACCGGACGGCCAACTCGCTGGTCACCGACTCGAAGGTGGTCGCGGCGGGAACGATCGGCCTGACGCTCGTAGTCTCGCTTGGGCTGATAGCGCTTTACGTCATCGGGAGGCGCCGCAACCGGGCGCGGTACCGCGCGCGCTACTACCGTCGCGCGGCGGCGCGTGCACAGCGCGAGATGATGGCCGCGGGGGCTATGCCGATAACGCAGTCGGCTGAGCAGGTCCAGCCGAGTGAGATCTGGGAGCCGCGGGCCGGCGAAGTCGTCGAGGTTGCGGAGACGGCCGAGGCGGCTGTGCCGGAAGCAGCGGCGGCAGAAGCAGCGGCGGCGGCAGAAGAAGCAGTTGCGGGAGAAGCGGTTGCGGTAGAAGCAGCGACAGCAGAGGCAGCGACAGAAGAAGCAGTGGCAGCGGGAGCAGTGGCAGAAGAAGCTGCGGAGCCCGAGGCAGCGCAGGAATCCGAGGAATCCGAGGAAGTGCCGGAGCCCGAGGTTGTCAGGCAGCCGGAGGCAGAGGCAGCGCCGGAGCCGGAGTCGCCTGCCGAATCCGTGGAACCCGCGGAGACCGTGAAAGCTGTGGAGCCGGTCGAGCCGAAAGCGGTCGAGCGAGAGGCCGGGCCAGAGACTCAGACTGAGGCTGAGAGCACCGAATCCCATGTAGCTGAGTCTGAGCCCGACTCAGACGAGGCGGAGGAGCCGGTCGAGTCGGAGGTGATTGTCCGGTCTGACGAGACAGCTCAGTCCGAGGATGTTGTCCGGTCTGGCGGGACACCGGGATCCGAGTCGGTTGTCCGGTCTAGCGGGACAGTCCAGTCTGATGAGACAGCTCAGCCCGAAGAGGTTGTCCAGTCTGGCGGGACACCGGGGCCCGAGTCGGTTGTCCAGTCTGGTGGGACAGCTCAGTCCGAAGACACCAAACACCAGGCCGCCGAGCCGAGCGAGTCAGAAGCCGAACCGGCTCCGGGCGACGAGCACGAACCCGCCGCCGCTCGCTGACCTGCCCTGCCCGACCTACCCTGCGCGACCTTCCCTGACCTGCCTACCCTGCCCGACCTACCGGAAGATCCCGGTGTGCCCGAGCGAGTACCGGCCAGGCTGCGGGTACACGCACAGACCGTGCGGTCCGCTCCCTACCGGAATACGCGCGATGAGATGACCGTCGACTGTCGAGATCGCGTACACCTCCGCGTCGTACCGCCCCGCCAGCCACAGCACCGTGCCGTCCGCTGACACACCGCCCATATCCGGACTCGCCTTACCCGGGATCTTCCACAACGCCTTTACCGCGCGCGTCGCGAAGTCGAGCACCGAGACCGAGCCTTCGCCGCGGTTCGACACGTAAAGCGACGTCGAATCCCGGCTCACGTACAGGCCGTGCGCGCCGAGCCCGGTGTGAATGAACCCGGTCACCTTGAAGTTGTCGCCGTCGAGCGTCCACAGCCCATTCGTCGCCATGTCCGCGACGTACCAGATCGAACCGTCCGGAGCTATCTTCACGTCCTGCGGCATCGCGCCGGACTTCAACGTGATGACGCCCAGCAGCTTGTGCGAGGCCGTGTCCACCTTCAGCAACTGGCCGGAGAACTCGCACGACGCGATGAAGTACGTGCCGTCCGGCGAGAAGTCCGCGTGGTTCACGCCCGCGCAGGGCACCGGCAGTATGTCCTGGATCGCCATCGTGTGCGGATCGCGGAACACGATCTGACGGTTCGCCTCCGCCATGACCATGGCCGATTTGCCATCCGGAGTGAAGTACAGGTTGTACGGGTCGTTCACCGGCACCGGCTTGCCGAACGCGCCGGTCCGCGGGTCGATCGGCGTCAGCGAGTTGCCGAGGTCGTTGTTCACCCACAACGTCTGCAGGTCCCAGCTCGGCACGACGTGCTGCGGTTGATGCCCTACGGGTACCGTGCGCACGACCTTGTACGTCGCCGGGTCGATGACTGAGACGGTGTCAGAATTGCTGTTCGGCACGTACACGTACGACGGCATGCCCTTCACCGCATCGGACATCTGGTTCGGCCGATCGGCGAAGTAAAGGTCTGCTGGGTCGTACCCAGGCATCCCCGCGAGACCCGCCCGCAGCTGAATCGTCGGCGAAGGCGATAACGAAGCAGTGCTGGCCGTCTCCCGTGATGCACCGGCCGCCGCCGCGCCCTGCGTGCTGCGCGAATTACCGGTCGCGTTCGATCCCGAGCCGGACAGCGCGCATCCGCCGACCACGACGACCGCCGTAACCACGACCGCGCCGCCGAACAAAGCCTGGCGGCGGCTGAGTCGGCTGAGACTGTTCACCGGCGTGCTACCTCCGAGATCGAGAGGGGCTGCGGGAAAAGGGCGGAAGCGGTGACAGCTTGCAGGCCGCGTGTGCGCAGGCCGTCCAGAATCGCCGGGAGCGCAGAGATGGTTCCGGTGTGACCTAGGTGCATGGAGACCACGTCGCCCGCCCGCACTGCGCTCAGCACGTTGTGCACGACCGCTTCGGTACCGGGGTCGGTGTAGTCGAGCGAATCAAGATCGTACGAAAGTACGGTCGGATAACCAGCGCGGACCGCTGCCGCCCGAACGACAGCTGTGGCGTGCTGCGCTTGTGACGGACGGAACCAACGACCGCGCGAGCCGGTCAGCTTCTGCAAGCGGGCCGCACAATCCTCGATCTCGGCGTAGGCGGCGCTTGGGCCCAGCGCGTCGATGTCGATGTGATGCTCGGTGTGATTGCCGAGTTCGTGCCCGCCATCCAGCACTCGCCGCGCCATCTGCGGATACTCGCCGAGCCAGCGGCCCACGGCTAGGACCGTGACACGCGCGCCGGCCCGCTCTGCCTCCGAGAGCAGTGCGGTAGCAAGTGAGGGAGTGCCATCGCCGTGGAAGGTAAGCGCGACGCCGTTAGCGACTGCGGCGCTGGTGCTCGGTACCGCATTCCCGGATGCGGAGGCGCCTAAGGACGTGCCAGCGCCCGGTGCAGTCGACGTTGCGGAAGGGCCCGGATGTGCGGCTCCCGAACCCCCTGCGCCGACCGGGTGACCTCCGCCGCTCGGCGATGAGCAGCCCTCCGTCACAGCGGCGACTGCACAGGCCGTCCACGCCGCGCGCAGCGCATCCCTGCGCGACCAGTTGACAGCTCGCCGTGGTTCGTCGTCCGGGACACTCACGCACCGACCCTATGTGAGGCCGAGTCAGCAGGTAATCGCCTCTTTCGGCTAACAGAGTGAAGTACTCAACCCTTCAGGGGAACTGACCACAGGTCGGCGACCGAGATGCCGAACTCGCCAAGCATCCCGCGCAGCAGCGGCAGCGAGAGTCCGATCACGTTGGACGGATCGCCGCCGATCGACTCGACGAACGATCCGCCGATCCCGTCCAGCGTGAACGCCCCGGCTACCTGCAGCGGCTCGCCGGTCGCGACGTAAGCCTCGATCTCGGCGTCCGAGACCTCGGCGAACTGGACCAAGGTTGCGCCTGCTCGGGTGACCTCGCGCCACTCACCAGCGCTGCCGCTGCCAGCGCCGCCATTGCCGCCGCCGCTTCCGCCGCTTGCGCCACTGCCAGCGCTGCCGCTACCGCCAGCGACACTGCGGCCATTGCCGCCGCCGCTGTCAACGCTGTCCGACTGGTCGTCCGCAGCCGACTCGGCATCCCCGTCGGACACGGCGTCAGCTTCGAGCGGCCGGGTGTCGATCAGGCAGTGGCCGGTGACGAGGATGCCCTGCCGCCCCCGCATCGCCTTCCACCGGCCGATGGCGTCCTCCGTGTCCGTAGGCTTGCCGAGCGCATTGCTGTCCAGGTCGAGCACCGAGTCACAGCCGATCACCAACGCGCCGGGCTCGACTCGCTGGGCCACGGCACGCGCCTTGGCCCGCGCCAGAATCAGCGCCAGTTCGACCGGGCTCGTGGCATCGAAGGAGTCCTCGTCCACGCCGCTGACGATCGCCTCCGGCGCGAAGCCCGCATTGCGCAACAGGGCCAGTCGGGCGGGTGACTCCGAGGCCAGTACCAGTCTCAAGATCGCTACTTTCCGATTGCCGGATGGTCTGATGCGGTGCGGTGCGGTGCAATGCGATGCGATGCGATGCTGGCTCGTGGTCAGCAGCAGTGCTGGCTTGTGGTCAGCGCGGGAGCATTGAGGACCGCCAGCCACCGGGGAACGGCCTGCCGGGCGCGCGCATGTACCGCGACCGTTCAGTCCAGCCGGAGACCTTCGGCGTCGCCGCAGGCTCGCCGGCCGCGGCTGCTTCAGCCGCCTGGCTCGCAATCACCGCGACCAAAGCCGCGAGTTCTTCGGCGCTCGGCTCGCCGCGCACCACCTTGAGTACCGCCGAAGCGCTTTCGGTGTCCTCCGAGTTCACTGCGCTCTCCCTCCCGCTGCGTTTTCCGCGCCGCGCGCATGGTCCGCGGAGCGCGCGTTCTCGAAGCCACGACCGCCTTGGCCGGCCACCATCGCACCGATTGCCGTCACAGCGGGATGTTCCCGTGTTTCTTGGGCGGCAATTGCGCACGCTTGGTCCGCAGTGTTCGCAGCGCTCGCGTCACGAACGCTCGGGTCTGCGAGGGCTCGATCACCGAGTCAACGTACCCGCGCTCCGCCGCGATGTACGGGTTCATCAACGTGTCCTCATAGTTCGTGATCAGGTCGGTACGCATCGCCGCCCGGTCCTCGGACGCCGCGAGGTCGCGCTTGTACAGCACGTCTACCGCACCTGACGCACCCATCACCGCGATCTGCGCCGTAGGCCACGCGACGTTGATGTCCGCACCGAGATGCTTTGAGCCCATCGCGTCATACGCACCGCCGTATGCCTTACGCGTGATGACCGTGATCATGGGCACCGTCGCTTCCGCATACGCATACAGCAGCTTCGCCCCGCGCCGAATGATGCCGTCCCACTCCTGGTCCGTACCGGGCACGAAGCCGGGCACGTCGACGAACGTCAGGATCGGGATATTGAACGCGTCGCAGGTGCGGATGAACCGGGCCGCCTTCTCCGAGGCGTCGATGTCGAGGCATCCGGCCTTCATGATCGGCTGGTTGGCCACGACGCCGACCGAGTGCCCCTCGACCCGCCCGAAGCCCACCACGATGTTCTGCGCGAACAGCGGATGCACCTCCAGGAAGTCGCCGCCGTCGAGTACGTGCTCGATGACCCGGTGCATGTCATAGGGCTGGTTCGCCGAGTCCGGGACCAGCGAGTTGAGCTCCAGGTCGACCTCGGACTCGGCCAGGTCGTTGTCGAGCTCGAAGACGGGCGGGTCCTCCAGATTGTTCTGCGGCAGGAAGGACAACAAACCCTTGACGTACTCGATCGCGTCCTTCTCGGCGGCGGCCTGGTAGTGCGCGACCCCGGACTTGGTGTTGTGCGCGTGCGCCCCACCAAGCTCCTCGTGGCCGACGTCCTCCCCGGTCACCGTCTTGATCACGTCGGGCCCAGTGATGTACATGTTCGAGGTCTTGTCGACCATGACGACGAAGTCGGTCAGCGCGGGGGAGTAGACCGCGCCGCCCGCCGCGGGACCGACGATCAGCGAGATCTGCGGGATGACACCCGAGGCGTGCACGTTGCGCCGGAAGATCTCCCCGAACGCGCCGAGCGAGACTACGCCCTCCTGGATCCGCGCGCCGCCGCCGTCGTTGAAGCCGACCAGCGGACAGCCGATCTTCATCGCCAGGTCCATCACCTTGGCGATCTTCTCGCCGTTCACCTCGCCGAGCGAGCCGCCGAAGACGTTGAAGTCCTGAGAGAACACGCACACCGCGCGGCCGTCCACGGTGCCGTAACCGGTGATCACGCCGTCGGTGTACGGCCGCCTCTTCTCGATGCCGAAGTTCGTCGATCGGTGCCGGGCCAACTCGTCCAGCTCCTGGAACGAGCCCTCGTCGAACAGCAGCTCGATGCGCTCACGCGCGGTGAGCTTGCCCTTGGCGTGCTGCTTCTCCTGTGCACGCTCGGAACCGGCGTTTACCGCCTGGTCCAAGTGCGTACGCAGCAGGGCGAGCTTGCCCGCGGTCGTGTGGATGTCGATCTCTTCGGCCATCGTCGCTCGTCACTCCCTGAACGGTCGGAACCTCCCGGTCGACAAGCACGTCGCTCCGGGGGCTGGAGACAATGTATATGAGCGCTTCGCGGGCGACTCCCGGCACCGCTGCGCCACAAGGTTCGGGCCGCGCCATAGGCTGCGACCATGGCCTCCGTCTACAGCGATCTCAATCGTCCGCCGTTGAACGAGCACAGTCTGCAACGCGCGCTGATGGTTCCCGGCGTCGGGTTCGGCGGGCACAGCATCGCTGCGCTGCGTGTACTCCCGGAGGTCGATTCCACCAACACCGCGCTCCTCGCAGCTGCGGACGACGGCGCCCCGCACGGCTCGGTCGTCGTCGCGGAGTCGCAGACTGCTGGCAAGGGACGCCTCGGCCGATCCTGGGTCGCCCCGCCACGTTCCGGACTGTTCCTGTCCATCCTGCTGCGGCCCGAGGTGCCAGCGGCGCGCTGGGGCTGGCTGCCGCTGCTCGCCGGCGTCGCGACGCGGTCAGCGGTGGCGCGGGTCGCGGAACTTGACGTGTCGCTGAAGTGGCCGAACGATCTGATCTTGGCTGAGCCGACTGACAGCGAATCAGACGGCGCCTCACCAGACGGCGCCTCACCAGACCGCGCCCCATCAGGCCGCGCCTCATCAGACCGCACCACATCCCGTCCCGCCCCATCAGACACGGCCCCATCCCGTCCCGCCTCATCAGACAACGCTCCAACCGGAGCCGTCCCGGATTCCGGTTACGGCGTCGGGCTCAAGCTCGGCGGCATCCTCGCCGAACAGGGCGGTACAGCATCGCAACCGTGCGTCGTCATCGGCATCGGTATCAACGTCACGCTGCGCACCGACGAACTCCCCGCGCCGCACGCGACTTCTCTCCTCCTCGCCGGAGCTAAGGTCACCGACCGCGACACACTCTTGCGTGCGTTACTGCGTAGCTTCGGGTCCTGGTACGCCGACTGGGCCGATGCCGACGGCGACGCCGAACGCTGCGGGCTGGCCGCCGCCTACCAGGCCGCGTGCGCGACCCTTGACCGGCAAGTGCGCGCCGAATTGCCAGGTGGCGGCAGGGTTTCCGGCCAGGCGACCGGCATCGACCCGGAAGGCAGACTCCTCATCCGCACCGCCGATGGCGCTTCGACGCCAATTGGCGCCGGAGATGTTGTGCACTTGCGATAAGCGCAGTAATAGCGCACCGTCCGGCTCGCATGCCAGGATTCGCCCATACACACACGCGGTCGGATCGGCGCCCGGCCGAACCGGACGCAAACCAAGAGGGGACAAGGACGGTCATGGGGTACCCACAGCGGTTGCTCGCCGAGGGAGAGCGGATCGACCTACAGCTGCGTCCGCACTGGAAGGCCCTGGTGCTGCCGGTGATCACACTCATCCTGACCTTCGGCATCGGCGGATTCCTCGTGGCCATCGCGCCGAAGCACGGCACCGGGGCGCAGGCCAGCTGGATCGGCATCGGCGTCGTCGCGCTCGCGCTCATCTTCTGGTTCGCCCTGCGGCCCTGGATCGCGTGGCTGAACAGCAACTACGTGATCACCAACCGGCGGCTCATCATCCGGCTCGGCTGGATCCACCGGGTCGGCCGGGACATCCCGCTCGAGAAGATCAACGACGTCTCCTTCCGGCACGACTCGCTGCTCGACCGGATGCTCGGCTGCGGCACGCTCGTGGTCGAATCGGCTGGCGAACACGGCCAGGTCGAGCTCGACGACATCCCGCACGTGGAAGAGACCCAGCGGGAGATGGCGACGCTCATCTCCGGCGGCGACCCGGCGCCCCAGGCGCGGCAGAAGCAGAACTGAACTAACCGCACCGGCGCGCCCCCTGCCCCCTTCCGCGTCTTACCCGTGCCTTATCCGAGACGACCCACGCTCGGCTTTCGCGCGAAAGGCGGCAAGCGGCGCGCCGGTGATCCGCGGCGTTCGCCGCAGGCGAATCAGGGTTGCGGCCGGATCCTCGTGCGGATGATCCCGGCCGCGTTCCTTGGTCGCTCCAAATCATCTCAGAGCGGTATCGTTGCAGTCCGTACGCCTCCGGATGCGGCCGGCGGCTCACATTGACGCCTACCGGGACCGCCCGGGACCTCCTACGTCCCAGGTGGCCATCCCGCCAACCCCATCCCTCTCTATGCGAGTAGGTGAGTCAGGTCACCGGAGCGCACGACGTCACCAGGCCGCGGCCGGGCTCAGAGGCCCATGCCGCCGCGCGGTTGCGCGCCCTGACCGGTTTCGCGAAGTCGATGGCCGCGGCGCACTCCGTCGAGGACGTCATCCGCATCGCAGCCCGCGAAGCCCAGCGCGATCTGCGCGCGGCGGTCGCCTCGATCTCCATGTGGGAGCGGCAGACCGGCCGACTGCGGGTGCTGGCCAATCACGGCAAGCTCGCGACCGGCGAGTCCGCATTCCCGAAGGACGAGTCCTATCCGGTCTCCGACTTCCCCGAAATCCTGCTGAGCGAGGACGATCTCGGTCCGTGGATCCAGGTCGCCGACGATGAGTACGGCGACCCCAAACGAGTCTCGATGCTGCGTCGCCGCGGCCGGCACTGCGCGCTGATCGCGCCGATCGTCTACAACGGCCGCGCTTGGGGCGAGCTTTTCGCGGCCCGCACCATCGACCAGCCGATCTACGATCGCGAGGACGTCGACTTCGCCGCGGCGCTGACCGCGCAGATCGCCGCGGGCCTGGCCAAGGCCGACCACGTGCGGCAGATCGAGCGCCTCGCCTACACCGACCAGCTCACCGGCCTGGCCAACCGGCGTTCGTTCGATGCCAGGCTCGACGCGGCGATCGACCGGCACGCCAGCGACGGCACCGTGGTCTCCCTCATCGTGTGCGACGTAAACGGCCTCAAGCGGATGAACGACGGCCACGGCCACGACCACGGCGACGCGCTGCTCGTGCAGCTCGCCGGTGTCATGTCCGCCGCGGCGGCGCTGCTGCCTGGTTCGCTCGCCGCGCGGCTCGGCGGTGACGAGTTCTGCGTTCTAATCGAGGGCTACGGCGCCGATGACGCGGTACGCGTCGCCGAGGAATTGTGCACGTTGGCGTTGACCGTGCGTGGCGGCGAGGGTGTGGCGTGCGGTGTGGCGTCCACCGGCGACCGGATCGGCGACGTCATCACGCGCGACCGCCTCTTCCGCTTGGCGGACGCGGCGCAGTACCGCGCCAAGCGCTCTCGCTCCCTGCACCCGGTCGTCGCGGGGCGCGGGCAGCCGCCGGACGCCGCAGTCTTCGCGCTGCCGTCGCCGCGGGCTATGCCTTCCTCACCGGGCGCTCCGGTACCGGATCGCCGGGTGTACCGCGGCCGCACCGGTATCGCGGTCGAGGCGCTGCTTACCGAAGCGTTCTCTGCGTTGGACGAAGAGGCACGCCGTACGACCTCTGCGGTACCGATCGTCGACCGCGTCGAGGTGGTCGCTGATGTCGTCGCGCGCGGCCTCGACGCAGCGTCCTGGTACATCTACAGCAAGCCAGGCCATACCGAACCGCTCAACGTCGTGCGCTACTCGGTGTACCGCACTCCGGCCGAGCCGGGCCTGGGAGACGAGAGCATGACCTCCGCGGCGCAGCAGCCGGTCGGCCCGGAACACTTCATGGGCATCGAGGATCTGCTGCTCAGCGGAGGCGAATTCCTGGAGCTGACGGACGGCGCCTTCGACAGCGAGCCGGGCAATGGTTACGGCTACGCGCCGGAACCGCCGCCGGCTGCGGCCAAGCTCGCCGCCGCCGGGTACACCGGAGCCGTCACCATAGGCTCGGCGGCGCCGGACCGCTCGCAATGGATGGTCGCGGTGCTGCTGGACTCGATCTCCAAGCAGCCCGCTCCGGCCGTGCCGTTGCTGCGTGCCCTGCTCGCCGCAGCCTTGCTGCGTTAGAACCGCGTCAACGCAGAACCGCGTCGCACGAAGAACCGCGTCGCACGAAGAACCGCGTCGCACGAAGAACCGCGTCGCACCGCGTCAGACGAAGAACCGCGTCGCACGAAGAACAGAAGACCAACAGCCCGGGTCCCGCTCCGCGGAAGTACACCGACATACTTCCGCGAACCGGGACCCGGAGAGTTACGCGGCCACGAGGGCGATGACCTCGCGCTAGTGGTTCATGCGGGTCGGAACGCGCCGCGGCGCGCCGTAAGCCGCGAGCTTGAGATCTTGCTGAAGGTCGAAGTACGCCGGCTTCGGCTGCAGGTTGACGTCG
This sequence comes from Actinocrinis sp., assembly GCA_035763685.1. GTDB lineage: Bacteria > Actinomycetota > Actinomycetes > Streptomycetales > Catenulisporaceae > Actinocrinis. The sequence continues at coordinate 7,243 of DASUAR010000276.1, read as the reverse complement.
TAAATCGTGGCGTAGCCCTCGCCCTTGAAGAAGCCGGGCACCCAAGAGTCCTTGTCGCCGAAGCCCCACACCGTGAACGAAATGCATTCGGGCACGGCGAGCGCGGCCTTGAGCATCTGCGAGAACTCATACGGCTGCGCGAAGGTGGACAGGTGGTCGGTCGGCACCTGCGTGTCCGGGCCGTCGACGAAGGTACGCACATCGGCCTCGGTGATCGCGACCTTCAGACCGAGGGCGGCAAACCGCTTGAGGTTGTCAGTCATCTGCGTTGGGAAGCCGTACTGCGTGTCCAGGTGCCCCTGGTCGCCCACTCCGTGGATCGGTACCCCCTGCGCCAGCATCTGCTTCAGCCACGCGTAGGCCGCGTCGCTCTTGGCGTTCGTGCCGTCCTCACCCGCGATGTTGTAGTCGTTGTAGAACAGCAGCGCGTGCGGGTCGGCCTCGTGGGCCCACCGGAAGGCCTGCGGGATGATGTCCGGCCCGAGGTTCTTGATCCAGAAGTCGTTCGGGTTGAGCGTGGACGGGTTCGAGTCGGTGAAGAACTCGTTCGCCACGTCCCACTGCCAGATCCGGCCGCGGTAGCGCCCCATCTCGGTGAAGATGCGCTGCTTGAGCAGCGAGGCGAGTTCGGTGGCGCTGATCGTGCCGTTCGCGACGCCCGTGGTCAGCCAGTCCGGCAGCTGGTTGTGCCACAGCAGGACGTGCCCGCGCACCAGCTGCCCGTGTTGCTCGGCGAACTTCACCAGCCGGTCCGCGCCCGACCAGTCGTAGACCCCCTGCTGCGGCTCGACCACCTGCCACTTCATCTCGTTGCCGGGGGTGACCACGGAGAACTGCTCGGCCAGGACGGCCGCGTAATCCGGGGTGTCCAGGTCGAACGGGATGACCGCGGTACCGAAGCGCAGACCTATCCGCTCAGCCAGTTCGCGCAGCGACTGCGCTCCTTCGTTCGCGGACGCGCCGTCCGAGTCGTCGCCGCCGGACCGGGCGGGCCCGGCGGTGGCGGCGCTGGCGGCTGGGGTGGCGAGACCGGGAACCGCGAGCGCCCCGGCCGCACCCATCGCGAGGAAACTCCGTCGTCTCATTGCGATTGCCTCCTCTAAAGGCCAAAGAGCCGCTTCGTCCGATCCGAAAGTTTCGGAGTGGCGGACGTAAGGGCTAGGCAAAAGTATGCGCGGCGGAATCCGGTGTCAACGGTCGAAACGCTTCGACGGCACGTCAAATCGCGAGCATCCCGCCCGGTCCAGGTGGCGAACTCGGTGATTGCGCTCGCGAAAGTTTCGAGATCTGGATGATATATCAGGGCCGCAGATCGAGACCTGGCAGATCGAGGCGTGGCGGACCGAGGCGTGGCAGATCGCAAGCCGGCCCCGGCCCCTTCTCTATCCCCGCCCTAGTCGCCTTGCGCGGAGTCGAACGGCAGCGTGAGTGTGCGCAGCAGGTCGGCTAGCTCATCGAGCCGGTCACCGGGCAAGGCGGCGAGCAGTTCCCGTTCGTTCTTCAGCAGGCCGGCCAGTGCCGAGTCCGCCATCTCGCGGCCGGCCGTGGTCAGCCGCACCAGCACGCCGCGCCGGTCGCCGGGATCGGGACCGCGCACGACCAGTTCGCGCGCCGCGAGCCGGTCGATCCGGTTCGTCATGGTGCCGGAGGTGACCAGGGTCTGGGTGAGCAACTGGCCGGGGGAGAGCTGATAGGGGGCGCCGGCCCGGCGCAGCGCGGACAGTACGTCGAACTCCCAGGGCTCGAGCCCGTGTTCGGCGAACGCGGTGCGCCGCGCCCGGTCCAGGTGCCGGGCGAGCCGGGTGATCCGGCTGAGCACTTCGAGCGGCTGGACGTCCAGGTCGGGGCGCTCCCGACGCCAGGCCGCGACCAGCCGATCGACCTCGTCACGCGCCGCTTCAGACATGCTGTGCCTCCACCCTTTACCCGCCGATCCGCGATCAGTCTATCAAGACACTTGACACCAAGCATCTTGACGTCGAGATATATGAGCTGCCAGGATTCCGGAGTATCTTGATATCGAGATAACGGAGGGCGTCATGCAACCCAGCACCCAGCCGACCAGCACCCAGTCGACGAATAGCCAGCCGACGAACAGCCAGTCGACCACCTGGGACCCCGCGCGGTACCTGCGCTACGCCGACCAGCGCGGCCGCCCCTTCGAGGACCTGCTCGCCCGCGTTCCGGCCGACCGGCCGCGCCGCGTGGCCGACCTCGGCTGCGGGCCCGGCAACGTCACCGCGCTGCTCTGCCGTCGCTGGCCCGAAGCAGAGGTCATCGGCGTCGACAGCTCCGCAGAGATGATCGAGGCGGCGACGGCCGGCGCCGATGCCCGGCTCACCGCCGACGGGCGGCTCAGCTTCGAACGCGCCGACCTGCGGGCGTGGCGGCCAGCCGAGCCGGTCGACGTTCTGATCACCAACGCCACGCTCCAGTGGGTGCCAGGTCACCTTGACCTGTTGCGCACCCTCCTCGGCCACATCACGCCCGGCGGCTGGTTCGCGATGGGCGTTCCCGGCAATTTCGGGGCGCCCTCGCACACGCTGCTCGCCGATCTCCAGGGTGACAGCCGGTGGGCTGGCCGGATCACCGGCGAGCAGTTCCGCCCCGCCTCGCACGAGCCTATCGAGTATCTACGCGCTCTGACCGAGGCGGGGGCGGCCGCCGAGGTGTGGGAGACCACGTACTACTACGTGTTGCCCGGCGTGAACGGCGTCCTCGACTTCGTCTCGTCTACTGCGCTGCGCCCAGTGCTTACCGAACTCGGCGGTCCGGGCACTGAGGCGGCTCATGCATTCACCGGCGCATACGCATACGCCCTGCGTACCGCCTATCCGCCCGAACTACTCGGTGGACGTACCGTGCAGGTGTTGCCGTACCGCAGACTGTTCGCCATCGCGCGCATCCCGGCGTAACGCGCCGGACGCCTCCGAACAGGCTCTGCCCTACCTAGCAGTTTTGCCGTGGCCAGCTCCGCCGCCGCCCCGCCGCCCCGCCGCCGCCACCACTACCGGTGGCTAGCCGCGCCGACGCGTCGTCAGCAGGCGCGGATGGTGTTCCAGCCCGGACAAACCGTTCCAGGACAGGTTCACCAGATGCGCTACCACCTCGCCCTTGGTCGGGTGGCGCTCATCCAGCCACCACTGCCCGGTGAGCGCCACCATGCCGACCAGCATCTGCGAGTACATCGCGCCGAGCGCCGGGTCGTAGCCGCGGTGCGAAAACTCCACGCCCAGGATGTGCTCGACCCGCGTGGCGATATCGCTGATCAGTGAGGCGAAATTGCCCGTCGACGCCGCTACGGGCGAGTCGCGCACCAGGATTCGGAAGCCGTCGCTGTGCGACTCGACGTAGTCGAGCAGCGCGAAGGCCGCCTGCTCCAGCAGTTCGCGCGGGTGCCCGGCGGTCAGCGCGGAGGTCACCATGTCCAGCAAGGTGCGCATCTCGCGGTCCACCACGACCGCGTAGAGCCCCTCCTTGCCGCCGAAGTGCTCGTACACCACCGGCTTGGAGACCCCGGCCTTCGCCGCGATCTCCTCCACGCTGGTGGCGTCGAACCCGCGCTCGGCGAACAACGCCCGGCCGATCTCCAGCAGCTGCTCGCGCCGCTCCTTGCCACTCATCCGGACCCGATGCGCACCCTGACTCTGCTGTGCCCCCTGCCCCTGGTGCGCAGCGTGCCCCTGTGTCGTCACACGGTCATCATGCCGTACGACGCGCCGCTACTCGGGCCGCGCTCGGCCAGCGGACATCGCGCGCCCAGCCGAACTTCTCGAACAGCCAGATGATCCGGGCGCTGGAGTCCACCTGCCCGCGCAGCACGCCGTGGCGGGCCGAGGTCGGGTCGGCGTGGTGCAGGTTGTGCCAGGACTCGCCCATCGACAGCACGGCCAGCCACCACACGTTGCCGGACTTGTCGCGGGACTTGAACGGCCGCTCGCCGACCGCGTGGCAGATCGAGTTGATCGACCAGGTCACGTGGTGCAGCAGCCCGATGCGTACCAGCGTGCCCCAGAAGAACGCGGTCACCGCACCCTGCCAGGACCACGACCAGAGGCCGCCGATCAGCGGCGGCGTGAACACCGAGGCGATCACCAGCCACGGAAAGGCGCGGGAGACCTTTACGATCGCCCGGTCCTTGAGCAGATCGGGCGCGTACTGCTTCTGGTCGGTCTGCTCGACGTCGAACAGCCAGCCGATGTGCGCGAACGCGAGGCCCTTCATCAGTGCCGGGATCGTGGAGCCGTAACGCCACGGTGAATGCGGGTCGCCGTCCTTGTCGGAGTACCGGTGGTGCCGGCGGTGGTCGGCCACCCAGCGGATCACCGGGCCCTCCACGGCGAGCGAGCCGGCCACGGCGAGCGCCACCCGCAGCGCTTTGACCGCCTTGAACGAGCTGTGCGTGAAGTACCGGTGGAAGCCCACGGTCACGCCGTGACCCGAGATCGCGTACATGATCGCCGCGATGACCACGTCACGCCAACCCAATCCCCAGCCCCAGGCGAACGGGACGGCGGCGAGCACGGCCAGGAACGGGACGCCGATGAACAAGGCGATGGCCACCCGTTCCTTGGTGGACTGGCGCAGGCCGCTGAGCGTGCCCGCGCTCGCCACATCTGGCGCGGCACCGGCGGAGACGCTTGCGGGGCTGGTCACACGGGCCGTGGTGGAGGCAGTCATCGGCGTATCTGATCCCTTTCAGGCACAACTTTCCGCGGGCCGTTTCAAGACCCCTACGCTTCCGTAAGTTACGGATGCGTAGGTCTTCCGGCAAGTGGATGTGACTGACGAGGCGTCAGGTCCCGGCTGCGGCGCGACAGCGGTCAGATTGTCAGGAAAAACCCGGCTTCACCCCACCTTCATCCCGGCCCGCCCCTTCGCCCATCCGACGTACCCGGACCCCTCATCCCGCGCCGTACCCGGACCCCCATCCAGCGCCGCGCCCAGACCCCTCATCCCGCGCCGCGCCCAGCGGCCACTCACCCCTCCGCCGCTATCGCCGCGTGCAGGGCCGGAGCCAGCTCGGCCGGCAGGACCGTCTCGACGCGCACCGAGTCACAGCCCACCCACTGCGCCGCCTCACGCAGCGCCTTCGCCATCGGCACCGCGGCCTTTGCCGAGGTCAGCGATACCTGGCGGCCGATCAGCGTCCGGCCTTCGCGCGCCGGATCGGCCCGCCCGACCAGCTTGCCGCCGTGCAGCAGCGGCATCGCGTAGTAGCCGTGCACGCGCTTCGGCTTCGGCACATACGCCTCCAGGCGATGCGAGAAGCCGAAGATCCGCTCGGTCCGCCGCCGTTCCCAAATCAGCGAGTCGAACGGTGACAACAGCGTGGTCCGATGCCGCCCGGCCGCGCCGGACTCCAATGCGGCAATCGCCTCCGGATCGGCCCAGGCATCCCGCCCCCAGCCGTCCACCTCGACCGGCACCAGGCCCGCCTCCTCGGCCAGCGCCGCGAAGTCGGGTCGCGGCTTGAGGCGGTAGTAGTCGAGCAGGTCGATCCGCGTCGCGACGCCCATGGCCCGCGCCGCGAGTGCGATCATGCGCACAGCGCAGGCGTGGTCGTCGAGGTCGCCATGCAGCAGGTTCGCCGGTATGGCCCGTTCCGGCAGGTCGTAGACCCGGCGCCATCCGCGCCGCTCCACGCACACCACGTCGCCGGTGGCCAGCAGCAACTCCACTCCGACCTTCGCCTCCGACCAGTCCCACCAGCCCGGAGTCCTGCGGGCCCCGCCGAGCTCGGTCGTGGTCAGCGGGCCCTCGGCGGCCAGCCGCCCGGTGATCTCGGCCAGCGTGGCTGAAGAAACCACTCCATTTCCCCATACGCCGCCTCGGCTTCGGTAGTGCCTGCGCCGCAGCGCCATCATCGGCCACTCCTCGACCGGCAGCACACAGGCCGCATGCGACCAGTACTCGAAGGTGCGGGCCGCGCCCGGCTCATGCGACCAAAACGCGGAGTGGATCGCCTCGCGTCCGATCGGCCCGAGCCTGGCGAAGGGAACCAGTTCCTGCGAGCGCGCCAGCACCGAGATCGTGTCGAGCTGCACCGCGCCGAGCAGCCGCAGCACACCGGGCACACCGGCGCGCCGATCGACCGCGCCGAGCAGGCCTTGCGCACGCAACGCCGCGCGGCGCGCCTCGTCGGCGGTAAGTATCGTTCCCATGCGGCGACCGTAGCTGGCGGCACCGACAACGCAGTGTTCGTGGTCACCCGAAATCGTGACGAGGCAATCACAAGGCGTATCCACTCGGCGCTTTCGACCCAGCCCAGACCGCCACCTGATCCGGGTACCCGACACCTGCTTGACACTGTGTGTTTGTTGACGTTCGGCCAGGTACACCGCGCAAACGACCCCCGGCGTCGAGCACTGTGCCGCGCGTCATATAATCGAAACGTAAAGAGGTACAGATTTTCGGGTGGGAAGCTGGCGACACGCTTCTCATCTCCGCGACCGAAGCCCCATCGCCGTGGCCATGCGTCGAGGACCGCAGAGATTGCCACACTGCGCTCGATGGCGAGCGATGGACGAGCCAAGTAGGACGCGTCGAAGGAACCGTGAGCGAGCCCACCATGACCAATGCGCTGAATCCTGCCGCCACAGCCTCCAACATCCCGCCGCGAATTCTCGTCATCGGCGGTGGATACGTAGGGATGTTTACGGCCCAGCGAATCCTCAAGCACCTCAAGCGCGGTGAGGCGACCGTGACCGTCGTCGACCCCCGCCCCTACATGACCTACCAGCCCTTCCTGCCTGAAGCCGCCGCGGGCTCGATCGCCCCGCGCAACCTGGTCGCCCCGCTGCGCCGGGTCCTCAAGGGCCCGAACGCCGAGGTCATCACCGGTCGCGTGGTCTCGGTCGACCACTCCCGCAAGACCGCGACCATCTCCCCGAACACCGGCGAGCCGTACGAGCTGTCCTTCGACGACCTGGTCGTCGCGGTCGGCTCGGTGCCGCGCACCCTGCCGATCCCCGGCCTCGCCGAGCACGGCATCGGCTTCAAGCAGGTCGAGGAGGCCATCAGCCTGCGCAACCACGTGATCGGGCAGATCGACCTCGCCGACTCCATCAAGGACCCGGCGCTGCGGCGCAAGGCCCTGACGTTCGTCTTCGTCGGCGGCGGCTTCGCCGGCGTCGAGGCGATCGCCGAGATGGAGGACATGGCCCGCGACGTGTCCAAGTGGTACGCCAACGTCGAGCCCGAGGACATGCGCTGGCTGCTGGTCGAGGCCGCGGACCGGATC
>DASUAR010000275.1:0-10964 GCA_035763685.1 Actinocrinis sp. | reverse complement strand
AGGACGCTCCGGCCGCACGCCCAGGCTCGTCGCGCAGTGAACCATCTGCGCCTGGCGGCGCGTGGCGATTCGCCATCACGATCCCCGACAAAGCGGCGGCCGGATCGTTGCCTTGATACATTCCCCAACACCGCCTAGTGCGGCCCGGGACGAACCAGCCCGGTCTCGTAGGCAAGGACTACTGCCTGAACCCGGTCACGCAGGTCCAGCTTCATCAGAATCCTGCCGACATGCGTCTTCACGGTCGCCTCGGAGAGCACCAGGCGCGCTGCGATCTCCGAGTTGGACAGGCCCTGCGCGACCAGCCCGAGCACTTCCCGCTCCCGCTCGGTGAGAACGGACAGCGTCGGCGGCGCCGGTGCGCTGGTGGACGGCAGCATCGGCGCGAAGCGGTCAAGCAGCCGCCGGGTCGTCGACGGCGCGACGACGGCGTCGCCGCTGTGCACCGCCCGGATCGCGGACAGCAGTTCGGTGGGCGGGACGTCCTTGAGCAGGAAGCCGCTCGCCCCGGCCTTGATCGCGGCGAACGCGTATTCGTCGAGGTCGAAGGTGGTCAGGATCAACACCTTCGGGTGCGAGCCGGCGAGTGTGGCGGTGCCGCCGTCACCGAGCAGCCGGCGCGTCGTCTCCACACCGTCGAGCGCGGGCATGCGGACGTCCATCAGCACGACATCGGCGTCCACCTGCGCGAGAAGTTCAAGCGCGGAGATGCCGTCCGCGGCTTCCCCGACGACCTCCATGTCCTGTTGCGCGTCGAGGATCATGCGAAATCCAGTGCGCAGCAGTTCCTGATCGTCCACGAGCACGACCCGGATCTTCGTGCCCTCGCGCGTCATCGTCCCCTCGGCCATCGTTCGCCCCTCGCTGTTCAGGCTGCGTCGCTGTACACGCTGCGTCTGTCTTTCACGCTGCGTCGCGGATCAGCGCGGCGCGGTACGGCAGGACGGCCTCGACTTGGTAGCCGCCTTCGAGCCGTGGACCGGCTTGCAGCGCTCCCCCGTACATCGCCACCCGTTCCTTCATTCCCGTCAGCCCGTTGCCCTTGCCGTCAGTCAGGGCAGTGGCGCCCCGGCCGTCGTCGCGGACCATCATCCGCAACTCGTCCTCACCGTAGTGCAGCGAGACCCGGGCGCTCACGCGCGGACCGCCGTGCTTCCGCGTATTGGTCAGCGATTCCTGCACGATGCGGTACGCGGCGAGCGCCATGCCTTGAGGCAGCGGCACGGGCACGCCCTCGACCTTGAAGTCGACCGCGATGCCGGTTGCGCGAACCTGCTCAAGCAAGTCCTCTAGTTGGTCAACGCCCGGCTGCGGCGCGCGGTCCGCGGCATTGCCCTCGGACCGCAAAACGCCGATCAGCCGGCGCATTTCCGCGAGCGCGGACCGGCCGGTCTCGGCGATGGTCCCCAGCGCTCGCCGGGTCGTCTCCGGCGAGGTGTCCAGCGCGTACGAGGCGCCCTCCGCCTGAACGACCATGACGGAGACGTGGTGCGCGACCACGTCGTGCAGTTCGCGTGCGATACGGGCACGCTCGGCCGCAGCGCCGATCTGTGCTTGCTGGTCCCGTTCTCTTTCCAACCGTCGCGCCTTGTCTTCCAGGTCGAGGTAGTAGGCGCGCCGGTACCGCATCGAGTCACCGAGCACCCAGGCGATGATCAGCGGAGCTGCGAACACGCAGTAGACGAAGATCCAGTCGAAGTACGAAACGTGCTGCCGCGCCGGTGCGGTGACCCATTGATCGAGGGCGACGCCGACCCCGATCATCCCGACGCCGAGGCCCACGAGAGAAAGTCGCCGCGGGCGGTACGCGGCGAACGCGTATAACGCCATCGGCACGGCCAGCGCCGACACAGTCGGCCGGTAACCCCACAAAGCCTCGACCGCGCCGAAGACGTACACGGCCCAGAAGGAGGCCATCGGGAACCGGCGGCGAAAGAGCAGCGGTGCGCCGATGAAGACCCCGGCGAGGGCCGGCAGGAACGGATTGCGCTCGAACACCGAGATCACGCCGAAGAACACCAGGACGGCCGCCATCACCCCGTCGACCAGCGTCGGGTGTTTCTGGAGCCATACGTACACGCGCGTCACGACACGAGCGTACGAAATCCGCGAGGTCCTGCCCATGCGCCGCCGGGGCGAACTGTGGGCTCATCCCGCAGCGGTACGGTCTCATCCCATGGTGGGACGCGCGCAGGGACATACGCCGGGGGCCGAGTCCGGATTCCTTCCCTGGTCGCTCGCGATGCAGCGGGCGCTGTACGGTCCGGACGGGTTCTATCGGGCCGGCGAGGGCCCGGCCGCGCACTTCAGGACGTCGGTCCATGCCTCGCCGCTCTTCGCGGCGGCCGTGGTGCGACTGCTGCGCGAGGTCGACGAGGCGCTGGGCCATCCGGATCCGATCACGCTGGTCGATGTGGGTGCCGGTCGCGGCGAGCTGCTGGACGCCGTCCGCACACTGCTCAACGGCCCGCCGCAGCCCGACGACACGCTGTCTCAGCGGCTGCGCCTCGTCGCGGTCGAGGTCGCCCCCCACCCCGATAATCTGACTTCAGCTATCGAATGGCGTAACGAACCACCCACCGGCGGCACTGGTCTGCTGATCGCCAACGAGTGGCTGGACAACGTCCCCTGCGATGTCGCCGAGGCCACTGCGAACGGCTGGCAGCTCGTCGAAGTCACGCCCGATGGCACCGAACGGCTCGGCCTCGAACCCAGCGCCGACCAGCAGGCGTGGCTGTCCACCTGGTGGCCGGTCCCCGAGCCCGCTGAAGCCTCCGAGAGAACTGACCTATCGTCAGCCCAGCCCTTCCGCGCCGAAATCGGCCGAAGCCGCGACTCGGCCTGGCATCAAGCCGTCGCAACGCTCGACAGGGGCGTTGCCATCGCGATCGACTACGCGCACGACCTCGCGTCACGCCCGCCCTTCGGCACCTTGACCGGTTACGCACACGGTCGCCAAACAACCCCCATTCCGGACGGCTCGTGCGATATCACTGCCCACGTCGCGCTCGACTCCTGCGCCGCCGCCACCGCATCACGCACCGACTGGACCGTGCTGACCACACAGCGCGCCGTTTTCCACAGCCTGGGGATGACTGGCGGCCGTCCCGATCTGGCCCTCGCCTCGACCGACCCGCGCGGCTACCTGCGCGCCCTGTCCCAGGCCTCCGCCGCCGCTGAATTGACCGACCCACTCGGCCTCGGCGGATTCGGCTGGCTCGCGCAGGGAGTCGGGGTCCTGGCCCCTCCGTCGCTCGCCCGCCTCTAACGAGCCTCAAGAGGCCCTCTCCGGTGTCCCGCGAAGGAGTGAGAGACTTACCGCTCATGGGACAGCTTGTGGAGCGCACCGCGGGCATCGGCGCCGGACTGGCCACCGAGGACATGATCCTCAACATCGGCCCGCAGCACCCGTCCACACACGGCGTGTTGCGTCTTCGCCTGGTGCTGGACGGCGAGCGCATCGTGTCCGCCGAGCCGATCATCGGCTATATGCACCGAGGCGCGGAGAAGCTGTTCGAGGTCCGCGATTACCGGCAGATCGTCGTACTGGCAAACCGGCACGACTGGCTTTCCGCCTTCTGCAACGAGCTCGGCGTCGTGCTGGCCGCGGAGCGGATGCTCGGCATGGAGCTGCCGGTCCGCGCGTCCTGGGCGCGCACCATGCTGGCCGAGCTCAACCGCGTGCTCAACCACCTGATGTTCCTCGGCTCGTATCCGCTGGAACTCGGCGCGATCACCCCGATCTTCTACGCCTTCCGGGAGCGGGAGGACCTGCAGAAGGTCATGGAGGAGATCTCCGGGGGCCGGATGCACTTCATGTTCAACCGGGTCGGCGGCCTGAAGGAGGACCTGCCCGCGGGCTGGCTCGACCGGGCCCGCCGCACGATCCAGGCGGTGCGCACGCGGCTGGCTGACATCGAGAACCTGATTCACGGCAACGAGATCTTCCGCGCCCGCACCGAAGGCGTCGGCGTCCTGACCGCCGAGCAGGTCGCCGCGTACGGCCTGTCCGGTCCGATCGCGCGGGCCAGCGGCGTCGACTTCGATCTGCGCCGCGACGATCCATACCTCGCCTACAGCGAACTCGGCGACGTGCTGCGCGTCGTCACCCGCCAGGCCGGGGACTGCTTCAGCCGCTTCGACTGCCTGCTGGAGCAGACCCACGTCTCGCTGAACCTCGCCGAGGCCTGCGCGGACCGGCTCGCCGCGCTACCGCAGGGCCCGATCAACCTGCGGCTGCCCAAGGTGCTCAAGGTGCCCGAGGGTGAGACCTACTGCTGGACCGAGAACCCGCTCGGCATCAACGGGTACTACCTGGTCTCGCGCGGCGAGAAGACGCCCTGGCGGCTCAAGCTGCGCTCGGCCTCGTTCAACAACATCCAGGTGCTCGGCGAAGTGCTGCCCGGCCACCTGGTCGCCGACATGGTCGCGATCCTCGGCTCGATGTTCTTCGTGGTCGGGGACATCGACAAGTAGCCGGGCGAGCCGCGGTTATGCCATGCCCTTGATTTCGCGCACCGAGAACTCGACGGTCTCGTCGTAAGCGGTCAGGTCGAGCACGCCGTCGAGATCCGCCGAACCGATCACCGGGGCCATCGCGAGCGCCGCCTCCGAGACGGGCACCTGCGCGGCGGCCAGCTGGTCGATGAACGGCCGGTACAGCCGGTCGGTCTGCGCGGCGGGCGCGTCGCTCCCGTCCGTCCCGTGGCCGTCCGCGCCGCCGCCTTCAGCGCCGTTGCCGTCCACGACCTGCCAGCCGCGCCGCCGGGCCGCCGCGTTTCCGTTCTGCGCACTGGAGTTCTTCGCGGCCGACGCGGAACCCGCCGGGCGGGTGACCGTCCGCGGGCCGTCCGCCGGCTCGTCGCCGTCAATATCCTGCGACGCTGCCGCGGCGGCGGCACGAGCGCCCGCCGGCTCCTCAACGGTCAGCACGAGTGACGAGGTGGCCGATGGCCAGCTGTCGGAACCGGTGAGCGCGTCCAGTTCCCGCTCCGCGGTCCTGCGCGCGGCGCGTTCCCGCTCCAGTTGCTCGCGGGCGCGGGTGAGCTGGTCCTGAATCAGCAGCGAGTACTGCTGTTCGTGTTCGAGCTCGGCTTTGACCCGATCGAGTTCGGTTCGGTGCCGCTGTTCCGCGAAGGCCAGCGCGTCGAGGTCGGTACGCCGGCGCCGGGCCATTTCCTTCGCCCGCCGCTCCAGCAGTCCGCGCTGCTGCCACAGCGTGCCGAAGCCGAGGACGGCGGCGATCGAACTGGCCCCGTAGCCGGCCCAGGCTCCCGCAGGCTGGCCGAGACCGACGGCGAGGCCCCCGCCCGCCGCGGTCACCATGAGGATGGCAATGCTCGGCCGGGTTCCCGACGGACCCGCCCCCGTAGTCTGCCGATGACGCATACGTGAACTCTAGTTGTTGCCTCGCATTGTACGGAATACCCGTTTGCAGATTGGAAAGTCAAAGTTGACTAATGCATCGTCAGCTGCGCAGAGCGCTCTGATACGGAGACTTCCGAGGTGGTCCGGGCACGACGCGTTGCGCTGATATGCCGCCGAGGCGCTCTCAGGCCCCGGACGGCACTTTCCCGTCGCTGCCGGGTTCCTCCGGCGGCACCTTCAAGATGTGCTCGAGATAGATCGCCGCCGCCACCAGCGCCGCGCCGGCCAGGAACGCGAAGCCGCAGCGCAGCGCCTCGGAGCGGTAAACGCCGATGTCCAGCCGGCCGAGCAGGAACAGCCCGTACCCGCCGTAGATCCCGGCGAACACCGAGCCGACCAGGCCGGAGGCCTTGGCCAGCACCAGCGCGCGGGCGGCCTGGAGCGGATCGATCGGCTTGACCGGCCGCTCGTTCGGGTCCCGCGGCAGCCCGCGGTCGATGCGGGCGCGCGACTTGCGATACGCGGCGAATCGCGAGCGCAGCCCGAGCGCGACGCCCAAGACCGCGACCGCGAGTACCGCCAGCGTGATCGGCGCGGACAGCGGCACGGCCGGGACGCTCGTGTCGCCCAGGTGGTCCCAGAAGCGCAGCACCACATAGGCGATCACGGCCACGACGACAGTGGCCGCTACGAGCACCAGCGGTTTGGTCGGCTTCACGGCCCCAGTCTGTCAGTTTCGGTTCTTGCCCGGCGAACGGATCCCGGTTCGATACACCGTCAGAACTCGATTGGAATGCGCCGCCGGGATCGTCAACCACATTGCATTCACCCGGCGCGCGAATCCCGGCCGAGCGTCAGAGTTGCAGGCTCAGATCGTCGCGCCGTTTGACGCCGTCTATCGGCTTGAGCGCCTCCAGCAGCGCCGAGACCGGACCCCAGCCCGGCAGCTTCGCGTCCGGCTCGACGTCGTGCCAGGGCACCAGCACGAAGGCGCGCTGGTGGGCACGCGGATGCGGGACAGTCAACCGGTTGTTGTGGGTGACCAGCGAGTCGTACGTAATGATATCCACGTCGATGGTGCGCGCCGACCAGCGTTCCTCCCGCTGCCGGTGCAGCGCCTGCTCGATGGCGAGCGCGCGATCCAGCAGCGTCAGCGGGGTCAGGTCGGTGGCGACCAGCACGACCGCGTTGTAGAAATTCTGCTGGCCGCTCAGGTCCATCGAATCGGCCGCGCCGTCCGGGCCGCCGAACGGCTCGGTCTCGTAGACCGGGGAGACCGAGACGACCTCCAGCGCGGGGGTGTCCACCAGCGCGTCCAAAGCGGACTGAAGGTTCTCCAGCCGGTGCCCCAGGTTCCCGCCGAGCGCCAGCACCGCCCGGTGGTCGTAGCCCCGCGTGCGCTCGCGATTCATCGAGCCTCCTGCCGCGCTTCGCTCCGCCGCCGGATGGTGACGGTGACGTCATCGAACGGTACTGAGATAGGAGCGTCCGGTTTGTGCACGGTGATCTGCGCCTCGCGCACCACCGGATCGGCCAGGCACGCGGTGGCGATCCGCTCGGCCAGCGTCTCGATCAGGTTGACCGGCTCGCCCTCGATCAGCGCCACGATCTTCTCGGCTATCGCGCCGTAGTCGGCGGTCGCGGCCAGGTCGTCGCCGGCGGCCGCGGCGCGGGTGTCGAGGCCCAGCGCGGCGTCCACGATGAAGGTCTGGCCCTCGGCCCGCTCTCTCGGGAAGACCCCGTGCCGGCCGCGCCCCCGCAGCCCGTGCAGCACGATCCGGTCCAGATCCGCCGCCCGGTCCACGCCGTCACCCGCACCCATCCGCCGCTCCGTCCAGCTCGGTCGTTCCCTTCGGTGGCCGAGTCCGTAGCCCACGCCCGAGGCGCCGCCGAGACCGTGCCGCACCGCCCGCACCACGCGCCAGACCGCTGCTGATGCAATTGCCGCCTACGGCATGCTGCCTGCCCAAACCGCGGCTGCGTCTAACCACCGCGCGGCGTTTCTGAGCTATTCGCGCTCGTCGGGCGGCTCAGCGCCGCCGGAGGGGAAGACCGGGGAGGAATGGTGGGCGAACAGCAGCCACCGGCCGTCCGAGGCACGTCGGAAGACATTGGTCGCCTCGGCCCGGCCGCCGGCGAATCCGGTCGGGTCCTCGCCCTCGCTATGCGGCAGATCGGTGAGCACGTTCTCCGCGCAGGTCACCACGGCCAGGTCACCGGAGACCACGACCCGGACGTCCGTGATGAAGAACTGAAGGTATGACAGTCGGGACATGACGACCGCCCAGGACATCAGCACTTGCGAACGACCGTGTACCGCAGGCTGACCGGGATGTACGCAGTGCGCCGTGCCTGAGTGCTCACCATCGATCCACAGCGCGCGGACGGTGTCGAGATCGCCGTCCTCGACCGCTTGATAGAAGGACTCGTTGGCCGCCGCGACCGCGGCCTGCTCGGCGGTGAACGGCTCCTCGTCCACCGGCGGCTGCGTCGCCATTAATGGCCCCCCGCTCTATTCGCATAGTGTGGATCACCGACTGCGGCTGCCACGCGCACCGCGTCGATCGCTTCTGCCGCCGCGTGCACGCGTACGGCCCACGCGCCGTGTGCGGCCACGAGTGTGGCGAGGGCGATCGTAGCGACGTCTCGGTCGGGTGCGGGCCGCGGCTCGCCGTCCGGACCGGCCAGCAGGCGGCCGAGGAAGCGTTTGCGCGAAGGGCCGATCAGCAGCGGGCGTCCGAGCGAGTGCAACGCGTCGAGGTGGCCGACCAACGCCCAGTCGTGCGCCGCCGTCTTCGCGAAACCGAGGCCGGGATCGAGGACGATGCGGTCCGGCGCGATGCCGCCGCCGACCGCGCGTTCGACATGTTCCGCCAGCTCGCGGCGCACCTCGGTGACCACGTCCCGGTACACGGCTCGGCTGTTCATATCGGCACTGTGCCCACGCCAGTGCATGAGGATGTATGGAACCCGGGCCGAAGCCACGAAGGGGATCATCTCCGGGTCGGCCTGCCCGCCGCTCACGTCGTTGACGATCCGCGCGCCCGCCTCTACCGCCTCGCGAGCCACCTGCGCGCGCATGGTGTCGACGGAGACGATCGCGCCGTCCCGAGCGAGCGCCTTGATCACCGGGATGACCCGGCGCAGTTCCTCGTCGACCGGGACGCGCAGTGCGCCTGGCCGCGTCGACTCCCCGCCGACGTCGAGGTAGTCCGCGCCGGCCGCGAGCAGCTCGATCCCGTGCTCGATCGCGGCCCGCGGCTCGAAGTAGCGGCCGCCGTCGGAGAATGAGTCCGGGGTGACGTTGACCACGCCCATCACGGCGCACCTGTCGAGTTCGGGAAGTCCCGTCACCCGCCGGTTGGGTCGCGTCGCCAGCACCGCCATGACCTCAGCCTAGCGACTATGGGCATGCCGGCTCATCGTCCCAGGCTCGCACGGCTGCTGCCGCGGGCTCAGGCGGTGTCGGGGGATGTCTCCGGTGATCGGCTCAGAAGGTGCGCAGCGACGCCGCGTCCGCCTCTTCCTTCGGGCCGCGCCGCAACAGCGAGGGCAGCACGAGGAAGGCCTCGGCCTCCAGGGCGGCCAGCGCGATCCGGGGCAGATCCCGAGTCTGCCGGAACGCGACGAAGCGCGGCTCCCAGACCGGCCGGAACTTGGCGTTGAAGCGGTACAGCGACTCGATCTGGAACCAGCGGGAGAGGAACACCAGCAGCCCGCGCCAGCGCCGCAGGACGGGACCGGCACCGATCCGCTCGCCGCGTTCGAGGGCGGAACGGAACACCGCGAAGTTCAGCGACATCCGCTTCACGCCGAGCGTCTTCGCCTCGCGCAGCGCCGCTACGATCATCAGCTCATTGAGGCCGGGATCGGCGGAACGGTCGCGCCGCATCAGGTCGAGCGAGAGGCCGTCCTTGCCCCACGGTACGAAGTTGAGCACCGCGCGGATCTCGCCGTCCTTGGTGGCGGTGACCACGACGCAGTCGCCGTCGGTCGGGTCGCCGAAGCGGCCCAGCGCCATGGAGAAGCCGCGCTCGGTCTCGGTGGACCGCCCGTCGCAGGCCAGCCGCCGGATGAGCGCGACCTCCTCGCCCGGGATGTCGCGCAGCCGCCGGACCTGACAGGCGTACCCCTGCCGTTCGATCCGGTTGACCATCTGCCGGACGTTGCGCATCGGCCGGCCTTCGAGCGAGAAGTCGGCGACCTCGACCACGGCCTCGTCGCCGAGTTCCAGCGCGTCCATCCCGGCCTCGCGGTGCCAGATCTCCCCGGCCTGCTCGGAGCAGCCCATGACGGCCGGGATCCAGGCATACCGCTCGGCGCGCTCGACGAAGGCCCGGATGGCGCCGGGCCAGGCCTCGGGGTCTCCGATCGGGTCGCCGCTGGCGAGCATGACGCCGGAAACGACGCGGTAGGCGATGCAGGACTTGCCGGTGGGCGAGAACAGCACGGACTTGTCGCGGCGCAGCGCGAAGTAGCCGAGCGAGTCGCGCTGCCCGTGCCGCTGGAGCAGGGACCTGATCTCGACCTCCTGGTCCGCGGTCAGCCGGGCGGCGGGCTCGGCGGGGCGCAGGAAGAGGTAGAGGGTGACCAGGACGGTCAACAGGCCGAGGCCGAAGAGGGAGAAGTAGATGTAGTCGCCGTAATTGTCGCCGCGAAAGTGCATGGGCCCGCTGATGCCGGCCAGGCCGAGCACGACGTGGTTGAGCCGGTCGAGCAAGTTGGCGTTCCCGATGATGCGGTCACCGCGGGCCGAGACCAGCACGAGCCCGATGGCGACGGCGCCGATCAGCATGGCCCAGAACGTCCAGATGGCGCGCCAGCGGGACTTGGGATCGCTGAGCGCGTAGAACTCCTTGCGGTACACGATCAGCAGGATCAGGACGAGGAAGTACAGGCCGATCCCGCCGAAGGGTTCGCGCCGGATCAGATGCACGGCGATGGACGTGGTGAGCAGCGCGACGACGCCCATCCAGGCGCGGTGCTTGCGACGCCGCAGCGCGTGCGCAAGGGAGACCAGCAGCACGCCGACGATCAGGCTCGCGGCGACGGCATACGGATTGACCTGGAGACCTGGGACGAGGTGCCCGAACTTGTGCACGGACTGGATGTGCCGGACCCGAGGGAAGATCGCGGACAGGATGTCGAACAGGCCGAGCAGGTAGCAGAGCAGGCCCGCCACCCGCGGGACCCAGGGCTTCGGGTGGCGAGCGGGGATCGGGGGCGTCGGCGGGTCGGCCGACTTGTCGGCAGCCGGCGACGAAGGCTTGACTGCGTCCACGGCCGGATCCTCATCCTTGGGCTGCGGCCCCGCTGACGCGGCGTCAGACTTGACCTTCTTCAGTGATCGAGACTGCGCCGATGATCCCTGGTCCGCGCTCTTGGCAGACCCGGTGTCCCTCAGCGACCCAAGATGAGACTCATCGCCTCCGCGCGGGTCGCGGAGGAGCGAAGCTTCCCCCGCACCGCTGACGTGACCGTCTTCGCGCCGGGCTTCCGTATCCCTCGCATCGACATGCACAGGTGCTCGCACTCCACTACCACGATGACCCCGCGGGGCTGCAAGATCCGCACCAGGGCGTCGGCGACCTGGGTGG
>DASUAR010000274.1:0-13045 GCA_035763685.1 Actinocrinis sp. | reverse complement strand
TCCCTCTTTCAGTTCGCGGTAGCCCTGGGTGGCGATCGCAGAGTAGTGGGCGAACACGTCGGGGCCGCCCCCGTCCTGCTCGATGAACCCGAAGCCCTTCTCCGCGTTGAACCACTTCACAGTGCCAGTTGCCATACTCGTGAACTCTCCTTCATGGAGTGCACGCCCCGGGCCTGAAACCATGCAGACCCGCGCTGCGCTTTCTCACTCCATACCTGTACAAGCTTAGCCGACCTGCGGGCGGGCCGCAGCCCTTGCGCCGTGCCGCGCCACCATGTCGTTGATCGTTTGGCGTCACCAGGCCGCGGACCGCGACGCGATCATGGCCGCCCGACGCCCGGCACGGCGACCGGGAGGGTGAGGATTTTGCCGGTCCGCGGGCCGTTGGCCAGGCGCTCGAGGTTTTCCGTGATGCCGTCGCCGCGTCGCCACTCGGCGGTGAGGATGAACAGGGTCCGCCGGTCGGGGCCGCCGAGCATCAACGCGAAAGGTGCCCGATCGGCGCCCAGTTCGACCCGCCGCAGCACCTTGCCGCCCTCGGCCACTCGGGCGATGGAGTTCGCGCCGGTGGAGACCCAGACCGCTCCTTCCGCGTCCAGACAGATGCCGTCCGGGCCGAGTCCGTCGGCGAAGACCCGGCGGTTGGACAGCCCGCCATCAGCCTCGATGTCGAATGCGGTGAGCCTGTTCGCGAACGACTCGGAGATGATCAGCGTCCGGTTGTCGGGGGTGATGACCATACCGTTGGGGAACTGAATCTCGTCGGCGACCTGGCGCAGCCGGCCGTCCGGGGTGACCAGCTTGATGTATCCCGGCTTGGGCGGCGCTCCGGCGACGAAATCGAAGTCCGCGCCGTTGAGGTAGATGTTGCCGCGGCCGTCCACCACGATCTCGTTCGCGCGCTGCTCAGCGTGCACGACCATCGATCCGTCGCGCTCCCGGCGGCGCAGCTTGTCCCCGGTGACCAGGAGCCTGCCGTCCGGCAGCCATTCGATCGAATAGCCCATCGAGTGGCTGTCCGGATCCCGCGTCGCCATCACCTCGGCCTTGCCGTCCAGATCGACGGCCACGACCTCGCGCTCGATCCAGTTGCAGAACCACAGCCGTCCCTCATGCCACCGCGGTGACTCCGGAATGCCCAGTCCGGTCAGCAGGACCTGCGGCTTCGGTTCGGACATCGCTCTCTCCTCGGTTCGCGGGCTCAGCCGGTCGAGCCGGCTCCTTTACCTCCGATACGAACGAGAGGGCGGCGGATCGACAGACGACGCGAAATGCGGAAGGACGACGGGCGCCGCCGGCCGCGAAGATCAGACACGAAGCTCAGAACAGGGTCGGCGGCGCGGCGGGGATCGCCTCCGGCAATGGCTCAAGCTCGGGCAGCCGTGCTCGCAGGTCGTCGTGGAAGCGACGTGCCAGCGTGAGCGCGTCAGCGTTGTCCGGCGTGTGGATGAAGACCGTGGGCGAGCGGCCTTCGCGCAACCAGCCGGCGAGCGTTTCGAGCCACGGCTGCCAGCCCGCGGCCGTGAGTTCCGGATCGTCGCGACCGATGTAGCGCACCACCGGGTGCGCCGTCAGTGCCCGGTCACGGCGCGGAAGGCGCGGCTTCTTCGTCCACGCCTCCCGCTCCGCGTCGGTGCTCGGCGGCGTCTCGTACAGGACGGTCGTATCGAACGTCACCCACTCCGCACCGACCTCGCCGAGGACCTGTTCTAGGCGCTGCTCCCAGCGCGGATCCTCGAAGAACGCGCGGTGCCTGACTTCCACTGCGTAGCGATATTTGCGGGGCAGCTTGTGCAGGAAGCCGCCGAGCGCGTCGAGGCCGTCGGGCGTGAATGACGGCGGTAGTTGCACCCACAGCGCGTGGACACGCGGGCCGAGCGGCTCGATCGCGGCGAGGAAGGCGCGCAGCGGTTCGGCGACGTCGGCGAGGCGGCGCTCGTGCGTGATCGGACGCGGCAGCTTGAGCAGAAACCGGAAGTCGGAAGCGGTCTGCTCAGCCCAGGAACTGACCGTCTCGATCGACGGCGTCGCGTAGAAGGTCGTGTTGCCCTCGACCGCGTTGCACCATCTCGCGTACGCGCGCAGCCGGTCGCGCGGCGGCAGCGGGTGCGGCAGTTCGCGACCCTGCCAGGCCACGTGCGTCCACATCGCGCAACCGACGTGCAGTCTCATGCTTCGAGCCTACCGACTACGACTGACGGACTATCAGCCGTCGGCTATCGGGTACCGGGTACCGGCTACCGGCTACCGGGTATCCGCGCTCAGACAGCGGTCGGCTCCGCGACCCACTTCATCGGGTCGCCCCAGCCGAGGTCGTCAAGGCCGGCCTTCTTCAGCGCGAGGACGACCAGCGTGCGATTGTGCGCGGCGAAGGTGAGCACGTGCGCGATCATCCCGCCGTAGGTGAACACCTCGGCCGGCTCGCGCAGCCCGTTGACGAAGGTCTCATCGAGCCTGCCGCCGCTGAGCACGTCGCTCACCTCGGCGAGGAAAGCCGGGGCGACGCGGGCCAGCCGGGCGCGCATGGCGTCGATCGACTCGTGCCGCTCCTGCGACCAGTCGTACGGACGGTTCGCGATCGCGCAGTTCCACATGTCCATCTGGCCGATCAGCCGGGACAGCAGCGAGCGCAGGCTCTGTTCGTCGTCGTCGACGGAGACCTCGATCGGCTCGTCGAGCGCCGCGTCGGGAAGCTGCGCGGCCTTGTCGATCATCTGGCCGATCAGCCAGACGTGGTGTTCGACCATCCTGGTGAGCAGGTCCATCGCGGTCACCTTCGTTCGTGCGGGCAGCCGCAGGCTGCCGGGCGGGTGGAAGTGCACGCCGTTCGGGGTCGGCAGCTGGAAGCGACGCGGCGCGGCCCGCCAGGCTGACGGGGACACGCCGTACGCGCGCCGGAACGCCCGGGTGAACGCCTCGTGCGAGGAGTAGCCGGCTTCGATAGCCACGTCCAGAACGCTCAGCTCGCTGATCACCAGCCGGTACGCCGCGCGTTCGAGCAGGACGCGGCGCCGGAAGCGCGCGGGAGTCTCGCCGCAGACCGCGCTGACGATGCGGTCGAAGTGGAAGCGCGAGAGGTGCACGCGCGCGGCCAGCTCTTCCCCGCGCGCGTCGTGGTCGTCGAGGTGCGCGGTCAGCGTGTCCACGAAGCGCACGAACGCGCTTGCTCCGGAATCCGCCGAGGAGTGCATGTCCTTACTGTGCGCCGCTGCGGAGGTGCCGCGCTTGATTGGTTTTGCGGTGTTGCGGGGTCGCGGTGTTGTGAAGTCGCAGGGTCGCCGTTCAGGGGCGGCCGAGCGACAGTGCGCGCAGGAAGTTCCGGAAGGTCACGGCGCGGTACGCCTCGAGCGTGCGCCGCTCCAGCCGCAGCTGGTGCTCCGCCGCCGCGGCCCCTTCTCGATGCAGCGCGCAGTCCCGGTCGATCGCGGCGATTGCCGTCGCATGTGACGACCGCGTGCTCTGCTCCTCAGCGACCAGGGCGTCTCGCTGCGACTGGCTTTGGCCGTGCGCGGTCTTGTGCTGGACGTCGGCGGCGTGTCTGATCGCGGTTTCGCGCGCCGTGATGCCGGTCTGCCTGACGGCAGCCTCGGTGTCGAGCTGCGCACGAATCGCGGCCGTCAGCTGTGTGGGCATCCGGACGCGTACCCGGTTCTCGAGGCCCACGCGCCACGCATCGAGGTGACGAGCGCGCACCTCGCCGATCATGGGGACTTTGAGCGCGCGACCGTCGCGGTGCAGCACGCGCACGCTGATGGAACGGCCGAAGCCGCGGTCCAGCCGAACGCCGATGAAGTCCGCCGCGGTCCTGATGCCGACCGCCTCAAGTTCCGCGACTACCGCGCGGCCGATGCCGTAGACCTGCGCGGAGTCGATGCGGTGGCGAGCAAGCTCGTCGGCCATGTGCCGAGACTCGACGGATGAGGTGCGACGAGCCAACTCAGCGCTCTTCCACCCCTGCAGGCCGGTGCGCTCGCGGACCAGCTTCGCCAGTTCCCCGTCCCGCCACCGGTCGATCCTGGCGTACTCGGCGGCGGCATCCCGGTCTATCTGCGCCCTGCGATCGGAGAGAGCCGTCAGCTCTCGCTGGTATGTCGCGATGCATTCCTCGCGCGCCGCGATCTGCCAGCGCAGCTGCGCTTGGACCTGCTTCTCCTGGGCGCGCGCGGCGCGCACGACCTCGCGCCGCGCTCGCCTCGCACGAACCTCCGGCATTCGCAGGAATCTGATCCACCAGGGAACGGCCATGAGTCCGGCGGTAGCGACCGATCCGCCGATCAACGCGGCTGCCATGGCGTACGAAGCAGCAGACACGGACACGTACACGGACACGGAAGCGGCGATGAGCACGCCGACGAGCAGGAGGCTGGCATACCAAGCGACGCGCGCGATCCACGATGGCCGGCTCAACAAGACTGGCGTCGGCGGAGGTAGGTGATCGTCGAGCCACGACGCCGCACCGCTTGGAGCCGGCGCGCCGTTCGTCGCAGTGCTCTGCGTCTTCGCGGTGCTGTCCGCTCGCTTGGCCGCTGGCTCGTCGAGTGGCGCTATCGCGTCGAGCGGCTTGCGGACCGCGTCCGTCAGGTCTTCGGCCCGGGAACGAAACTGCGCGCCGACGGAGCCGAGCGAGGCCAGCGCCGGCGACGACGCCGGGTCTTCGAGGTCGTACTTCTGCAGCAGCAGATACTCGCCACCGGGCTTGTGCAGGCGGTACCAGAGCGTCGGATCGGCGGCGAGCGCGGCCAAAGACAGGTGAATCACGCGGGCGGAGAAGCGGTCGAGCCAGGGCCCGTAGTCGCTCGCCGCTCGCCGCGGATGCTGGTAGTTGGGCTGCCCGAGCTCCATCGCGGGCCGGTCGCGCAATGCCGGCACGTACATGCCGTCGTAGTCGATCAGCTTCAGTTCCCCGCGCGCGGTGACCAGCAGGTTGCCGTGCTGCAGGTCACCGTGCGCGAGTCCGGCCGCCTCCAGGCTCGCGACCAGCCGCGCGAAGCCGTCAGCCAGCCGGCCGAGTGCGGCCCGGTCGCCGGTTCGCAGCCGGTCCTCGATCCAGGTAATCAGCTGCTTGGCTTCGATCCACTCCATCACGAGAACCGGATAGGGCTTCCCCTGCACCAGAACGCCGGTCTCGACATAGCGGAATTCGACCTTCCACCGTGCCGGGACGTCACGCAGCGCCGCCTCGATCTCCCGGAAGCGGTCCTGCTGGTCTGGCACGTCGCGCGTAAAGCACTTGATGGCAAGGCGCCGCCCGGTCGTGGTATCGGCGGTGAAGACGCTGGCGAAGTTCCCTGAGATGGGCCGGGGCAGCCCGAACCGGTCGGTGCGGATCGTGCAGCCGACGAGTTCGGGATCGACGAAGCAGCGCCTGGTGTCCTGCAACGCGTCCACGTACGCGCCACCACTCGGAAAGGTCACCACGGTGCTCATGATGACGCCGCCATCAGTGTTCTGCGTCTCGGCCGAGTCGGCACCGGATGATCGTGACGTCGTCGTTGCGCATGCTCCGCTGCGCTCGGAGCTTCTCGAGCCAGTCGCCGGTACCGTCGGGTGCGTTCGCGTCGCAGACCTCGTCGATATCCCGCCACGGCTGCCGGCCCGCCTCGACCTCGGCCAGGAACCACTGCGCGGCGGCATCGGTGGCGAGGTAGAACACATCTCCAGGGAGCCAGGTCCCGCGCCGCACAACGGTTCGCGCCTCGATCAGCTCGCGGTCCGGCGCTCGCGTCGCGGCCAGGTGCGGGCTCGTGTCGAAACCGGCTGAAGACCGGAGCGGGAACGCCTCCGCGAGCCGCGCTTCACGCACCTGAAACCCGCAGGCGTCGCCAAGCGCCGCCGCGCTCCACCCGCCGCCGCGCGAGTCGCTCAACCCTGACTCACGTCCCGGCTTGCCGTGGAACGAGACGCCAAGCAGCGTCGCGTACGCGCCCTGTTCGAGCTTTGATTCCTCGTACCAGGCCACCGGCCGGCCAATCCCCGCGCGCCGCCGCACGTATCGGTTCACGTACGCGGGCCATCGCGCCGCCGCCGCGCAGATCCGGTCGGCGAACACCGCGGCGTCCAAGTCCTCTCCCGCCAGGGCGCCGACCGCACGCGCCAGCCTGCCTGCCCAAGCACCGGCGAGCATGCTCTCTGAGGCGCCGTCGGCCACCGCGAAGGTGCAGCGCTCGGACGAGGACCCGCGCGCTCTCGGCCGCCCACCGGACCAGGACCAAGCGTCTTCATACTCTGACTTACTTGATCCCGCCTTCGGCTCGCTCAGCACGGCGTAGTTCAACACGGCGTCTTTCACGCAGCGTCCTTCAACGCAGGTCGGTCGCGCGAGTGCCGATGTCGAGGAACTGGACAACGGAGGTGATGTCCGCGTTGAAAACGAAGCCCCGGCTGCCTTCGCCGACCGCGATGCCCTGAGTCGACGCGTAGCGCAGCATGTGCGGCGGCAGCGGCGACGACATGCCGAACAGCAGCCGCGCGAAGTCGTCCGGGAGATTGGCCTCGCTCGCCGGGAACACGATCGGCGCCGCCTGGCCCGCGCTCACGTGCAGATTGAACACGAGCACTGATCCGTCGGCGGTGGCCAGGGATCGTAGCCGGGCGGCCGGTTCCGCCGGATCGCCGTCGGTGGATTCGCCATCGGTCAGGTTGATCACGATCGGCGGGAAGCTGCCGGGCCGCTCGCCGACCCACCGCTCCACCAACGCCGCCGCCTGCCCGAGCGCCTGCGTCATCGGGGTACCGCCGTTCGCCACCGGATCAACCCACACCGGGAAACGCGCCGTGGTCTCCACCAGCCCGCCCGCACCGTCCGGCACCTTCTTCGCGCGCTCCTCCACTCGCAGCGGATTGTCCGCGACCTGGCTGAGCGGCACCAGATCACGCCCAGCCAACGCACCGCCGAACGCAGAACCGATCCGCGCGCCATAGCCAAGCACCGCGACGTGGAAGTAGTCGCGAACGCCCTCCTCCTTGGCGCACTTGAGCGACAGCTCGAACAGCAGCCGGTTCAGCGCGTCCGCCACCGCGTCGGCCTTGCGCTTCGGCGTGCCTTCGCCGCCGGCCACGATGGGATCCTCCATCGAGGTGGACTGGTCGAGCAGGAACACGAAACAGGTCGGGTTGGCCCGGCTGATCTCCACGGAATACGCCACGAGGCGCTCCCTCCCTGGTCAGACGTCTGACGCTTCGATGCTAACCCACCGTTCGGGTCGCCGTTATCCCTACGGCCTCTTCGCTTGCCATACCCATGGATCGCGCCGCGACGCGCTTGCGCCCCTCCGCGCACAGGCACGAAGGGGCGCAAGAACCTAGGACTTCAGCGCGTCAGTACCGGTAAGCGGCCGGCTGGCCGGTAACGGGGTCGAGGAAGAGCGTCCGGTTGTCGCCGCGACGATCGTCGAAGTCGAACAGGTGGTTGAGCGTTCCGGCGATCGCGTCGGCGGAGCCTGAGATGCGTGGCAGCCGCCAGTTGTCCTCAACGAATTTCAGGACGCTGCTCTGATCCGTGAGGGTGTGGTCGATGTAGTTGTGCTTGGCGAACGGCGAGATCACCAGCAGCGGGAGGCGCGGGCCGTAGCCGCAGCGGCCGTTCTGCCCGGCCAGCGGGGTGCTGGTGGTGGTGTTACCGCACAGGCCGGTGCCGCTCAGGAAGTCCTGCGGTCCAGGCGGGTTCGGGACGTTCGCAGTGTTCGACGGGTTGTGCACGCCGCTGAACACGTGGTCGTAGAAGCCGTCCGAGTCGTCGTAGGCCACGACGACGGCGGTGCTGGACCAGTCGGCGGTGTGCTCGAGCGCGTTGACCTCGTTGACGATGAACTGCTGCTCGTCGTACGGGTCCGAGTAGCCGGCGTGGCCGTCCTGGTAGCCGGGTGCCTTCAGGAAGCTGACCGCGGGCAGGTGGTCCGCGGACAGGTAGCCACGGGAGATCGCGGACACGAGCGCGTCGAAGTCGCTGGTGTCGTACTGGTGGTTGGCCGTGTTGAACTGCGGCACGCCGCCGGCGATCGTCTGGGTGTCGGTGCCGATCGCGGCGAGCGAGGCCGGCGGCAGGTGGTGCGGGTTCGCGGTGCTGGCGTAGTACTGGAACGGCTCGTGATGCGGGATGTAGTCGTCCTTGTTGCCGTAGTTGTTCGGGCCGGCGGCGGTGCCGCCGACGCCGCCCAGCGCGACGCCGACCGGGTGCACCGCGTTGCACAGCCCCTGGTCCGAAGCCGGCGCCTGCGCGAACTTGCCCTTGAACTGGTCCGGCGTGAACACGCTGGTGGGCTGGGTGCCGCCGGTGGCCGCGGCGAACGAGGTGGTCGGGCGGAAGCCGCCCTGGAACCAGCCCCAGCTCAGGCCCTGCGCGTTGAGCAGGTCGCCGACGTTCTTGCCGTTCAACGTGACCGCGTCGCGAACCGAGCAGTCGTCGTAGTACGGCTGCGCGTCAGAGATCAGCGACGTTCCCCCCACGCCGTCGCTGACCGTGTCGCCGTCCGTCGCCGCACCGTTGATCATCTTGCCGACGCCGCCGGTGTCCCCGGAGACCACGTTGATCGCGCCCGGGGAGGAAGGACCGAAGGTGGTGCCGAAGGAGTTGTCGCTCATCGCGAACTGCTGAGCGTAGTTCCACAGCCCGGTGACCGTGTTGCCGTCGTAGTAGTTCATGACGTCGCCGGCGCTGCACGGTTGGCCGGTGCCGCTCTTGCCGCCGCTGGTCCCGACGGTGGTGACGAACTTGTCCATCGCCCCGCCGTCGAACGCCTTCTGCTCGTCGTTGTAGTCGTGGTCCTGATCACACGTCAGAACGTCGTTGATGTCGGCCGGGTCCAGACGGCGCGGGTTGGTCTGCTTGCCCGCGGCGTCCTTGTTCGGGTTGTTGGTCAGCAGCGTTCCGGTGCCGCCCGCGCCCTTGGTGTCGGCGAGGGTGTCGGCCTTGGGCGTGCCGCCCTTGGCGTGGAACGGCTGGCCGGAGGTGTTGGCGGCCTTGGGGTAGGTGCCGAAGTAGTGGTCGAAGGAGACGTTCTCCTGGTAGATGACCACCAGGTGCTTGATCGGGGTCGTGGTGTTACCCCACGAGGGATTGGCGGCCGGGCGGCCGGAGCTTGTCTGGCCGAACGCTGAACTGCTCAGCGCGATGACCGAGCCCAAGGCCGCCGCGCCGACGGCGGCGGTGCGCAATCTGGACACGTGTGTTCCTTCGGTTGAAGCCTGCTACTTGCCCGCTCAGCAGAACGCTTCGCTTCGCGCAACGTAGCGAGGGGACGTGAACAGATGTAGCCCTGGCGGCGAACTTCGCGCACAGCAACGTGGGCACCACCAGTAACACGCCCGCTGGCGTGCGCGGCCGCGCGGCGCCAAACCTCTTTCGACTTCGGCAGCCCGGCAAATTGACAGCAAGCTGTCCAATTGACAGATTGCTGTCCATGACCGAAACACAGAAAGTCCACGTGGCCCTGTACGACACGCTCGCCGACTGGGAGGTGGGCTACGCGATCGCCCACATTCGCTCGGCCGCCTACCAGCACACGCCAGGCCGATACGAAGTGGTGACGGTCGCGGCGTCCAGCGAGCCGGTGACGACGATCGGCGGGATGCGGATCCTGCCGGACTTGACGCTCGCCGAACTGGATCCGGCCGACTCAGCGATGCTGATCCTTCCTGGGGCCACCAGCTGGGACCTTCCCGGCGGCAACGCGCAGTTCGGCGCGGTAGCCCGGAAGTTCGTGGAGGCCGGCGTGCCCGTCGCGGCGATCTGCGGCGCGACCTTCGGCCTTGCCCGCGAAGGACTGCTGGACGACCGCGACCACACCGGCGCCGTCGCCGCATACCTGGCCGCGTCGGGTTACGCCGGGGGCGCGCACTACCGCGAGGCCGCCGCTGTCACCGACCGCAACGTCATCACCGCCGGCCCGACCAATCCGGTCGAGTTCGCGCGCGAGGTGCTGGCGATGCTCGATGTGTACACCCCTGAGGTACTCGACGCCTGGTACCGCCTCTTCGCGCACTCCGACGCGAGTGCGTTCCCGGTACTGATGGCCGCGAGCGCGCGGTGACGACTAGCTCGCCGACTGATCCAGCGCCATTGCTGTCCGGTACCGCACTCACGGTGTTCCGCCTCAACGGCCAGCTTCTGGAGGTCTCCGAGAAGCTGGCCCGGCCCGCCGGACTGACCGCGGCCTGGTGGCAGGTCCTCGGCGCGGTGGTGCGTGAACCGCTGCCGGTCGCCGGGATCGCCCGAGCGATGGGCATCACCCGACAAAGCGTGCAGCGCATCGCCGACCTGGTGGTCGACAAGGGCTTGGCCGAGTACCGGCCGAATCCCGCGCACGCCCGCGCGAAACTGCTGGCGCTCACCGAAGACGGCCGAGCTGCGATCGCCCGGATCGGCCCAGCGCACCGGGCGATGGCGGAGAAGCTAGCCGCACACCTCGGCATTGAGGAGTTTCAGCGGGTGCTGACAGCCCTGCAAACGCTGACCGCGGCACTCGACGTCATCGCGCCTGACTGACACGCGAGACACCCGCGCCATCAAGATTCGTGGACAATCCGGCGGAGATTTTGGCAAAGTACCGCTGACCCCGCCGGGTAGTCGCACCCGGGCACCGGGGCGATACCTAGGGAGGCCCAGCGGTGCCCTCCGTGCCCGCCGTACACCTCGCGCCGCAAGCAGCCGCCTTCTACCGCACGCAGAGTGCCTTTTCCGACCCGGGCCCTCTCGCGCACCGATACGCCGATCTGCCGGTTGATCCAGCGCAGCTTGCCCGTATCGCCCGAGACTTGATGATCCATCGCATGGAGGGCAAGCTGTTCGGTCTCGCCATCCCGGACGAGCGGATGCATCACGACGCTGAGACGCGCTACCTCGACGACATCCTCCAATTGACCGTGGAGCGCGATGACGCGCCCCTGACGCGGCGACGAGAGCCCGCCGATCGATTCGTCGGAGTGTGCCGCGATTTCGAGCTGCTCTACTGCTCATTCCTGCGCCACGCGGGCATCCCGGCTCGCCTGCGGTGCGGCTTCGCCGACTACTTCGGGTCGCCGGAGCGGTACGGCGACCACGTCGTCACCGAGTATTGGGATCAGGAGCGCGGCGGCTGGCTCATGGCCGACGCACAGTTGACCGATCCAGTGGTGGCCGACGCGCTGGGGGTGGACTTCGACCCGATGGACGTGCCACGCGACCGCTTTCTGGTCGCCGGTGCGGCTTGGCAGGCCGTCCGCGCGGGGCAAGCGAACCCGCTGATGTTCGGACACTGGCGCCCGGAACGCCCGCTGGTCGGCGAGTGGTTCGTAGTGGGCAGCGTCCGGCTCGATCTCGCGGCGCTCAACAATGTCGAGACGCTGCTGTGGGACGTCTGGGGCGCAGGGGCGGGCAGCGACGCTGAGATGACGGACGCGATCCGCGAGCTGTACGACGAGGTCGCAAAGGTGACGGCGGATCAGGTGCCGTTTGACACGGCACGGGCGCTGTACGAAGACGATGACCGACTACGCACTCCGCAGCAGGTGATCTCACTGGCACCGTTCAACGGGCCAAGCTGGGTGACCCTGAGGCCATAACAGCCACCGCAAATCGCGTCGCGCGCGAACCGTTCGATAACTAGCCTGGCGCCGTGACTCGAGGCGACGTCGTTCAAGGCAGTCCAGAGGAGCCGGTGATCCGGCAAGAACAGCCCGAAGACTACGAGGCTGTGCGGGAAGTCCACTCGCGGGCATTCGGCGACGGCGATCGGGTTCCCACGCTCGTCGATGCGCTGCGCGCCGCCGCGACAACGATTGCGCCGTTGTCGTTCGTCGCCACCGTCGACGAACGGGTGGTCGGCCACGTGATGCTCAGCGCCTGCCGGTTGGACGCCCTGCCCCAGCTCGTCGACGTGCTGTCGCTCTCGCCCCTGGGCGTGCTGCCGCAGTACCAGCGCCAGGGGATTGGCACTCGGCTCGTAGAGCGCGCCCTCGCGGAGGCCGACAGGCAAGGGTTTCCCTTGGTGTTCCTGGAGGGTTCTCTGGACTACTACGACAAGCTCGGCTTCACCGACGCCACGAAGGCGGGTTTTCGACCGCCGACACTGCGCTACCCGCCCGGCACGTTTCAGGTGGCGAAGCTGTCCTCGTACGAGGAATGGATGACGGGCACCTTCGTGTACTCCGACACCTTCTGGGCCCTGGACAGTGTGGGGCTGCGCGGCGATCGGCTCGAAAACAGCGGACTGATGCCAGGTGACGCGTAACGGTACGGCTCCACCCGCGGGGACCGCACCGCTACGGCGCTGAGCGGACCGCACGCTCGCCACCGAGCTAGCGCAACTGCATGTGACTTCGCGGCGTCTCGTCGAGAGTGAGAATCAAGGCGCGTTATGTGGTAGCGCCCGCGCTCCTCGCCCCGATCGTGGCACTTACGATCTCGTATTTCGCTGGAGGGACTGGCTTTCTCGGGGTCTGCCCGTATCCGCGGGACTCGCGCGCCTACGCGCAGCATGGCTGCGTCACTGAATACGTAGCTGGAGCGACCACGCTTAACGGGGCGCTGACTCACTACGAAGTACCCATGCCCCCGTCGGCGAGCGCAGTGCGGTTCTATCTCGATCCGGGTGCGTTCAACGGTGGAGACGCGTTCTACCTGAAATTTTCCGCGACTCCCATACAGATTCAGACCTTCATGAGTGCACTCGGCGTCCAGCGCGCCAGCAGTCGCGCCGCAGACCTCTGGCAGCAACAGATCGAGAGTCAGCCAGATCCCGTACCGTGGACCTTTGACGGCACTTTCTCCGCATTCACATACGCGAAGAACATCGGCGCGGGCGACGATGCCGAATCCATGACAGGCACCGTGCTCATGCCCGCCAGCATGACCGACGTGTACCTGTTCATCGAGTAGCAAGACCGCAAGCCGGCGCCCCATTGCGGCAACGTTGATGGCCCGGTCCCGCGGCTAGGCGGTGTTGGGGAATGTATCAAGGCAACGATCCGGCCGCCGCTTTGTCGGGGATCGTGATGGCGAATCGCCACGCGCCGCCAGGCGCAGATGGTTCACTGCGCGACGAGCCTGGGCGTGCGGCCGGAGCGTCCT
>DASUAR010000273.1:0-13084 GCA_035763685.1 Actinocrinis sp. | reverse complement strand
CTGGACGGCACCGTGATCGGGATCCTGCGCCAAACCACCCGCCCCAGCTACGACCGGCAACTCACCGCCCAACTCACCCAAGCCACCACCACCCACGGCCCAGGCAACCTGACCACCCTGCTCACCGGCAACGACACCTGGCAGGTCCCGCCGCGTTGAGCCCCCAGAGCGCCGGTGTGTCAGGAGTCTTTTCCGGAGCCGTAGCCGGAACCGTAGCGGGTAACGCCCCAGGCGATGCACGAGTAACGCAGCAGTCTGACGGCATGGCTTTGATGCGGCCTTGCCGCGGTGCGGCACAAGACGCCGCGTCGCCGCGATCTCGGCGCTTCGGTCTCCGAAGGCTTGACGTCCGACCAGGCCAGCCGCAGCAGCGCGGGCAAGCGGAATCGGCGCGCCGGCCACGGCCGGTCCTCGCCTCGCGAAGCAGCGTCGTCGAGCCGGGCCGCGTCTTCGATCACGGCCCTCTCGTCGAGCAGCGCCGTGTCGTCAACCAAGAACGCGTCGATCAGGCTGTTGAGCAGGCGTCGCGCCGTGCGCTCGTCCGCGCAGAGCGCCGCCATCGCCTGGGCGAGGTCGAAGGTGCCCGAGCCGAGTCCGGCAAGCAGTCGCAGCGCTCTGCGTTCGTCGCGATCCAGCCGCCGCCCCGCTTCGAGCAGTTGGGTGCGCACATCGAGACAGCCGATGCTCAGCTCGCCCAGCCGCCATTCCTCGGCGCGCAGCCGCTCGGCCAACTCGGGCAAGCCCAGCAGCGGGCGGGCGGCCAGACGTTCCCCGGCCACCCGGATCGCGAACGGATTGCCGCCGCACAGCTCGGTCAACTCCAGCGCGGCCTCCGGATCGCGCAGCACCCGCGGCTCGCCGACGAGCAGCGAAAGGAACTGGAAGGCGTCGCAGGGGTCGAGTGCCCCCAGTCGCACGATCGAGGCGCCGGGCAGCCCGGGCAGCAGCCGCCGGCTGGTGATCAGGGTGCTGCATCCCCGGCCATTGGGCAGCAGGGGGACCACTTGCGCGGCCGAGGCCGCATCGTCCAGCACCACCAGCACCCGGCGATCGGCGCTCCAGCTGCGAAATCGCCGCGCCGCCGCCTCCAGCGCGGCCGGCGGCTCCTCGGTGGAAACCGAACGCAGGAAACCCTGCAACACCGCGAGCGGAGCGACCGGCCGGCCCGAATCGGCGTGCAGCGCGGCGAACAACTGCCCATCGGGGAACTTCTCGCGCAGCCGATGCGCGGCGAACAGCGCGGTAGCCGTCTTTCCGGTGCCCTGCGCGCCGGCGACCACCACGAGCCCCGGCGAGGTCGTCACCGGCCGGCGGCGCAGCGCGGCGCCGATGAGCGCCAAGTCGTGGGCACGGCCGACGATCCGCTCCGGACCGGGCGGCAGTTCCGCCGGCGGCTCGCGCAGCGGCGGGGGAGTGCTGCCGGGTTCCGGCGCGCTCAACGAGGGCGCATCCACCAGCACCGCGTGCTGAAGCCGGCGCAGCCGCTCCGAGGGCTCCAGGCCGGTCTGCTCGACCACGACCCGGCGCAGCCGGTCGTACGCGGCCAGCGACTCGTCCCGCCGGCCCGAGCGATACGCGGCGATCATGAGCTTCGCGCAGAACTCCTCGTGTCCGGGGTACCGCATCATCAGGGCTTTGAGCTCGCCGATCAGCTCCCGGTGCAGACCGAGCCGCAGGTCTGCCTCGACCCGCTGTTCCAGCACGCCGCGCCGCGCGTCCTCGAGCCGGCTCGCCTCGGCGGAGAGCACCGGGCCCGGCACCAGGTCGGTCAGCGCGTCCCCGCGCCACACCGAGAGCGCATCGCGCAGCGAGGAGGCCGCGTTGCCCACGTCGCCGGAGGCCAGTGCGCTGCGACCGATCCTGGCCCGCTGCTCGAACAGCCGCAGATCCAGCTCGCCTGGCTCGAGCAGGATCCGGTAACCCTGCGGTCTGGTCTCCAGCAGCTGCCGCACCCCGCCGGTCGGGCCGCAGGCCAGCGCCTTGCGCAACTGGTAGACGTAGGTCTGCACGGTCTTTCTGGCCAGCCGGGGCGGCTCGTCGTCCCACAGCTCCTCGATCAGCGTCGGGATCGGCACCACCTGGTCCGCGTGCAGCAGCAGGGTGGCCAGCACCCGGCGCGGCATGGCGGCGGGCGGGGTGACGTCGACCTGATCGTCGCGGACCTCCATCGGCCCAAGCACTGCGAACTGCACGATCCCCACCTCGAGTCCCCGAGGAACCGGCCACCACGGCGGCGGCCAAAAAAAACCATCCATGTGGTTTTTAGCATGCCTAGCGTTCCAGGGCAAGCTGTTCGCCCGCGCCAGCCCCAGCCTAACTCGGCTCATCTGCTCATTGTGGCCACTTGCACCGAAAAACCGCTGGGATGGTATGGTTTATTGACGCAGGCTTCTTACGCAGCCGCAGTCCGTACGCACGCGTCCGACGATGGGCGCGGAACCGGAAGAGAGCACATGATCAAACAGGAGCGGGCCGAGCGCACTCGGGAAGCGATCATCCGCGCCGCCGCCGCGGTCTTCGAACGCGACGGCTTCAGCACGGCCCCGCTGGGGGACATCACCCGCAAGGCCACCGTGACCAAGGGAGCGCTCTACTTCCATTTCGCCTCGAAACGCGAGCTGGCCCTCGCCGTGGTCGACGAGGCCGCGGACACGGTGCACTGGCTGCTCGCCGACGCCCGCCAGCGTCAGGACGCTGAGCTGCCGCTGCAAATCCTGATCGACCTGAGCCACGCGCTCGTCGGGCGGCTGGCCGACGACCAGGTGTTGCGGGCGGGGCTGCGGCTGGGCACCGACGCGGATCTCTACCCTGAGCGGGTCGGGCTGAGCCTGGACTGGGCCGGCGTGGTCGACGAAGTGATGCGCGGGCCCGGCGCACCGGACGACGCGTTGCCGAGCCCTGATCCGGGCACGCTGCCCGCGCAGCGCACGCAGTCCGACTCCAGCGCACCGACCCGGCCGAACCTCGGCAAGGACGCGCTCGCCTACGTGCTTACCGGCCTTGAGCTGCTCTTTCGCCGCTCGCCGCAGCTGATCGAGCAGGACACGCTCACCTCGGTGTGGCGGCTGCTGCTGCCCGGCCTTACCGAGACCGGCGAAGCGGATCGGTACGAGCCCTCCGGCACCGGGTCCGACCCCGCCTGACCGCTACGCCTCCGCCTCACATCGCAGATTACTGATTGCTGATTGCTGATTGTCGCCTAGCGATCAGTGATCTGCGATGGCGCGGCCGGCTGGAACGCCGCCGCATGGTCGCGTGCCCACATCCGAAAGCAGGTCGCCGGACGCCCGGTGACGCGCTCGACGGTCTGCTCGACCTGGCACTTCGCGTGTGCGCCGCGCCGGTGCAAGTGCTGCGCGAGCGCATCAGCGACCGGTCCCGGGTAACGCTCCATCAGGGCCCGGTGCGCCTCATCCACCGAGATCTCCTCGAACCGGATCGGCCGCCCGAGCGTCTCAGCGAGCTGCTGAGCCTGCTCGGCGCTGCTGATCGCCGCCGGACCCGTCACCGGGTAGGCCCGGCCCTCGTGTCCCGGCTCGGTCAGGGCCCTGACAGCCACCTCGGCCACGTCCCGCGGGTCCACGCACGCGACCCGCGCCGAACCGTACGGAGCGCGCACCACGCCGCCCGCCAGCGACCGCGCCCAGCCGAGCGTGTTCGACATGAAGGAGCGCGGCCGCACGAACGTCCACGCCAGCCCCGAGGCTTCCAGCCGCTGCTCGCATTCGCGGTGCCATCGGGTGATCAGATCGTCGGCGCCCGGATCGGTCACCATCAGCGCGGAGAGCCGCACCACCTGCTTCACGCCGGCCAGCGCCGCCGCGGCCAGCAGGTTCTCATCCTGCTGCGGCCGCAACGGGTCACTGGTCGCGATGAACGCCCGCTCGGCCCCGCGAAACGCCGTCGCGAGCGTGTCCGGATCCGAGAAGTCCGCCCCGGCCGCCTCGATGCCGAATCCGCGCACTGCGATCCGGCGCGGATCCCGCGCGACCAGCCGCAGCGCGAATCCAGCCGCCGCGAGCCGGCGCGCCACCGCCGCGCCGACCGTCCCCGAGGCCCCCGTGACCAGGATCATGATTCAAAACGTGGAAAGAACACGATCGGATTGCCCGGCGGCAGAATGCCCTTGAGCAGCAGCTGCCACATCCGCTCCACCCGCTGAACCAGGTCCTTGTGACCGGAGACCACCTGCGAGACGATCTGCGCCCCGGTGAACGAGGAGACGATGAACTCCGCCATGCTGCGCACGTCCACCGACCGCTCCAGCTCGCCGCGCTCCTGAGCCTGCGTCAGCAGCTGCGCGGACAGCTCCTGCCACGCGTTGTACGGCAACGGCATCGGCCGGCTGTAGGTGCCCTGCTCGATGATCATCCGCAACCCGGCCTGCACGATCGGGTTGCTCTGAATCAGGTGCGCCCAGCGGAAGGAGATGTCGATGAGCTTCTGCAGCGGCGGGCTGTCGGTCGACATCACGCTTTCGATCAGCTCGCCGGCGGCCTGCTCCTCGGCGTCGATGATGGCGAAGGCCAGCTCTTCCTTCGAGGTGAAGTGGAAGTAGAGCGCCCCCTTGGTGACCCCGGCGCGGGCGAAGATGTCGGCCATGCTGGTCGCCAGGAATCCGGCGTCGGCGAATGCTTCGGCAGCGGCCCGAACAACCGCCTCACGCGTACGTACCGCTCGTTCCTGCTGTGCCATGACGACCCCGGCCTTTGCGCTGGTTCGAATGGAACTAAAACCACACAGACGGTATCACCCGGGAGTCGTCCCTGTAACGCCTCGCGGAGAACTGCCTGCTCCTACAGACGATAGCCTGCTTTGCCCGCTTACGACCAGGCCTGGTGACGGCAAACTCGACCCTTGCCTACTAAACAATCCTACTGGTAGGTTTGTTTGGTATCGACGCCAGCCAGGGCGTCCTCGGGGAGGGCTCCTGCAATGATCGGTTCACTGCAAGACGCGCACAAACCGGCACCAGGCTCGACGCACACCGTTTCCTCCACCGCCACCGCCGAAACCACTGCGCACCCGGCCACGCACGCCGTGGCCGGCTCTGCCGCCGCCGCTCGGTCGGACTTCTTCGAACAGCCGGTTCCGCGCCGCTTCGTGCACCGCGCCTCGGTCGCCGAAGTGCTGCTCACCGGATTCGCCGAAGACGACAGGCCGGACACGTTCCTGCTCGCCGCGCAGTGGCCGCGCGGTCACAGCTTCTACCGCACCGCGCGCGGTGTCCACGATCCGCTGTTGTTCGCCGAGACGGTCCGTCAGGCCGGGCTGCTCATCAGCCATCTCGGCTACAAGGTGCCGCTCGCTCACGCGGCGCTGATGCGCAACCTCAGCTACGACGTGACGGCGGCGGGCCTTTCCTGCGCCGGCACGCCGACGAACCTCATCCTGTCGGCCAGCTGCGCGGACGTACGTCTCCGCAAGGACGTGCTGGTCGGGTTCACCATCACCACGGTGCTGCGCCGGGGCCTGGAACTCGAGCCGGTGGGGATCGGCCGGGGCGAACTACAGTGCATTTCGCCGGCTGCGTACCGCAGACTGCGTGGCGGCGCGGGGGCCGTCTCGCCGCCGACCGAGCCGGGCCCGCTACCAGAGCCGGTATCGCCGGCTCTCGTCGGGAAAGACGCACGCGCCGATGTCGTGCTCAGCCGCACCGACGCCGAAGACACCTGGCTGCTCAGGTGCGACACCACACACCCCGTGCTGTTCGATCACCCGGTCGACCACGTGCCCGGCATGGCGCTGATCGAAGCGATGCGCCAGGCCGCGCACTGCATGCTCTATCCGCAACGCACCGCGATGGTTCGACTCAGGGCCACATTCGAACGTTACGTCGAACTGAGTGAGCCGACTGCGGTACGTGCCATCACCGAGGGCACTGAGGCGGACGGTTCGGTACGCGTTCGCGTCGAACTGACCCAGTCGGACCGGCAGGTAGCCGTCGGCTGGTGCTCCTGCCGCAGCCTCGTCTAGAGCCGCAGCACCTGACGCGGTAACAGATGTGTTCCGAGCCCTGCAATTCTCGCCCCGACGGTTTCGCCGAGCCCGCTCTCACTCGGCAATCCGCCGGGGCGAGCGGTTTATCGCGACCGGACGGATCAGGTCCGAACGCCGAACTTCGACATCCGCCGGTCGGCCAGCGCAACCCCTCCGGTCTGGCAGGTCGGGCAGTACTGCAATGCGGAATCGGAGAAACTGACCTCGCGGATGGTGTCCCCGCACACGGGACAGGCCTCGCCGGTGCGCCGATGCACCCGCAGCCCGGTCTTCTTCTCCTCCTTGAGCGTCGCGGCGCGCTGCCCGACCGAGCGCTCGACCGCGTCGGTGAGCACGGTGCGGATCGCCGCGTGCAGCGTCTCGACCTCCTCCGGCGTGAAGCTCGACGCCAGCTTGAACGGAGAGAACTTCGCCGTGTGCAGGATCTCGTCGCTGTACGCGTTGCCGATCCCAGCGATCGTGGTCTGTTCGGTCAGCAGACCCTTGATCTGCTTGCGCCGATCGGCCAGCAACCCGGCCAGCGCGGCGACGTCCAGCTGCGGGTCGAGCGCGTCAGAACCCAGCCGTGCGATACCCGGAACCTCCATCAGATCCGGCACCACGTACACCGCCAGCCGCTTCTGCGTGCCGGCCTCGGTCAGGTCCCAGCCGCAGCCGCCGTCGAGATGCACCCGCAGCGCGAGCGGCCCTCGGCCGGGCTTCGCGGGCGCGGCGGGCAGCTCGTCGCGCCAATGCAACCAGCCGCCGCGGGACAGATGGCAGGCGAGGTACATCTCGTCGAGCTTGACCGCCAGGAACTTGCCGCGCCGCTCGGCTCCGCGCACGGTAGTGCCGGTCAGCGCGGAGATCGGTGGGTCGAAGGTCTTGAGCGCGGAGAACGCGGCCACGTCGATGCGCTGGACCGCGAGCCCGCTCGCGCGTTCGGTCAGGAACGCGGCCAGCGCGGTGACTTCCGGAAGCTCAGGCACTCGTCCAGTCTGCGCGCCGCGCGCGACTCGGTCCACCCGGGCGGGGAACAATCGCCGCGGAAGCAAGCGAGGCGGAGACAATCAAGGCAGAGACAGCCAAGGCAGAGACAATCGAAAACGTGCCCCAGCTGATTGTGAGGACCATGAGCCAGATACCGGAGCCCAGGCCGCGAACGCTGGATTTGGGCGAAGCAGTGCTCGCCTACGACGAGGCCGGCCAAGGCCGTCCCGTGGTCTACGCGCACGGCCTGAGTTCCTCCCGCGTGAACGAGCGGCTCTACACGCTGAACGACTGGTCGCCGATCATCGCCTCGGGCCGTCGCCTGATCCGCTATGACGCGCGGGGCCACGGCGATTCCACCGGCCGCCCCCAATTCACCGACTACCTCTGGTCGCATCTCGCCGGCGACTTGCTGGCCGTGCTCGATCGGGTGGCCGGTCCGGACCCGGTGGACGTGATGGGGGCGTCCATGGGCTGCGGCACCCTGATCTACGCGGCGCTCGAACGGCCGGAGCGCTTCGGCCGCCTGGTGTTCGTCATCCCGCCGACCGCGTGGGACACCAGAGTCCCGCTGGCTGAGGCGAATCGAGCGATCGCCGACGTGGTCGAGAGCCGGGGCCTGGAGTTCTTCCTCGAGGTGACCAAGGACGTGCCGCCGCCTCCGGTGCACGCCGATAGCCCCACGCCGCTGCCGCCGTCTTCGATCTCCGAGCGGCTTTATCCGCACGTCATGCGCGGCTCGGCGGCGTCGGACCTACCGGACCCCGAGATTCTGCGCACCCTGACACACCCGACGCTGATCCTCACCTGGGCCGGCGATCACGGGCACCCGGTCTCGACCGCTGAAACGCTGCGCAAGCTGCTGCCGAACTCCCGGTTGCACATCTCCCCGGACTACTCGGACGTGCTCACCTGGGGCAAGCGAGCCGCGGCGTTTCTTGGTGACTGAGCGCTCCGCGGAACGCTCGACGACGCAGTAACTTTGTTCGAAAGTTTCCTTAACTTATTCGAATGGACTGCTGCTCACGCCCCCGGCGGCGGCGCCGTGCTGCTGCGCTCCACCAGCCGAGTGGCCAGATCCGCCCGCAGCGCGTTCGGCCGCTTGCCACGGCTCAGGTCGATCACCAGGCGCGCCGCCGCCTCGGCCATCTCGGTCAGCGGCTGGCGCACCGTGGTCAGCGGCGGCCCTATCCACCGGGTGATCGGCAGGTCGTCGAAGCCGACGACGCTCAGATCGCGCGGGATGACCAGGCCCAGCTCGCGCGCCGCCTCATACAGGCCGAGCGCTTGCAGGTCGTTGCCGGTGAAGATGGCGGTCGGCCGGTCGCGCATCCGCAGCAGCTCGAGGCCGAGCGAGTAGCCGGACTCGTGGTGGAAGTCGCCTTCCCGGATCAGCTGCGGGTCGATCGGCAGTCCGGCGGTGTCCATGGCGGCGCGATAACCGTCGATCCTGGCCCGGCTGCACATCATCCGGCCGGGGCCGCCGATCACGCCGATGCGCTTGTGACCGAGTTCGATCAGGTGCCGGGTCGCCGCCAACCCGCCGTGCCAGTTGGTCGCGCCGACCGACGGCACGTCCTCGCCGGGGTCGCCCGCCGGGTCCATCACCACGAACGGGATGTCGCGGCTGGTCAGCTGGGCGCGCTGGCCCGGGTCCAGATTGCTGAGCACCAGGATCACGCCGGTCGGCCGCCGCGCCAGCACCCCGTCGACCCAGGTCTGACCGGGACTGAGCCGGCCGGCTGATTCGGAGAGCACCACATGCAGGCCGGTGTCGCGGGCCACGTTCTCCACCCCGCGGATGACCTCCATCGCCCACGGGCTTTCCAGCTCGTGGAAGACCAGGTCCAGCAACGCCGAGGGCTGTCCGCTGCCGCGCCGGCGGCTGTAACCGTGCTGGCGAAGCAGCTCCTCCACGCGCACCCGCGTGGACGGCGCTACGTCGGCGCGTCCGTTGAGCACTTTCGAAACTGTCGGAGTCGAGACTCCCGCCGCGCGGGCGATCTCCGCGAGGGTCGCCGCACCGTCGCCGGACGGTCCCCCCTGCTGGGACGTGACCTCTGCTGGGCTCATGGCAGGCATGGTAACGCCAATGCACCCGAGCGGAACCGCCCGCCCCGCAACGCGAGCCCCGCGCGCGCCTCTTGTGGCACACCGTGAATCGGCGATAACATTCGAGCGAGATTCCGAAATGTTCGAAAACTTGACGGAATTTCGCCCAGCAGAATCCACTGCATCCACTACCCGAGTGGAGGCCACGATCCGCACATCGCGAGCCTCAACGGCCTGCGGACCGCACCGTACCGCGGTCCCCGCCGACCGGGCATGGCCGGGTGGTGCGCCGCAGCCGCACTCTGCAGCGCGCCACCCGGCAGGCAGTGCGCGGTCATGCCTTCTTCTGATCGGCCCGCGCCTCACGTCAAATCCACGAAGCGCCTGCGCTGACCTGCGCTTAGCTCTCGCGCACGCTCTGCGCGATGAGGTCGTTGAGCGTCGCGTAACCGAGCGGTTCGCCGATTGTCTGGTACGTCCCCGCCGTGAAAGCTTCACGGGCCGCCCGCTGTACGAGCCCGTAGGCGGCCGAGGCGATCGACGAGCCGAGACTGATCCGCGCGACGCCGAGCGCGGCGAGTTGCGGGATCGGGGGAGCGCCGGGGCCGGTCAGCACGTTGAGCGGGGCGTCGATGCCGTCCACGAGCGCTGACACGGTCTTCGGGTCGACGACTCCGGGCACGAACACGCCGCTCGCTCCCGCGGCCACGTACTGCGCAGCACGCGCCAGCGTCGCGGCCAGCCGTCCGTCCTCATCTCCCACAGACCGCAGGTACGTGTCGAGGCGGGCGTTGATGAACAGCCGCACGCCGGCCGACTCGGCCGCCTGTCGCGCCGCCGCGATCCGCTCCGCCTGATCCTCGACGGCACGCAGCGAGCCGCCCTCGCCGGGCACGTGAAGCGAGTCCTCGATGTTGACGCCCACGGCGCCCGCCGCCAGCACGCCGCGGATCGTCTCGGCGACCTCCGCGGGCGTCGCGCCGAAGCCCTCCTCGATATCGGCGGTCACGGGTACGCGTACCGCCCGCGCCACTCGAGCGATCAGGGCCAGCGCGCTCGCGCGGTCGAGCCGGTCGCCGTCCGGGGCGCCCAGGCTCCACGCCACCCCGGCGCTGGTCGTCGCGACCGCTTTCGCTCCCGCGTCCTGCACCACGCACGCGCTGGCCACATCCCAGGCGTTCGCCAGGATCACCGGCTCGCCGCGCCGGTGCAGCGCCTGGAACTGCTCTGCCTTGTCGTTGATCGTCGTCATGCAGGCAGTCCATCAGCCCGACGCTGCGCCGTCCACCGGAAATTAGAGGGTGCGCGGCCGGTTAGAACGCCTCGCGGCGCGCGGCCTTCTCGCGCAGCAGCCGCGGCGGACGGAACCGCTCGCCGTACAGATCGGCCAGATAGTCGGCGCGCGCGGTGAACTCCTCGATGCCGTACGCGTTGACGAACTGGGCCGTGCCGCCGGTCCACGCCGGGAAACCGATGCCGAAGATCGAGCCCAGATTCGCGTCCCGGATGGAGGTGAGCACGTTCTCTTCCAGGCAGCGGATCGTCTCCAGCGACTGGATGAACAACAGCCGGTCGCGCAGGTCCTGCTCGCTCACCCCGCCGCCGTCCGGCCGGCCGTAGCGCTCGGTGAGGCCGGGCCACAGGCGCTTCGGCCCGTCCGCCGGATAGTCGTAGAACCCCGCGCCACCGGCCTTGCCGGGCCGGTCGAGGTCGCGAACGAGCTCCTCGATGATCCGGAACGCCGGGTCGTTCTCCAGTTCCTTGATCCTGGCCGCCG
Organism: Actinocrinis sp.; assembly: GCA_035763685.1. Classification (GTDB taxonomy): domain Bacteria; phylum Actinomycetota; class Actinomycetes; order Streptomycetales; family Catenulisporaceae; genus Actinocrinis. Next base: position 2,286 of record DASUAR010000273.1, on the reverse strand, counting down.
CCTCAGCGCTCGGTGCGGCTTCAGCCAGGTCGGCGAGAGTCTGGTCGCGCACCTTGAGCGAGAGGCTCAAGCTCACCTCGTCGTGCACGGCCAGCGGGCCGACCGGCAGGCCGGCCCGCTTCGCCACGTTCTCGATCAGCGCCGGGTGCACGCCCTCGGCCAGCAGCCTGACGCCCTCGCTGATGTACGTGCCGAACGTGCGTGAGGTGTAGAAGCCGCGCGAGTCGTTGACCACGATCGGCGTCTTGCCGATCTGCAGCACGTAGTCGTACGCGCGCGCCAGCGTCGCGTCCGAGGTCTTCGCGCCGCGGATGATCTCGACCAGCTTCATCTTCGGCACCGGCGAGAAGAAGTGCAGCCCGATGAAGCGGCCCTGGTCCGCCACCGCCTCGGCCAGGCCGGTGATCGGCAGCGTGGAGGTGTTCGACGCGATCACCGCGTCCGGGCGCGCGGCGGCCTCGGCGGCCGCGTTGACCTCGTTCTTCACCGAGCGATTCTCGAATACGGCCTCGATGACCAGATCGCAGCCGTCGAGGTCGGCGTAGCCGGCGGTGGTCGTGATGCGCGAGAGCACGGCGTCGCGCTGCTCCTCGGTCAGCCGGCCCCTGGCCACCTGCGCGTCGAGCTGCTTCGCGACCGTCGCCTTACCCTTCTCGGCGGCCTCGGCGCTGACGTCCTTGAGCACGACCTCGATGCCTGCGACGGCGGTGACCTGCGCGATGCCCGCGCCCATCATCCCGGCGCCGAGGACGGCCACCTTCGCGGTGCGGTGCCTCTCCTGGCCGGACGGCCGCGAGCCGCCGGCCTTGATCTCGTTCAGTTGGAAGAAGAACGTGCCGATCAGGTTCTTCGCGATCTGCCCGGTGGCCAGCTCGGTGAAGTACCGGCCCTCGACCTCGAGCGCGGTGTCGAAGTCGAGCAGCGCGCCCTCGACGATCACGGCCAGCGCCTTCTCCGGCGCGGGCATCGTGCCGTGTGTCTCCTTGCGCAGAGCCCCGGTCGCCGCGGCCAGCAGGCTGTAGGAGTTCGGATCCATCGGCTTGAGATCCTTGACCCCGACGGCTCCGGGCTTGGCGTCCCACGGCTGCTTGGCATCCGGGTTGGCCAGGACCCACGCGCGCGCCTTCGCGAGCAGGTCGTCGAGGTCTGACGCCAGCTCGTCGGCCCATCCGGCCTTCAGCGCCGCCGCAGGACGCAGCTGCTTGCCCTCGGCGATCAGCGGGAGCGCCGCCTGAACACCCATCAGCCGCACGGTCCGCACCACGCCGCCGGCTCCCGGGATCAGTCCGAGCGTGACCTCCGGAAAGCCCAGCCGCACATCGTCGCGGTCGAGCACCACGCGGTGGTGGCAGGCCAGCGCGATCTCGAGGCCGCCGCCGAGCGCGCTGCCGTTGACGGCCGCCACGACCGGGCGGCCGAGCCGTTCCAGTCGCCGCTGCAGCGACTTCACCGACTCGACCTCGCGCGCGAACGCCGCGGCGTCCGCCTTCGTGATCCGCACCAGCTCGCGCAGGTCGGCCCCGGCGAAGAAGGTCTTCTTCGCCGAGGTTACGATCACACCGCGGATCGAGTCGCGCTCCGCCTCCAGCCGTTGCACGACCGTGCCGAAGTCCGCGCGGAACCCGGCGCCCATCACGTTGACCGGGCCGTCCTGATCGATCGTCAGGGTGACGATGTCCTCGGCGTCGCGGGAGTAGCGGATGCCCGCCCCGCCCTGCCCCGCACTACCAGGCTCAGTGTTGCCCGCGTTGTTCTCAGTCACGTCACACCCGCTCGATGATCGTCGCCACGCCCATGCCGCCGCCGACGCAAAGCGTCGCCAGCCCCCGCCGCAGGTCGCGGCGCTCCAGCTCGTCTAGCAAAGTGCCCAGGATGATCGCCCCGGTCGCGCCGAGCGGATGCCCGAGCGCGATCGCGCCGCCGTTCACGTTGACCCGGTCCTCGTCCACGCCGAGATCCCGGCAGAACTTCATCACCACCGCGGCGAACGCCTCGTTCACCTCGAACAGGTCGATGTCGTCCACCGCGAGACCGGCCCGGTCCAGCGCCTTGCGCGCGGACGGCGCCGGGCCGGTGAGCATGATCGTCGGCTCGGTGCCGACCGACGCGGTGGCCACGATCCGGGCCCGCGGCTTCAGGCCGAGCCGGCGCCCCGCCTCGCGGCTGCCGATCAGCACCGCCGCCGCGCCGTCCACGATCTGCGAGGAGTTGCCCGCGTGGTGCACGTGGTCGATCCGCTCGACCTGCGGGTAGCGGTCGATCGCCACCGAGTCGAAGCCGAACTCC
>DASUAR010000272.1:0-3934 GCA_035763685.1 Actinocrinis sp. | reverse complement strand
GTCGCGCTCGGCGGTGAGCTTCGTGATCCGTTCGTTCGTCTGCGGGATGTCGTAACCCTTGCGAACGATCTCCAGACCGAGGGGCGATGTGGTCTCGCTCATCTTCTTCAATCTCCTGATGACCGTCGAGGTCGGTGGGGCAGTGCTGGGGTCTGCGTCAGCGGTCTGCGGCGCCGCGGCGCGGTCCGCCGGGCCGGGATCGCGCGGATTCCAGTGGAATCCTGGCACGTTTCCGGCAGGCGCCGGGCCGGCTCAGCCGGATTCTTCGTAGCCATCGCCCGATGGGGTGGCAGCTTAGAGTGATCGAGGACCGGGGGCCGGGCTCGCGTGCCGATGGCCTTCGACTCGCTCGGTGATCCGGCCTCCAATCCTCGGTCACTCTAAGCGTCATCACCCTAACCGCTGTGCGAGTCGGATCGGCAGGCATCGCCACGGTTTTTCTGTGAACGGCTCCGATCGGCACATCGCTCGTGATGCGTATGTGATGCAACGAGCCCTGATTTGGTGCTTGTGTGCACGACACGGTGCGGCGGCGTGTTCCCGGAGCCTCACCTCGACCGGCGCGCCCCTCGTGCCGCTCGCTCACCGGGCCGCGTCTTCAGTCGACTTCGGCTTGGCCGGCGGCGTTTGCGGCTTGACGATCGGCCCGGCCAGCGCGTCGAGCACGCCCTGCACCCGGCTCATCTCCGCCTTGATCTCCTCGCGGCGGATCTGCAGCGTCTCGACCTCGCGCCGCGCCTCGCCCTTGAGCGTCTCGGCCTTGTCCCTGGCCCGGGTCACGATCGTCTCCGCGGCCTTCTCCGCCGACGACTTCATCGTCTCGGCCTCGCGCGCCGCCTCGCTGCGCACCCGCTGCGCCTCGCGTTGCGCCGTGGCGACCTGCTCGGCGACCTTCGTGCGCAGCGCGTCCGCGCCTGACTGGGCGTCAGCGGTGATCTTCGTCGCCTCGGTGGTCGCCTTCTGCAGCTGGTTTCGCGCCTCGGTGACCAGTTCGTCGGCACGCTTCGCCGCGCTCTGCAGCGTCTCAGAGGCCTGCTTGCGCGCGGCGCTCGTGGTCTGGTCGGCCTCGGCGGCCGCCGCCGCGCGGGCGCGTTCGGCCTGGGACGTCGCGTCGGACCGGATCCGGGCGGCCTCCGCCTGCGCCGCCGACGTCGCTGCGCGCGCGTCGGACTGTGCCTTCTCGGTCACGCCCTGGGCCGCGGTACGGATGCGGTCCACCTCGGCCCGCGCCCTGCCGGTGATCGAATCGGCCTCCGCGCGGGCCTTGGCGACCAGTTGCTCGGCCTGGTCCTTCGAGCTGTGCGCCAGCTTTCCGGCTTCCTCGCGGGCGGCCGCCACCAGCGCGTCCGCTTCCCGGGCCGCCTTCGCCAGCCGCTCCGCCGCGTCCTTGCGCGCCTGCTCGGCAATCGCCGACGCCTCATCCCGCAGCCGCTGTGCGACGTCGGCGGCCTCGGTGCGCACCCGCTCGGACTCGCTGCGGCCGGCGGTGAGCATCGCGTCGGCCTTCGTGCGCGCCTCGGCCAGCAGCGCGCCGGCTTCCGCCTTCGCTCCGTCGAGCACGCCGTCGGCGCTGGAGCGGATCGCGGCCACGTCGTCCTTTGCGGCCCGGATCGCCTGCGCGGTCTGCGCGGCGGTGTCGTCGGTGAGCTTCTGCGCGGCGGCCTTCGCCTTCGCGGCGAGCTCCGCGGCGTCGGCGCGGATCCGGCTCGCGTCGGCCTCGGCGTCGGAGCGCTGCCGCGCGGCGTCCTCCCGGGCCTCGGCCAGCAGCCGCTCGGCGTCCGCCCGCGCGTCCACCAGCGCCTTCTCAGCCTGCTGACGCAGCGAGAGCGCCGCGGACTCGGACTCGGCCCGAGTGGCCGCCGCCTCCTGCTCGGCCTTCTCGATCAGGCCCTCGACCGTCTTGCGCACCGACTCGGCGTGCGCGTTCGCCTCGGCCACGGACTTCGAGCCCGCGGCCTTCGCCTCGCCCACGATCCGCTCGGCCTCGGTCCGGGCCGCCTCCCGCGCCGCGTCGGCTTCCCGCTGCGCCGCGGCCTCGAGTTCGGCGATCCGCGCCTCGCTCTTCTGCCTGAGCTGACCGATCTCGGCCCGCGCCGCGTTGCGCATCGCCTCGACGCCGGCCTCGGTGTCCAGCCGCAGCTTCTCGGCGTCGGTGGCGGCCTGTGCGCGCACCTTGTCGGCCTCGTTCGCGGCGCGCGCGGCGATCTCCTCAGCGGCCGCGGTGGCCTGCGCCTTGACCTGCTGCGCCTCCGCCGCCGCCCGCTCCGCGGTTTCCCGAGCGTCGGCGAGCGCCCGGCCCTTCAGCTCCTCGGTTTCGATGCGGGTGCGAGCCCGCATCTCCTCCGCGGCGGTCCGTGCCCGGCCAAGTTCCGCCTCGGCCTCCGCCCGAGCCTGCGCGACGGTCTCCTCGGCCTGGGTACGCGCCTGGCCAATGGTCTTCTCGGCCTCGGCCAGGCTCTGCAGGCGGGTCTTCTCCGCCGCCTGATCCGCCTGAGCCTTGACCTGGTCGGCCTCGTCCCGCACCCGATCCGAATGCGCCTGAGCGGCCGCGCGCAACTCGTCAGCTTGCGACGTGGTCTCGGCGAGCAGCCGCTCCGCGGCTGCCGCGGCGTCGTCCCGGATGCTCGTCGCCTCGCCACGTAGCCGCTCGGCGTCGTCGGCGGCGTCCTGACGCAGCTTCGCCGCCTCGGCCTCGACCGCGGCCTGATGTTCGCGAGCCGCCGCTTGCGCCGCGTCGGTGATCTTCCGGGCCGCCTCAGTGGCGACACCGTGCGCGCCGGCGGCCTCCTCGTGCAGCCGCTTGGCCTCGCTGTGCAGCGAATCGGCTTCTTCGCGCAACGCCGCGACCTCGGCCCGCACGCTCTCGTCGTGCTGCCTGGTCTGCTCGGTGGCGTCCGAGATCAGCTTCTCCGCGGTCGCCGCGGCCTTCTCCAGGGTCTGCGCGGCCTGCTGCTCCGCCTCGGCCACCCGCTGCGCCGCGGCCTCGCGCTGGGCATTGGCGGCCGCGGTGGCCTCGGCGACGGTCTGCGCCGCCTTCGCCGCGGCCTCCGCCTTGACCCGGCCCGCCTCGGCCTCGGAGTCGGTCTTGAGCTGCTCGGCCAGCGTGGTGGCCTCGGACCTGACCCGCTGGGCCTCGGTCTGGGCCATCGTCATCAGCTTCTGGGCGCTGGTCGAGGCGGAGCTGGCCTGCTCCGAGGCGTCGCGCTCGTGCTTGGCCGCGCGGGCCGTGGCCGCCTCGGCCGTCCCCTGCGCCTCCTGCAGCAGCCGCTGCGCCTCAGCGTCGGCCTTCGCCACGATCTGGTCCGCGTGGGTGCGCGCCGCCGTCGCGGTCTGCTGCGCCTCGGCCTGAAGGGAGGCGCGCATCTGCTGCGCGTACTCCTGCGCCTGGCGCACCTCGTTCGCGGCCTGCTCGCGCAACTGGCGCAGTTCCGACTCGATCTGCGCGCGGGCCTGCTCGGTGGCCTGACGGCGCATCTGCTCGGTCTCGTTGCGCACCCGCTCGGCCCAGGCCACGGTCTCGTTGACCTCGGCCTCGCCGCGCTGCCTGCGGTCGGCCAGCTCGGCTTCGAGGGACCGGCGCCGCTGCTCGAAGTCGGCCTGGAAGCGCTGCGCCTCCTGCTGCGCCTGCGCCCGCACCTGATCGGCCTGTGCCTGCGCGCTGCGCAGCATCTGGTCGACCTGGCCGGAGATGTTGCCGTAGTTGGGCGTGGTGCCGTTGCGGCGCAGCTCGTGCAGCTTCGAACGCAGCACCTCGACCTGGTACCCGAGATCCTCGCCATGCGCGATCGCCTCATCGCGCTCGGTGCGCACCCGATCAAGGTGCGCCTCGAGTTCGTCGAGGTGGGCTTCGACCTCGTACCGGTCATAGCTGCGCATGCTCTGCTCGGGACCCGCCTGCTCCCAGTCGTCGCGGGGCCGACCGGTGCCGCGGTCG